>NZ_CP094241.1:2490638-2801968 GCF_022749495.1 Neisseria macacae ATCC 33926 | reverse complement strand
AGGAATGCGCCTTGGGGGATGGCTTCGAGGATGCGTTTTTCTTCCGCCGCCATGCCTTGTGCGGCGTTGACGCCTGCGCCGCGTTTTTCGGGTTTGATTTCTTTGAGGGTGTAGGCGACGTCGCGTCCGAAGCGTTTGGCGTATTCGCCGACGGCTTCGTCCACCCAGCGGGGCATTTTGGTGCCGACGGCGAGGACGGTGATGTTCATGGGTTTCCTTGGTCGGATGGGGTCGTCTGAAAGTTTTCAGACGACCTTTTGGTTTGAATGATGGTGAAACGGGATTTTTGAATCCGATATTTTGGTTGTTCGGTCAAGGGGTCGTCTGAAAACTTCGGTTTGGGCAAAGGGGGTTCAGGTGTGCGCAATAAAGCCGTCTGTATGCACAGACGGCTTGGGATGATGGCTTAGTCGGCGGCGTGCCAGGGTTTTTGCGCGCCGGCGTGGAAGCTGGGTTTTTCGCCGCCCCAGAGGGTGTCGATGTCGTAGAAATCGCGGACGGCGGGCAGCATGACGTGGACGACGAGGTCGCCTGCGTCAACGAGCGTCCATTCGCCGCTGTCGCCTTCGGTGCTGAGGATTTCGAAGCCGGCTTCTTTGAGGCTGACGGCGACGTTGTTGGCGAGGGCTTTGACTTGGCGGGTGCTGTCGCCGCTGGCGATGATCATGCGGGCGAACAGTGAGGTTTTTTCTTGGGTTTGGAGGACGGAGATGTCTTTGGCTTTGATGTCTTCGAGGGCTTCGACGGCGGTTTCGACCATTTTTTGCAGGTCTTGCAGTTCTTGTTCGTTCATTGTTTTCCTAATGGTGGGAATGAAATGGGGTTTGGACGGTATTATAACTTATCTGTATGAATTTACGCTATTTTCCGCTTTGGTACAGTTTGTGTTCGCGGATGTAGCGGGCGACTTGGGGCGGGAGGTCGTCTGAAAGTCTGCCGCTTTGGAGGGTTTGGCGGATTTGGGTGGAGGAGGTGTTGTGCAGGGGGGCGTTGAGGATGCGGACGCTGCCGTTTTGGAGGGCTTCGCCCAGCCAGGCGTGGAGTTCGCGCGGGGTTTGGTTGAGGTTGTCGCCTTGGCGCATGGCGACGGCGATGTGGGTTTGGCGTACGAGGGTCTGCCATTTTTTCCAAGTGTGCAGTTTCATGAGGCTGTCGCTGCCCATGAGCCACCAAAGTTGGGCGGCGGGGAATTGCTGGCGGAAGATTTGGACGGTGTCGAAGGTGTACGTTGCGCCGTCGCGGACGATGTCGCAGTCGCTGGCGGCGAAGCGGGGGTCGTCGGCGATGGCGAGTTCGGTCATGGTGAGGCGGTCTTGGGCGGGGGCGCGGGACGGGTCTTTGTGGTAGGGGTCGCCTGCGGGCAGGAAGACGACGGTGTCGAGTCCGATTTCGTCGGCGAAGGCGCGGGCGATGTGGAGGTGGCCGTTGTGGATGGGGTCGAAGGTGCCGCCGAAAAGTCCGATGTTTTTCATGGGTGTCCTTGGGTGTGGGGTGTGCGCTCTGTTTGGGTTTCAGACGACCTTTCGGGTTTATGGGTTGGCGGGGTCGTCTGAAAGGCTTTTTGCCTCGGGGCTGCCGTCGACAACCAGGGTGAGTTTGCCGGTGGTCGGGTGGATGACGAGTCCGTGGACGGCGATGTCGGCGGGCATAAGCGGGTGGTTGCGGATGACTTTGACGGTGTGGCGGACGCTGTCTTCTACGTTGTCGAAACCGGTCAGCCAGTCGTCGAGGTCTATGCCGGCGTTGCGCAAGGTTTCGATGCGGTCGTCGGGGATGTCGCTTTCGTGTACTTTTTCAAGGAAACCGGCGGCGTTCAGCCCCTTCATGCCGCAGTCGTGGTGGGCGATGACCATGATTTCTTTGACTTTGAGTTCGAACACGGCGACCAAAAGGCTGCGCATGACGGAACCCCAAGGATGGGTAACGACCGCGCCGGCGTTTTTGATGAGCTTGGCGTCGCCGTTTTTCAGTCCGAGCGCGTCGGGCAGCAGCTCGATGATGCGCGCGTCCATGCAGGACAGGATGGCCAGTTCGCGGCCGGGATATTTGTCAGTGAAATATTTTTCGTATTCGCCCGATTCGACAAAATTTTGGTTATAGGCGAGAATTTCGCTCAATTCGCTCATGGTGTTGGACCTCCGACAGAATGGGACGATTATAGCGGTTTTCGGGCGGTTTGGCTTTGCAGCGTGTGCCGTCCGGCTATGGATAGAGTTGGTTGCAAATTGAAGCGGAGCAGATACAATCCGCTTTATGATTATGTATTGATTGGATTGAGGAACAGCCATGTCTTCGCGCCCTTGTTTTTCCGAAACGCTCGACCGCCGCACCCACGACGCGCTCTACGATTGGGCGCGGGCAAGTTACGGCGCGTCGGACGACTGGAACACGCTCTATCTGAACGGGCTGGCTTTGGGTCGTCTGAATCCGTTTTGGCGCGAACGGATCAAACAAGACTGGCAGGAAGGGCTTTCTGAAATTTCAGACGACCTCTGCCTGCAAACGGACAACTGGCTGGCGATGGGCGACAGTTTGCAGCACTTGGCGCACGAATGGAAAAGCCTCGGACTGCTGCACGGCTGGCGCGACGAAAAGTTTGACGTGTGCGACGACGCGGGCAAGGTTCTCTTTGCGTTGGAACGCGCCGCCTTCCGCCCGTTCGGACTCATGAGCCAAGCCGTCCACCTCAACGGACTGGTGCAAACCGACGGCGGCTGGCATTTTTGGATAGGCCGCCGCAGCCCGCACAAAGCCGTCGATCCCGACAAACTCGACAACCTCGTCGGCGGCGGCATTGCCAGCGGCGAAACCCCGTTTGAAGCCGTCTGCCGCGAAAGCGAAGAAGAAGCCGGACTGATGCCGCCCGCCCTCGGCAACCTCCGAGCCGCCGCCCGAATCCACAGCCTGCGCCCCGTATCGCGCGGCATCCACAACGAAATCCTGCACATCTTCGACATCGTCCTGCCCGAATCCGTCCGCCCCGAAAACCAAGACGGCGAAGTCGCAGGATTTGAATTGATGAACGTTTCGCAACTCATCGAAACCATGTTGTCCCAAACCATGATGCACGATGCCCAGCTCGTTACCCTCGAAGCCCTCAAACGCTACGGCGCGCTCGACAGGCAGCACCCGCTAAGCCTTTGGCTGGACAGCCTTTGCCGCTGAGCGCCGAAAAATGAGCCGATAAACCAACCCGCCAACGCCCCGCCGTTTTCCTTCCCCGATTCCCCAAAAGGTCGTCTGAAACCCATGCTCCGACTTACCGACATCTGCAAACGCTTCGACAGCAAAACCGTCGCCGACCGCATCAGCCTGACCGTGTCCGCAGGCGAAACCCTTGCCGTCCTCGGACGCTCCGGCTGCGGCAAATCCACCCTGCTCAAAATCATTGCCGGCATCGTCAAACCTGACAGCGGCGAAGTCTGGCTGGACGGGCAGGACATCACCGCCGTCCCGCCCGAAAAGCGCAACGTCTCGCTGATGTTTCAAGACTACGCCCTGTTCCCGCACCTGACCGCCCAAGAAAACGTCGGCTTCGGACTCAAAATGCGCCGCCTGCCCAAAGCCGAAATCGAAGCACAAACCATGCAGGCGCTGCGCGACATCGGTTTGGAAAACGAAGCCCGCCGCAAACCCGGCAGCCTCTCCGGCGGCGAACAGCAACGCCTCGCCCTCGCCCGCGCCCTGATTATCAAACCGTCCCTGCTCCTCTTGGACGAAGCCTTCTCCAGCCTCGACACCCACCTGCGCCACAACCTCTACCGCCTGACCGACGAGAGCATCCGCCGTCAAAACATCCCCGCCGTCCTCGTAACCCATTCCCCCGAAGAAGCCGCCGCGCTGGCAGATCATATCGCCCTCATGCACGAAGGGCGCATCCTCCAATACGGCACGCCCGCCGAACTTTTCCGCCACCCCGCCAACGCCCAAGCCGCCCGCCTGCTCGGGCTGCCCAACACCGACGATGCGCGCCACATCCCGACACACGCCATCCGTCCCGACCCGCAAGGCACACCCTGCCGCATCCTGTCCCTCACGCCCTTGCCAGACAGCCTGCGCCTGACCTTCGCCCACCCCGAATACGGCGAACTGACTACCCTTCTGCCCGCCGGACAGCTACCCGCCGGCGATACCGTGCCGATACATATCGATAAAGGACAAATCGTCTGGTTTGAACCGTCGCGATGATGTTTTGTGTCCTGCCTTAATACGTTGCGTCCGAACATAGAAAAAGGTCGTCTGAAAATTTTCAGACGACCTTTTATGTCAACACATCAAGGCGTTATCAAATATTGGTTTCCAGATAAACGACTTGGGTTTGCAGATATTCTTCCAAACCGTGTTTGCCGTCCGCGCCGCCGATGCCGGATTTTTTCCAGCCCGCGTGGAAGCCCTGCATGGCTTCGAAGTTTTCGCGGTTGATGTAGGTTTCGCCGAATTGCAGGCGGCGGGTGACGTAGAAGGCTTCGTTCAGGTTGGTGGTGTACACGGAGCTGGTCAGACCGAATTCGCAGTCGTTTGCCAAAGCGATGACTTGGTCGAGCGTGTCGAAAGTGGAAACGGGCAGGACGGGGCCGAAGGTTTCTTCCTTCATGATGTCCATGTTGTTGTCGGTGTCGGTCAGCAGGGTCGGCTCGAAGAAATAGCCGCGTCCTTCGGCGCGTTTGCCGCCGCAGACCAGCGTCGCACCTTGTTTGACGGCGCGTTCCACTTTTTCGGCAACGGCTTTGACGGCGCGCTCTTCAATCAGCGGACCCATTTCCAGCGCGCCTGCTTCGGCTTCGGCAGGGTTGCCGTAGCGCACGCCTTTCATGGCGGCGGTCATTTTTTCAATGAACGCGTCTTTCAGGCTGCTGTGGACATAGACGCGCTCGGCGCAGTTGCAAATTTGACCGGTGTTGCCGACGCGCGAAGCCAAGATGGATTTCACTGCCAAGTCCAAATCCGCGTCTTTCAAAACGATGGCAGGCGCTTTGCCGCCGAGTTCCAACGAAACTTTGGTGATGTTGGCGGAAGCGGCTTCCATCACTTGGCGGCCTGCTTCGACGGAGCCGGTCAGGCTGACCATATCGACTTGCGGATGGGCGGACAAGGCATTGCCGATTTCCGCGCCGGGACCGTTCACCACGTTAAACACGCCTGCGGGCAGTCCGACGGCATCGACGATTTCGGCGAAGATGTGGCAGTTGATCGGGGTCACGCTGCTGGGTTTGACGACGATGGTGTTGCCCGTTACCAAAGCGGGACCCATTTTGCGGGCAATCAGGAAGAAGGGGAAGTTCCACGGCAGGATGCCTGCCACGACGCCCAGCGGACGTTTGAACAATAAAATGTTTTCGCGCGGGCGGTCGCTTTGGATGATTTCGCCTTCATAACGGCGCGCCCATTCGGCTTGGTAATCGAGATAGTCGGCGGTGAACATGACTTCCACGCGTGCCAAGTCTTTGGTTTTGCCGCCTTCGGCAACGATGGTGTCGGTCAGCTCGTCGGCGCGTTCGCGTATGCCTTGGGCGATTTTGCGCAAATACGCGCCGCGTTCGACCGCAGGCAGCCGCTCCCATGCCGGTTGCGCCGCACGCGCCGCCGCTACGGCGCGGTCAACGTCCGCTTTGCCGCCTTTAGGTTCGCGGGCGATGGTTTCTTCGGTGGAAGGGTTCAATACGTCGCGCCATTCGCCGTTGAAATCGTTTTCAAAGCGTCCGTTGATGTACATGGCCAATTGTTTCATTTCAAGTTCTCCTGTTGTTGTAGTCGCGTGTAGTCAGTGTATGCCTTTTATGCCGCCGCTGCAATGGAAATGCCGTTTGAGAATGCAAATTTAATAATATGGGCGTTTGTTTTTAGACGACCTTTTGCTTTTTTATGTGCAAGGCTGTAAGGTTTGGGCATTCCCAACGTCTAATCATACAAACCGTCCACACAGGAAACATAGAGATGAAACCCCGTACCTTCTTTTCCCTTTGCGCCAAGTTTGGCTGTCTGTTTGCACTGGGTGCTTGTTCGCCCAAAATTGCCGATGCCGAAGCCGCGACCGTGCCGCACACTTTGTCCACTTTGAAAACCGCGGACAACCGCCCCGCCAGCGTTTATTTGAGAAAAGACAAACCGACCCTGATTAAATTCTGGGCGAGCTGGTGTCCTTTGTGTTTGTCCGAACTGGGGCAGACCGAAAAATGGGCGCAGGATAAGCGGTTCAGCTCCGCCAACCTGATTACCGTCGCCTCCCCTGGCTTTTTGCACGAGAAAAAAGATGGCGACTTTCAAAAATGGTATGCCGGTTTGAACTATCCCAAGCTGCCCGTCGTGACCGACAACGGCGGCACCATCGCCCAAAGCCTGAATATCAGCGTTTACCCTTCTTGGGCGTTAATCGGTAAAGACGGCGATGTGCAGCGTATCGTCAAAGGCAGTATCAACGAAGCGCAGGCATTGGCGTTAATCCGCGACCCGAATGCCGATTTAGGTCGTCTGAAAAACGCGTTCTACAAACCCGACACACAGAAAAAGGATTCAAAAATCATGAACACGCGCACCATCTACCTCGCCGGCGGCTGCTTCTGGGGCTTGGAAGCCTATTTCCAACGCATAGACGGCGTGGTTGACGCAGTATCCGGCTACGCCAACGGCAAAACGAAAAATCCGAGCTACGAAGACGTGTCCTACCGCGACACGGGTCATGCCGAAACCGTCAAAGTCACCTACGATGCCGACAAACTCAGCCTCGACGACATCCTGCAATACTATTTCCGCGTCGTTGACCCGACCAGCCTCAACAAACAAGGCAACGACACCGGCACGCAATACCGCAGCGGCGTGTATTACACCGACCCCGCCGAAAAAGCCGTCATTGCCGCCGCCCTCAAACGCGAGCAGCAAAAATACAAACAGCCCCTCGTCGTCGAAAACGAGCCGCTGAAAAACTTCTACGACGCCGAGGAATACCATCAGGACTACCTAATTAAAAACCCCAACGGCTACTGCCACATCGACATCCGCAAAGCCGACGAACCGCTGCCGGGCAAAACCAAAGCCGCCCCGCAAGGCAAAGGCTTCGACGCGGCAACGTATAAAAAGCCTAGCGATGCCGAACTCAAACGCATCCTGACCGAAGAGCAATACCAAGTGACCCAAAAAAGCGCGACCGAATACGCCTTCAGCCACGAATACGACCACCTGTTCAAGCCCGGCATTTATGTGGACGTCGTCAGCGGCGAACCCCTGTTCAGTTCCGCCGACAAATTCGATTCCGGCTGCGGCTGGCCGAGCTTCACCCGCCCGATTAACGCCGCCGCCGTTACCGAACACGACGACTTCAGCTACAACATGCGCCGCACCGAAGTGCGCAGCCATGCCGCCGATTCGCACTTGGGACACGTCTTCCCCGACGGCCCCAAAGACAAAGGCGGCCTGCGCTACTGCATCAACGGCGCGAGCCTGAAATTCATCCCGCTGGAACAAATGGACGCGGCAGGCTACGGCGCGTTGAAAGGCAAAGTGAAATAAAGGCGCGATAACACGAAAGGTCGTCTGAAAACGGCTGTTGCCATGAAGTGGGAACAGGTTTGATGAAACGGGTTATCGAAGGCAAAAGGTCGTCTGAAAAACAAAAATCAGTTTTCAGACGACCTTTTTACCACCGCGATACTTGTTCTTTCCTCCGACAGACGGGAACGCGGATGGCTGAAGAATAAGGTTTGAAACGATATAGTAGATTAACTTTAAACCAGTACGGCGTTGCCTCGCCTTAGCTCAAAGAGAACGATTCTCTAAGGTGCTGAAGCACCAAGTGAATCGGTTCCGTACTATCTGTACTGTCTGCGGCTTCGTCGCCTTGTCCTGATTTAAAGTTAATCCACTATAAAAGGGCGCATCATGCGTCCTTTTTGTCTTTGATACGTCGTCTGAAACCCGACGACGGACAATCCGTCAATCTTCTTCCCCTTCCGGCAAACCTTTATCCTGCAAGGCGGATTCTTGGGCGGTTTCTGCCAAATCGCGTTGCAGGCGTTTGGTGGTTTTGACGCCCAGCGCGCGCAGTTTTTCGGCGCGGCTGACGAGGTTGCCGCGTCCTTGCGAGAGCTGTTTGTAGGCTTGTTGGAACTGGCTTTGCGCTTGGTCGATGTTCTTGCCGACGGCCTCAAGTGTTTGGACGAAGCCGGTGAATTTGTCGTAAAGCCTGCCGCCTTCCGCCGCGATGGCGAGGGCGTTTTGGTTTTGCTGTTCGTTGCGCCAGATGTGGGCGACGGTGCGCAGGGTGGCGAGCAGCGTACTCGGACCGACCGGCATGATGCGTTTGTCGAAACATTCTTGGAACAGGGCGGCATCGTGTTGCAGGGCGAGCAGGTAGGCGGGTTCGACGGGGATGAACATAAACACGAAGTCCAGCGTGCGCACGCCTTCGAGGTCGGTATAGTCTTTTTGCGACAGGCTGCGGATGTGGGCGCGGATGCTGGCGACGTGAGCGGCGAGTTCGCGCTCGGCGGTTGCGGCGTCGGCGGCTTGGGTGTAGCGGACGTAGGCGGTCAGCGAGACTTTGGAGTCGATGACGATTTGTTTGCCTTCGGGCAGGTTGACGAGGACGTCGGGCTGGAGGCGGCGCGCGCCGTCTTTTTCTTGGCGGACGGCAGCGGCTTGGACGGTGTATTCGCGTCCTTTTTGCAGGCCGGAATGTTCCAAAACGCTTTCCAAAATCATCTCGCCCCAGTTGCCTTGGGTTTTGTTTTGCGTGCCGGTGAGCGCGTCGGTGAGGGCTTTGGCGTCGCTGTGCAGTTGGGTGTTGAGGGTTTGCAGGCGTTTGAGTTCGTTTTCGAGGGTCAGCCGTTCGCGCGCTTCTTTTTCATAGGTTTGCTGAACCAGCTCGCTGAAGCCGTGGATGCGTTCGTTGAGCGGGGTCAGCAGTTGGCTGAGGTGGTCGCGGTTTTGCTCGGTGAAACGGCGGCTTTTCTCTTCCAAAATGGTGTTGGCGAGGTTTTGGAACTGGTCGCCCAAGCTTTGGCGGGCTTCGGCAAGGAGCTTGAGCTTTTCGTCGGCGGCAAGGCGTTCCTGTTCGAGCTGGATGTGGAGGCGTTCGTTGCGGACGTGCAGGTTGTGCGCGTTTTCCTGAAGCTCGGCATAATCTTGTTTCAGACGACCTGCTTCCTGTTCGCGCTCTTGAAGATAGCCGATTTGGCGTTCGGCGGCGGCAAAGCGGTTGCCCAATTCCTGCAACTCGCCCTGCAAATCTTGGACATGATAGCGCGCGTCGGCAAGCTCGGATGCGGTTTGCGCCTGATTTTGTTCGGCAAATTCAAGATGCTGGCGGCACTCGGCAAGCGATTGCATCAGGGCAAACTGCTGCGTCTGCGCCTTATTTCGGGCGAGCAGCCAAGTGATGAGCGCGCCGGACAAAAACGCAAGCGCGGCGGTCAAGAGGAGCGGGACATTCATAGGTCGTCTGAAAACGGAAAAAGCAAAAACGGCAATATAGCATGTTTGCAGGACAAGCTCGCTGCGCGCTTGAGTATAGTGGATTAACTTTAAACCGGTACGGCGTTGCCTCGCCTTAGCTCAAAGAGAACGATTCTCTAAGGTGCTGAAGCACCAAGTGAATCGGTTTCGTACTATCTGTACTGTCTGCGGCTTCGTCGCCTTGTCCTGATTTAAAGTTAATCCACTATATTTAATGAGCGATATCACAAGAAAACAGCGGATTCAGGTTTGTAGGGCAGAGATTTTGGTTTCAGACGACCTGTTTTTGCCAAAAATGGATAGATCATTTAAAAAATGGCAATGGCGATTATAGTCTGAGGCTAAAAACCCAAAATCCAAGCGGAAAAGTGTTGTTTTTTATCTAATTGAAAAATAAAAGGAAAATTTAAAAATTTTCTAAAATGATGTAATTTGGCAACAAAAAATCCGAGAGCATCTATTCTAAAATGAACGATTTGTAATCGGCTTGTAACTAAGACATCGGTGTCATTCTTCAAGACATCGGTGTCATTTTCAAAAATAAAAATAATTTATCAAAAAAATTACACTGAAGTATTAATACCGCTATTTTCTTTACAAAAAAACTGTATAATTTATCAATTAAGGCGGTATCATGACACCTGTCGATATGGCAGACACGCCGACGACGAATACAGATGTTGTTAAATAACATTTGATTAATATGTAAAAGGATTATCCGAAATGAAAAATTTATTGACCTTGGCCGCAGTCTCTTTAATCGGTATGGCCGGTGTTACCGCTTCAGCCTCTATGGTTGCCCGCAATATCGAAACCGCTGCAAAAAAATAATTTGAAAACAAACGAAATATTTTAAACGCTTCCCAAACCCCCACAAACAACCTTCCCGCCCGCGGCGGAGCGGCTTTCGGCTTTCAACCGATTCCAGCATCAGATGCCGACACAAGCAAGAACCGCAGACCGCCCAGTTCGGCGGCGGGAACAAAAGAAAGAGAGATGACCATGAAAAACTTAATTAAATTGGCAGCCGCCTCCCTGATTGGCATGTCCGGTCTGACCGCCAGCGCGACGACCGCCGCCAAAAACATCGCCGAAGCCGGCAAATAATCAGCCGACCCGACGATATATTGGATTAACTAAATCAGGACAAGGCGACGAAGCCGCAGACAGTACAGATAGTACGGAACCGATTCACTTGGTGCTTCAGCACCTTAGAGAATCGTTCTCTTTGAGCTAAGGCGAGGCAACGCCGTACTGGTTTAAAGTTAAGCCACTATAACATCCGCAACACAAACACAAGAAAGAGACTCAAAATGAAAGAATTGATCAAACTCGCCGCCGCATCGCTGATCGGTATGTCCGGTCTGACCGCAGGCGCGACCCACATCGCCGACAATATGCGTACCGCGATTAAAAAATAAGCTCGGGCTGTTTTAAATCCCCAAGCTGTCGGAAGTCAAAGCAAAGGTCGTCTGAAAAGTTTCAGACGACCTTTTTTGATTGGGTCGGGTTTCGGGAAAAGGGCGATTTCAAAATGGGCGCAGCCGTATCAGGGAAACGGTTTTCTTTCGGTCTGTCGGGAAAGCATGGTTTGCGGACTGTATGCCGCGCATCCGAAAGCTGCTCCTTCCCATTCTTTTGCTATCGGTTGGGAAACAAGACAAGCCTGCCCGTTATGTTGAAAAGGGGTCGTCTGAAACTTTTCAGACGACCCCTTGGCATTGAATCGGGTGTTCAGGCAAAGGTTGAAACGAATAAAAAACCGACTATCCGTTTCGTCGCGGATGGTCGGTTTTTTAGTGGATTAACTTTAAACCGGTACGGCGTTGCCTTGCCTTAGCTCAAAGAGAACGATTCTCTAAGGTGCTGAAGCACCAAGTGAATCGGTTCCGTACTATCTGTACTGTCTGTGGCTTCGTCGCCTTGTCCTGATTTAGTTAATCCACTATACAAAGCGTTATGCCAATTCCAGCTGTTTTTCCAAGCTTTCCACCAGATTGTCGTCCAGTCCCAAGGCTTGCGACAGGCGGCTGAGGAAGACGATTTCTTTGCGGGACAAGTCTGCGCAGACCAATCGTGCCGCCAGATAGGTTTCCGCTGCCAATGCCTGATCGTTGCCGACGGCGGCGGCGAGTTCTTCTACTGTTGCCGGATTGGCGTATTCGGCGGCAAGCCATGCGGCGGTTTCGGGGTCGTCGCCGCTTTCACGGGCGATGACTTGTTTTTCCGCGTCGTCAATCAGACCGTCCGAAGCCGCGGCGGCAATCATGGTACGCAAAATTACGCGGCTGTGTGTTTCGGCGAGCAGTCCGGCAGGCTCGAACGCGCCTTGCGGCACGGCTTCCTGCTGCTTGTTTTTCTGCCAGTTTTGATAACCCTGATACGCCAGATAACCCAAAGCCGCCACGGAGCCGACTTTGACCAGCGATTTGGCGGTTTTTTTCTTCATCAGCATGGAGGCCAGTCCGCCGACCAAAGCGCCGCCGCCAAAAGAGTTGAGCGGGCTTTCGGAAACGGATTTGCCGCTTTTTTGAACGGTTCCCAAGATTTGATTGAGCAGGTTGTTGAAGTTCATGATGATCCCCTCATGGTGGTCGGTTTGGGTCTGAAATGGATGCTCGGGGTCGTCTGAAATCGGGATGGGGCGTTTCAGACGACCTGTTTACACAAGGCTTTTAACCGCGTACCCGCTCGATTTTCGCGCCGACTTTGCCGAGTTTTTTCTCGATGTGTTCGTAGCCGCGGTCGAGGTGGTAGATGCGTTCGACGATGGTTTCGCCGCCGGCGACCAAGCCTGCCATGACGAGGCTGGCGGAGGCGCGCAGGTCGGTTGCCATCACGACGGCGCCGGAGAGTTTTTCCACGCCTTTGACGAAGGCGGTGTTGCCTTCGGTGGTGATGTTCGCACCCATGCGGTTGAGTTCGGGAACGTGCATGAAACGGTTTTCAAAGATGGTTTCGACGACGCGGCTGTCGCCTTCGGCAACGGCGTTCATCGCCATAAACTGCGCCTGCATGTCGGTCGGGAAGCCGGGATGGACGACGGTGCGGATGTCCACGGCTTTGGGACGCTGCTGCATGTCGATGGAAATCCAGTCGTCGCCTGCTTCGATGATGGCGCCGGCTTCGACGAGTTTGTCCAATACGGCTTCCATGGTTTTGGGAGCGGCGTTGCGCAGGACGACTTTGCCGCCGGTCATGGCGACGGCGCAGAGGAAGGTGCCGGCTTCGATGCGGTCGGGCACGACGCTGTGTTCGCAGCCGTGCAGCTCTTTTACGCCTTCGACGGTCATGGTTGACGTGCCGATGCCGCTGATTTTCGCGCCCATTTTGACGAGGCATTCCGCCAAATCGACGACTTCGGGTTCGATGGCGCAGTTTTCCAAAATGGTCGTGCCTTCGGCGAGGGTTGCCGCCATCAGCAGGTTTTCCGTACCGCCGACGGTAACGACATCCATGACGACAAGCGTGCCTTTCAGACGGCCTTTGGCTTTGACGTAGCCGTGTTCGATGGTGATTTCCGCCCCCATGGTTTCGAGGCCTTTGAGGTGCTGGTCGACGGGGCGCGAACCGATGGCGCAGCCGCCGGGCAGGCTGACTTGGGCTTCGCCGAAACGCGCCAGCGTCGGGCCGAGCACGAGGATGGAGGCGCGCATGGTTTTCACCAGTTCGTAGGGGGCGCAGGTGTTGTTGACGGTGCCGCCGTTGATTTCGAATTCGTGAATGTTGTCGGTCAAAACGCGCGCGCCCATGCCTTGCAGCAGTTTTTGGGTGGTTTTGACGTCGGCGAGCATGGGTACGTTTTTCAGGCGCAGGGTGCCGGAGGTCAAGAGTCCGGCGCACATCAGCGGCAGGGCGGCGTTTTTCGCGCCGGATACGGTGATTTCGCCGTTGAGCGGGCCGTTGGCGGTGATTTTGAGTTTGTCCACAGTGTTTCTTTCGTTGTTAAGACAAGTCCCGACGGCGCTGCCGGCAGGACGGGATTCGTTTAGGTTCGGAATTATAAGGGATTTTGACGGTTTTTGCGGGCGGGCGGGGAGAATTCTTCCGAAGGGCGTTTACGGGGTACGAATGGTCGGAAGGGTCGTCTGAAAACTGTCGGGCGCAGTTTCGCAATGTCTGTTGGGATATTGTCGAAGCTGCGCTTTCAGACGACCTTTTTGCTGTGCGGCGGAATGAAGCCGCCGTTCCCCTCAAGCCTTGTCCGACAGGCTGTATCCGTCGGACAAGGATGGGCGGCGGGGTTATTCGGCACCGACGACGACAATGTGCAAATCTTCAGGTTTGACGCGGCGCTTCCAAGCGTCTTTGACTTGCGCCACGGTCAATTTGCCGATGGCTTTGGGGTAGGCTTCGAGATAGTCGTTGGGCAGGTTGTGATAACCGATGATGCTGAGGTATTTCACCAGTTTGGCGTTGGAATCGAAACGCAGGGGGAAGCTGCCGATGATGTTGGCTTTGGCTTGTGCCAGTTCTTCTTCGGTCGGGCCTTCTTCGATGAATTGTTTGATGACTGCCTGAGCCTGTACGAGCGAATCTTTGGTGTTTTTCTTCTGGGTGGAATAGGCGATGGTGAACATACCCGCTTCGGTCGCCGGTTCGAGGTTGCTGTATACGCCGTAGGTGTAGCCGTAACGGTCGCGCAAGACTTTCATCAGGCGGCTGTCGAAGCCGCCGCCGCCGAGGATGTAGTTGCCGGCAACCAAGGCGTAATAGTCGGGGTCGTGGCGTTTAATCAGCGGCATACCGAGCAAGACTTGCGCCTGTTCGCCGGCAAACGGGATGTCGCGGCGTTGTGCCGGATTGGGTTTGACGGGCGGGACGGTGTGGGCGGCTTTGCTGCGGTCGGGCAGGCCGTTCAACACGTTTTTCACAAGCTGGTCGGCTTGTTTGCGGTTGATGTCGCCGACGATGGCGACGATGGCGTTGTCTTTGCCGTAGCGGCTGCGGTGGAACGCGCGGATGTCGTCAAGGTTGACTTTGCGGATGCTCTCCGTGGTGACGTTGGCGCCGCTGCCGTATGGGTGGTCGGGATAGGCAAGTTTGGTCAGGGCGCGTCCGGCGGTGAAGTCGGGGGTGGTTTCCTGTTGCTGGAGGGTGGTCACTGCCTCTTTTTGACGGCGGTCGAACACGGCGGGGTCAAAACGGGGGTGCGTCAGGGATTGGTTGAGCAGTCCGGCGGCTTTTTTGAGCGTTTCGGGGCGGCTCAGGCTGCGCAAGACGGCGGCAGAGCTTTCCTGTCCGCTGCTGCTGTCGATTTGGGCGGCAATGTCGTCGGCGGCGGCATTAAAGGCTTCTTCGTCCAGCTTTTCCGTGCCGTCGGTCAGCAGGGCGGCGGTGAATTCCGCCACTTCGCTTTTGCCTTCGGGGTTGAACACGCTGCCCGCGCCTTTGAAGTTGACCTGCATATCGACGATGGGGTTGTCGTGTTGCTCGACCAAAAGGACTTCTGTGCCGTTGCCGGTGGTCCAGCGTTGGATGTCCACGCCTGCCTGCGCGGCGGTGGAGAAGGCGAGGGCTAATATGAGGGGAAGGGATTTCATCGGATATTCCTTTGCGGTTTAACCCGGTTACCGGGGCAGAAGGGCGGTTTGGCGCCGTATTCCGTCCCGTTCCGAGTCATGTGCCACTTCGGGCGGGGCGGTTCGGAGGTCGTCTGAAAACGGGAAAAACGGTTTCAGACGACCCCTTTGGTCGGTTTATTTAGGTTGAGGCTTGTTTGCCGCCTGAACAATCGGGTGGTACAGGATTTTCGGATCGGGCATCACAACCACGGTCGCCAAGCGGTCGTCCGTCAGCAACTGCGCGGCGGCCTGCACATCTTCGACGCTGACGGCTTTCAGGCGGCGGCGGATTTCCGCTTCGTCGCTGTATTCGAAGCCGCGCGCCTCCAGCCGCCCGATGATGGAAGCCTGTGCCTCCATAGAGTCGCGCTCGTAGATTTCGGACGCTTCCGACTGAGCTTTGATGCGGTTCAGCTCTTCGGTGCTGACTCCGTTTTCAGCGATGTCTTTCAATTCGCGGCGCAATTCGGCGATGACGGCATCGACTTCGACGTTGTCCGCCGGCATGGCGAAGATGCTGAACAACGGCATTTCACGGCTGATCAGGTCGTAACTTGCGCCCGTACTCAAAGCCATCTGTTTGCCGCGTATCAGGTTTTTATCCAAGCGGCTGGACGAATTGCCCGACAAGATTTCCGACAGGACATCCAGCGCATAGGGCAGTCTGTCGTCCAGACTTTCCAATCCGGGGACGCGGTAGTTCAAGCTGACCAAGGGTTGGCGCGTGACCACCGAGGTCGTCTGAAAATTCACAGGTTCGCGTTTGAACGGTTCGTTGGCAAGCATATTGCGGTCGGGCTGCTGCTTGGCGGGAATGTTGCCGAACAGTTCCGCCGCGGTTTTGAGCGTCTTCTTGGCATCGACATCGCCGACAATCACCAAAACGGCGTTGTTCGGCGCGTAATATTGCCGATACCAGTCGCGCAAATCGTCGGCTTTGAGCGTGTGCAAATCATCCATATAACCGATGACCGCGGCTTTCATCGAAGGCAGCGTAAAGCTGTTCAGATACACCTGTTCCCACAGCTTGCCGTCCGCCGTGTCTTCCGTGCGTTGGCGGCGTTCTTCGCGGATGACGTTCATTTCATTTTGAAATTCTTCATCGCTGAAATTGAGGTTGTGCATCCGGTCGGCTTCGAGCTTCAACACTTCGGGCAGGTTTGCCGCCGCGATATTTTCGTAATAAACCGTCTCGCTGCGGTTGGTGTAGGCATTGTTCTCTCCGCCCAAAGCGGCGACGCGGCGGTTGAATTCTCCCGAAGGTACGGCCTGCGTGCCTTTAAACATCATGTGTTCCAAGGCATGGCTCAAACCGCTTTTGCCCTGTTTTTCATCCACGCTGCCGACTTTATACCAAAGCTGCGACACGGCGACCGGTGCGCGGCGGTCTTCTTTCACAATAATCTTCAACCCGTTGGGCAGCGTTTGCGATACGGTCTGCGCCAGCGTGAGTACGGGCGCGGACAAAGCAAATATCAGGGCAAGATGGCGTAAGCTGTTCAATCTGGATTCCTCTCAGTCGGTCTGGCGCAGAGCAGTCTCTGCTTGAGTGCAAAATATTACCGAGAACGGGACGAAACGGCTATCCGCCCGTTTCAGTCTGCGCTGAAGCGGGATCAATAAAAACGGTGATGAAGCCGCCGTTTTCGAGTGATTCCGCTTCAGCCCAAATATGCCGGAGAGACTTCAAATCAGGACAAGGCGCGGCAACGCCGTATCGCTTTGAAGTCAATCCTTTTATAGAACGTTGCAATGATAAACAGTTCCCATATGCGTAAACAAAAAGGTCGTCTGAAAATCAAAGATTGGGTTTTCAGACGACCCCTGCGTCACAAGATGGGTGTCATATTCAACCGGATTATCCGTCCCCCTCCAATACCAATTCCATTACCGACACCGTCTCGCCGTTGTGCCGACAGGTCTTAATTTCACGCCAGCCGTATTTCTCGTAAACCGACTGCACGTCCGGCGTATAAAGGTAAAGCTTGGGCAGGTGCATTTGGCGGGCGGCGGCGAGGCAGTGTCCAATCAACAGAGCGCCCACGCCCGTCCCCCTGTGTTCGGGCAAAACGAACACATCGCCCAGCCAATATTCGTATTGGGGAAATTCTTCCATATCGTGCCGTTTGAGCGCGGCCGAACCCAGCAGCGCGCCGTCCTTTCCGACGGCGGCAAACGCCAGCGGCAGGTTTTCACCGTTTAGGCATTCCGCGTAATAGGCGCGGATTTTCTCCATAGACGACCACGGCGCAAAGTCATGCCATTGCAGATAAAGCGCACGGGCGAGCGGTTCGACGTGTTCGGGGCGTAAAGGCGTGATGTTCATGAAGGGCATGATACGCCCGCGCCTTCCGCCTGAAAATGCCTCCTTTTTGCCGATACGTTTTCAGACGACCCCTGCTTAAATCAAAATGCGGTTTACCTGTGCAGCCTCAAACCTTTGCCATATGCCGTTTGACAAGCGTTTCAGATTCGGCTAAAAACCGAAAAATGTTTGGCATCGTAAACTCCTGTAAATCCTAGATGAAAGCATCGGATACGGGCGTTTCCCGCCAAACCCGCAGGGTGCGGCAGGCAATCCTTACGCCCGCGCCCGCTCTAAGAAAAATATTGAAAATGCCGGCGGGGCAGGCAGGTTTCCGCCGGGGCGGTCCGTCTGCCCAACCTCTGCCAACAGGAGAACTTTAATATGTCTGACAACCAGTCCGCCCGCAAGGAAAAAACCTTCTTCGGGCATCCCATCCAGCTCTCTACCCTGTTCCATATCGAATTGTGGGAACGTTTCTCGTTTTACGGGATGCAGGGTATCTTAATGATCTATCTCTATTACGCTGCCAATAAAGGCGGTTTGGGCATAAACGAGTCGCTCGCCGGCGGCATCGTCGGCGCATACGGCGGCAGCGTTTATTTGTCCACCATACTCGGCGCATGGCTTGCCGACCGGATTTGGGGCGCGGAGAGAACGCTGTTTATTTCCGGCATCGTGGTCATGCTCGGACACATTGTTTTGGCAATCGCACCGGGTCTGTACGGACTGCTATGCGGCTTGGTACTCATCGCACTGGGCAGCGGCGGCGTGAAATCGTCGGCAAGCTCGATGGTCGGCTCGCTTTATGAGGCGGATCACATGAAGCCACTGCGCGATGCCGGTTTTTCCATTTTCTATATCTCCATCAACATCGGCGGCTTCTTAGGCCCGCTCCTGACGGGCTTGCTGCAAACGAAGATGGGTTTCCACTACGGCTTCGGCGCGGCGGCAGTCGGTATGGCTTTCGGGCTGTGGCGTTACTCTGCGGGACGCAAACTGCTGCCGCATACGCCTGCGCCCAATCCGCTGCGTCCTGAAAAAGTGAAAACCGCGGTGGCAGTCGCCGTGTTGATTGTCTTGGTTATCGGCAGCCTGATTGCCTCGGGCGCGCTCAATTTGGACAACTTCTCCAAATTCCTGCTCGGCACGGTCATTCTTACCGTCATTGCCTATTTCGCGCGTCTGCTCGGCAGCAGCCATGTGTCGTCTGAAAACAAACGCCACATCATTGCCTATATCCCGCTGTTTCTGACCATCTGCCTGTTTTGGTCGGTCTGGTTCCAAGTCTATACCGTGGCGACGGTGTATTTTGACAAAACGGTTGACCGCACCCTATTCGGCTGGACTGTCCCCGTCGCATGGAAAGACTCGATCCAAAGTATGTGGGTCGTCCTCTTCTCCGGCGTGATGGCGGCGATTTGGACGAAAATGGGCAAATATCAGCCGAAAACCCCGTTTAAATTCGTGTTGGCGATGATTGTTGTCGGCATATCCTATCTTGGATTCGTACCGTATATTTCATCAGAGACACCCATGCCGATTATTGTGTTCGCGCTGATCTTGCTCGCCATCACCATAGGCGAACTGATGATCTCGCCGATTGCACTTTCTATCGCCACCAAAATCGCCCCGCCCATGTTCAAAACCCAAATGGTCGCGCTCAACTTCTTGGGCTTTTCGTTGGGCTTCACTTTGGGCGGCGTGTTGTTCAAAGAAGGATTCGATAAGAAAGCCCCGCTGGATTTCTACTGGATGCTTTGCGGCATAGGCGTAATCACTGGTTTGGTATTATTGCTACTCGTACCTATTTTGAATAAAATGCTCAAAGGCGCGGATTAAATACTGATTCGTTAAGAAGGTCGTCTGAAATGCCGTTTCAGACGACCTATTTTTAAGGACTTTGAACCCATGAAACCCAATACCTTCCTAATGCTCCTCCTGCTTGCCGGAGCAGCCCATGCCAACGACAGCATGGGTACAGTCAGCACAAGCGGCATCAAATATCTGAAAAATCCGCATATCGATATGCAGAGCGAAGATTTGTACATCAGCGAACACCAGATTCGCGTGCATTACCGGTTTAAAAACACCTCCTCGCAAGACCTTACCGAAACCGTCCTTTTCCCTTTGCCGATTGTCCCTGCTTTCACCGATTACGACTTTGCCGACACCAAAGGCTTGGTTGACAGCTTCCGAATTTACGCCGACGGTAAACCTGTCCGCCCGCAAGCCCACGTCCGTGCTTATTTTGAACGGAGTAACGGCTCGCTGGTGGACGTGACCGCCGATTTGAAAAAATGCGGTTTGAGCGATCAGGAACTGATGCACCCTTGGACGCAAAAGCAAGACGGTGAAAAAATCGGCAGCAAAATCAGAGCCTGCCGCTCCGCCAAAGTCCAATCCATGCTGCCCAAGCAGCCGGATGAACTGCCCGATTGGTCGGCGCAGATTGTTTACAGCTGGAAGCAAACCTTCAAAGCCGGCAGCGTCACCGAAATCAAACACCAATACACCCCGCTGGTCGGCGGCAGCTTCCTGCCTTCGCTCAAAGCCAAAGACAGCAAAGCATTTATAGACGCTTACTGCATGGATGAAAACTTCCTTAACAACTTTAAAAATGTGAAAGAAGCTTCAAATGTCTATCACCATTTGGGCTATATCCTGACCACAGGTGCCAACTGGGCAAAACCCATCGGTAAATTCACCCTGACCATAGACCGTGAGCCCAATACCGTGCTGTCGCTCTGCTGGGACAAATCCCTGCGCAAAGTCGGGCCGAACCGTTTCCAAGCAGTCAAAGAAAATTTCCTGCCGAAAAAAGACTTGGACATCATTTTCGTTTACGACTAACCCAAAGCAGCATACATAAAAGGTCGTCTGAAACCTTGTTTTAGGGTTTCAGACGACCTTTTGCTACAATAAGGCTTTTCCGTTTTGCAAGGCATTCCCATGAGCAAATCCGCCGTTTCCCCGATGATGCAGCAGTATCTCGCCATCAAATCGCAGCACGCCGACAAGCTGGTGTTTTACCGCATGGGCGATTTTTACGAGCTGTTTTTGGATGACGCGGTGGAAGCGGCGAAGCTGTTGGACATCACCCTGACCACGCGCGGGCAGATGGACGGCGTGCCGATTAAGATGGCGGGCGTGCCGTTTCACGCGGCGGAGCAGTATCTGGCGCGGCTGGTGAAGATGGGCAAAAGCGTGGCGGTGTGCGAGCAGGTGGGCGAAGTCGGCGCGGGCAAAGGGCCGGTGGAGCGCAAAGTCGTGCGCATCGTTACGCCCGGCACGCTGACCGACGCGGCGTTTTTGGAAGACAAGGAAACCAACCGCATCGCGGCGGTGAACGCGGATAAAAAACACATCGCCATCGCGTGGGCATCTTTGCAAAGCGGCGAATTCAAAACCAAGCTGACGACGGCGGACAAACTCGCCGACGAGCTGGCGCGTTTGCAGGCGGCGGAAATCCTGTTGCCCGAAGGCAAAAGCCTGCCTAATGGTTTTCAGACGACCTCTGCCAACATCACGCGCCTGAACTCGTGGCAGTTTGCCGCCGACGCGGGCGCGAAATTGTTGACCGAATACTTCGGCTGCCAAGACCTGCACGGCTTTGGTTTGGACGGCAAGGAACACGAAGCCGCCGTCGGCGCGGCGGGCGCGCTGTTGAACTACATCCGCCTGACGCAAAACCTGTTGCCGCAACACCTCGACGGCATTTCGCTCGAAACCGACAGCCAATATATCGGCATGGATGCCGCCACGCGCCGCAATCTCGAAATCACGCAAACCCTCTCCGGCAAAAAATCGCCGACCCTGTTTTCCATACTCGACGGCTGCGCCACCCACATGGGCAGCCGCCTCTTGGCACTCTGGCTGCACCACCCCTTACGCAGCCGCGCCCACATCCGCGCCCGCCAAGAAGCCGTTGCCGCGCTGGGTTCGCAATGCGAAACCCTGCAAGGCCGTCTGAAAAACATTGCAGACATCGAACGCATCGCCGCCCGCATCGCCGTCGGCAACGCCCGCCCGCGCGACCTCGCCGCCCTGCGTGACAGCCTGTTTGCCCTGTCCGAAATCGAATTGTCCGCCGAGGGCAGCAGTCTCTTAGAAACCCTCAAAGCTGTTTTCCCCGAAACCCTGCCCGTCGCCGAAACCCTCAAAGCCGCCATGATGCCCGAACCCGCCGTCTGGCTCAAAGACGGCGGCGTCATTAACCAAGGCTATTCCGCAGAACTCGACGAGTTGCGCCACATCCAAAACCACGGCGACGAATTCCTGCTCGACCTCGAAGCGCGCGAACGCGAACGCACCGGCCTCTCCACCCTCAAAGTCGAGTTCAACCGCGTCCACGGCTTCTACATCGAGCTATCCAAAGTCCAAGCCGAACAAGCCCCTGCCGACTACCAACGCCGCCAGACCCTGAAAAACGCCGAACGCTTCATCACCCCCGAACTCAAAACCTTCGAAGACAAAGTCCTGACCGCGCAAGAGCAGGCATTGGCATTGGAAAAACGCCTGTTTGAAGCCCTCCTCAAAGACATTCAGACGACCCTTTCCCAGCTTCAAAAAGCCGCCAAAGCCGCCGCCGCCCTCGACGTACTCTCCACCTTCGCCGCCACCGCCGCCGAACGCGGCTTCGTCTGCCCCGAGTTCGCCGACTACCCTGTCATCCATATCGAAAACGGCCGCCATCCCGTCGTCGAGCAGCAAGTGCGCCACTTCACCGCCAACCACACCCGCCTCGACCACAAACACCGCCTCATGCTCCTGACCGGCCCCAACATGGGCGGCAAATCCACCTACATGCGCCAAGTCGCCCACATCGTCCTCATGGCGCACACCGGCAGCTTCGTCCCCGCCGATACCGCCCAAATCGGGCCCATCGACCAAATCTTCACCCGCATCGGCGCCTCCGACGACCTCGCCTCCAACCGCTCCACCTTCATGGTCGAAATGAGCGAAACCGCCTACATCCTCCACCACGCCACCGAACAATCCCTCGTCCTCATGGACGAAGTCGGACGCGGCACCTCCACCTTCGACGGCCTCGCCCTCGCACACGCCATCGCCGAACACCTGCTGCAAAAAAACAAATCCTTCAGCCTCTTCGCCACCCACTATTTCGAACTGACCAAACTGCCCGAAGCCCACGCGACGGCAGTCAACATGCACCTCTCCGCGCTCGAACAAGGACAAGACATCGTCTTCCTCCACCACATCGAACCCGGTCCCGCCAGCAAAAGCTACGGCATTGCCGTCGCCAAACTCGCCGGTCTGCCCAACCGCGCCCTCAAAGCCGCCCAAAAACATCTGGACGAACTCGAAGCCCAAGCCGCCGCCGTCCGTCCGCAGTTGGACATCTTCAGCACCCTGTCGCCTGAAAACGAATACAGCGGATTTAGCCAAGACGAAACAGCGGACACTGAAGCCCAAACCACCGCAAGCCAAGAAAACCACCCCGCCCACCACGCACTCGCCGAAGCCCTAAACCAACTCCGCCCCGACGACCTCACCCCCCGCGAAGCCCTAGACGCACTGTACCGCCTCAAACAGATTGTTGAAGGCGGGGAGTAAGCGCGTTGGTTTATATAAAACAAGGTCGTCTGAAAAATTTCAGACGACCTTTTTAACGGCAAGTTCACAGACAAAGCCCACGCTACTCGAGTTATCCCAAGCCAGCTTTCATTGCATAAATGGTTGTCTGAAGCCCAAAATTCAGGTTTCAGACGACTTCAAAAAGACTACAAAAAGTATGGGGATTGATTGTATCAAGGAGGCTGTCAGCAAATATAGCCCTGGTGCTGTCATTTCCAATGTTCCAAGTACACCTGCTCCGCTAAGAGGAAGAAAGTTTGAAGGAAAACTTATTTTAGAAGTTCCTGCACAGGTCAATCCAATTCCACAATCTGTATTAAAAGCGGCACGATAAGAAAATGTTATCATTAGAGATACAACAGGAAGGATTTACAAATGAAGAAAGATATTTTTTATTGTGAGCAGTGGTCTTATGGTTATAAGAAACTTCATAAGCCTTTTTCTGAGAAACAAGCTGAGGAAAAACATCTTAAAGGGGAGTTATATACTGCCGTAATAGGTTCGGTGACACAACCTGAATATGTAATTACTTTGCGAGAGGAAGTAGGTTTTTTTTCGGTACATTTTTTCGATAAATTTGGAAGGGATTATTTAACCCATCAATTTCAAAAATATTCTAATTCAAATTATTATTTTCTTTCTATGGCTGTATGGAGAGATTATATAACTTTAGACTCTCATGATTTGGCAGAAGGATATACTTATTTCTTCAATGAAAATACGGATGATTGCTATGTTTTGAAAGAGGATTTTATTAATAATGAGCGATATGAAAAAACAGAATTATATCCCCAAAAAGATAAGGTAATCCTATTTCCAAAGTTTGGTGAATATGATTTGGTGCTGAATCCGGACATTATTTAATTGAGTTTTAAAGTTCCTTAATTTGTACCTGCAACCCGCCCCCATCCTAACCTTCCCCCGCCGGACAGGGGAAGGGATAAGTTACCGTTGCAGCAATCCGTAGCGTGGGCTTTGCCCACGAGATAAATAACAGACACGGTTTCCCGATTCGGGTTGTCAGACGGTGGATTCGCGGGCAAAGCCCACGCTACAAACTTGAGTTATCCCCAAGCCCGCTTCGACTCAATAAAAAGGTCGTCTGAAAACCTCAAAATTCGGTTTTCAGACGACCTTTCGTTTGCCTGCCGATTAATATAGTGGATTAACTAAATCAGGACAAGGCGATGAGGCCGCAGGCAGTACAGATAGTAGGGAAAGGCGAGGCAACGCCGTACTGGTTTAAAGTTAATCCACTATATCACACGGCCTGCGGGCTGGCTTCAATGTCGTGCAGGCTGCGGTAGCATGGGTCGAGCTGGTTGGCGATGAGGGTGAGCTGCCGGTGGAGGATGTGGCTTTGACGTTCGTCGCCTGCTTCTGTTTGTAAGGTTTCCAAGTCGGTTCGGATTTGGGAGAGGGTCGTCTGAAAATCTTGTTCGCCGGTTTGCGGGAGGTGTTCGAGCAGGTCGGCGATGCGGTAGCCGCTTTGGTAGAACTTGCGGACGAAGTCGGGGCTGCACGCGCCGTCCATTTCGCTGCGGTATGCGCCGAGTGCGGAGATGTAGCCGGTCAGGGCGTAGCTGGTTTTGAGAAGGTTGAAGCCGCTTTGCAGGTTGTTGCCGTATTTTTTGGGTTCGCTGCTCATGTCGGAGAGGGTGCTGCTGAGGGTAGCGGTGCGTTCGTGGGCTTGGCGGCGGACGGTGCGGTATTCGACGTCGTCGGCGATGCCGTATTGGAGCTGGTCGAGGATTTTTCTGAGGTAGGCGCCGTTGCCGCCGACGGTTTGGGCGGCGGTTTTTTCGAGGGTGAGGTAACGCCAGTCCGGCCAGAGGTAGGTGACGGCTGCCCACGCGAGGACGGAGCCGACGATGGTGTCGATGATGCGGACGGGCATGGCGGCATAGACGTCCAGCCCGGCGAGAGAGAAGCTGGTGAGGGCTTGGATGGTGATGAAGAAGGTGGAGAAGCTGTATTTGTAGCTTCGGGTCATGAAAAACAGGGTGGTGCTGGCGATGACGATCCAGAGTTTGGTTTCGACGGACGGGGTGAAATAAGGCACAAGGGAGCCGACGATGACGCCGAGGATGGTGCCGGCGATGCGTTGGTACACGCGGCTTTTGGTGGCGGTGTAGTTGGGTTGGCAGACGAAGACTGCGGTCAGGAGTATCCAGTAGCCGAGGTTGAGATGGAGGATTTCGACGATGATGCAGGAGGCGGCAACGAGGATGGAGAGGCGCGTGGCATGACGGAAAACGCCCGACTCGAAGTTGAGCTGGCTGCGGACGGTCTGCCAGACGTTTTTCAGGCTGCTGTTTTCGAGGGCGGCGATGCGGGTGTCGCTGCTGTTTTCGTTTTCGGCGGGGGAGTCGCTGTGTTGGAGTTGGCGCAGTTGGTGGTCGACGCTGCCGAGGTTGTCGAGCAGGCGGCGGATGTGGTGGATGTTGCGGCTTTCGGGGTGGTCGTCGGTGTAGTGGGCGAGGGATTGGCGGCAGCCTTCCATCGCGCGTCCGAGGCGTTTGCTGTATGTGTAGTCTTTGCCGTTCCTCAGGGCGGCGGCAACGTTGCGGCACGCCTGCCCCTGCATTTCGAGCAGGCGGCGGATGCGGAAGATGAGGTCGGTGTTTTTGAGGGTGTCGGTCAGCTCGGTGTAGTCGGCGTGGGCGGAGCTGACGCGTTCGTGTATATCTTGGGCGGTGAAGTAGTAGCGCAGCATTTTGGCGGTGCGCGGGTGGCGGTGTTTGCCGCGCAGGCGGTAAAACAGGGCGGCGCGGCATTGGTTGAAGGCGGTAATAACGCCGGTGTTGCTCATGGCAAGGTCGATTTGACGGTTGCCGAGCCAGGCGGCTTCGTCGGGATCGAAAAAGTCGGCTTTGGCGTCAAAATAGCCGCCGAGCGCTTCGTAGGCGTTGGCGACGCTTTCTTGGACGGGGCGGTGCGGGAGGATGATTTGGAAAACGAGTGTGCAGGTGCTGTATAACACGGTCCCGAGCAGAATCATGACGGGATTGGTCAGCCAGAAGGTTTCGGGGGTGTAGGTGAGCGTGGTGTAGGTGGCGACGGCAAGTGCGCCGAACGCGAAAGTGCGGTATTTCAGCCCGACCGCGCCCAAAATGGTAAAGCCGAACGTCATCAGGGTCATGGCGAGGATGAAGGGCAGGCCGGTGCCGAGCGTGCTTTGGGCGACGAGCGACGAGAGGGTGAACAGGGCGACGGTGATGATGATGTTTTTCAGACGACCTGTCAGGCGGTTGTCCAAATCGACGAGGCCGCCCGCGATGATGCCGAGCACGAAGGGCATGGCGAGCTTGGGCGTGCCAAACCGCCAGACGAGGGTTGCGGCGATAAAGACGCTGGCGAAAACGGGCAGCGAGGTGATGATGAGGGGTTTGAGCGGCGGGAGTTTCATCGTATTGGGCGCGGCTTTAAATGGGAATGGTTTGATTATAGTGGCTTAACTTTAAACCAGTACGGCGTTGCCTCGCCTTAGCTCAAAGAGAACGATTCTCTAAGGTGCTGAAGCACCAAGTGAATCGGTTCCGTACTATCTGTACTGTCTGCGGCTTCGTCGCTTGTCCTGATTTAGTTAATCCACTATATTATGAATGAAATGAAACGGTATTCTAACAGGATTTTAGGGCGGGGCGGGGGCTATGGGGTCGTCTGAAAACCTGTCCGACAGTGCCCCTGCGGAACGGATATGACCGACCTGCCTGTCTGTCCTCAAGAAAAAGGAACGAGATTGCCGCGCATGAAAAAGGTCGTCTGAAAACCCTAAAGTGTGGTTTTCAGACGACCTTTTCTTTTTCGTCGGCGTTATTGCGTTTGCTCGGCTTTCTGTTTTTCCGCTTCTTCGATTTTGCGGTCGTTTTCGTAATCCGAACGGAAGAGCCTGTCGAAACGGATGGTGTATTTCAACTCGCCGCCGTATGAACGGCTGCCGACGCGGGCGACGGCTTGGATGGCGCGGGTGAGCTGGTACACGAGCTTGACCGACTGTTCGGCACTGGAAAGACCGTATTCGTAACCTGCGTAGAGGTTGTTGGTGAACTGCTTGCCGACGGTCAGCACTTGTTCGGCGGGGTTGAGTTCGCCGGTTTGGGCGTTGCGGCTGCGTTGGCTGGTGATGCCCAAATCGTCCACCAGTCCGAGCCTGTCGTTGACTTGTCCGGCAAGGAGCGCGCCTGCTGCTGCGGAAAGTGCGGCATTGTCGCCGTCGCTGCCGCTGCTGGCGCGGTTGAGGATGAGCCAAGAGAGCTTGTCTTTTTCGCTCATCGCCTCTTTGGCAACGAGGGTCACGCGCGGATTGGAGAGGCTGCCGAGGACTTCGACGCCCGCACCGACGGGGGAAAGACGGCGTTCGGCGCGGATGTTCAAATTAGGGTTGTTGAGCGGACCGACGAAAGAAACCGTACCTTTGGTGATGTCGAGGTCTTGTCCGTAGGCTTTGTAACGGCCTTTAACGACTTTAACCGTACCGACGCCTTGGATGGCTTCGCCCGGGTGGGACGTGATGGTCAGCTTGCCGCCTATGGTGATGTCTGCGCCGTAACCGACGAAACGGATGTTGTCGTTGAGGTTGAGCGTCAGGTTGAGGTTGATGGGCGTCACGGCGGCGGTTTGTTTTTTCTCTTCGCCCAACACGACGACATCGTCGTCCAACGAGGGCATGGAGGATTTTTGCGAACCGAACATACCGTAGTCGCTGTTTAACGTACCGTTGAGGAACACGCCTTTTTGCTGGTTGTATTGCACTTTCGCGCTGCCGGAGAGGCGCAGGCGGCGGTTCGGACGGGAAAGGGTGTCGTATTTGTCGAAGACGACATCTACGTCAACGTCCGGATCGGCGTTGGCAAGGTTGACAGAGCCTTTAAGCTCGAGCGTACCGCCTTTGTGGAACTTGAGGCTGTCGATGACCCAGCGCTGCCCCTGCAAATGGGAACGTAAAACGCCGTTGTCGAGGATGAGGCCTTGGGTTTGGTTGCGGTAGTAGAGGTTTTCGCCGTTGAGCGTACCAGAAAGCTGCGGTTCGCCGACGCGTCCGCCAAGGCTGACGGCGGCATTCAGACGACCTTTGACGGTTTGTCCGACGGGCAGGAAGTTGCGGAAGACTTCGAGGTCGGCGACGTTGAGGTTGAGTTTGCCGCTCAAAGGCGCGGTGTCCATGCTGGCGCCTTGTCCGATGTTGACCGTACCGTCGGCAGTGCCGTAGTTGCTGGTGCCGTTCAAGGTGGCGGCGATGGTGGGCGAACCGACGCGCCCGCCTATGGTGGCGGCTGCGTTCAGACGACCTGTAATGCCTTGCGCGGTAGCGGGCAGGAAGGTTTTGATGGCGCCCAAGTCGGGGACGTTGAGGTTGATTTTGCCGCTTATGGGCGCATTGGCGATTTTGTTGCCGAACTGCTGGCTGATGCCCAGATTGGCGTTGACGCTGCCGAAACGGGTGCTGCCGTCAAGCGTGCTGTCGATGCGACCGTTTTGGAAACGGGTACGCAAGGAGAGCGCGCTCAAACCCAAGGGCATCTGTTTTTTCGGGTCTTTGTTCGGCAGGATGATGTCGCCGCTTTGGCGGTTGATGTTGAGGTAGCCGCGGGCGTTTTGACTGTACGCCAAATCCCAATCGCCGCCGAGTACCAAGTTGTGTTCGACGGGGATTTTGACGAAGTTTTGCAGCTCGGTGATGTGCAGGCTTTGCGCACTGCCTTTGCTGGTGATGCCGGCTTTTTTGTCCCAAACGAAGTTTTGCAGGTTGAGGCTGCCTCCCATTGCGCTCCAGCGCGCCGCGCTCATGGAAACGCGTTCCGCACCTGCTTCGAGGTTCATGCGGTTTTGCAGTTTGAGGTTGAACGCGCCACCGATGTCGAGCGTGTCCACGCTGCCTTTCCACTGATTGAAGTCTTTGTTCAGACCGCCCGCCGCGTTGACTTCGAGTTTGTAAGGTTTACCGTCCAACGCCATGCTGCTGCTGCCGTGTATGCGGTGTTGCGCGCCCGTTCCGTTGAGGGACAGGTCGACCGCATCGATGACGGTCGCGCCGCCGGAAAGGGCGATGTGGCTGCCTTTGATGTCGGCGGCAAGCGGACGGTTGATGTCGGGCGTGCCTTTGAGTTTGAAGTCAAGCATACGGATGTTGACGGCATCGCCGACACGCAGTGCGCGCGCTTCGCCGGAGAGGTCGGCTTCGTAGGTTTTCAGCCCGCCTTTGAGGTCGCCTGAAATGTAGCCGCGCGTATTGAGCAGCCCGCCCAGTCCGAAACCGAAACGGGAAAGGTCGGGAGCGGTGATGTCGATATTGAGGCGGTCGCCTTTTTTACCGAAGCTGCCGTTGGTTTTGACGATATTGTTGCCCAAACGCAAATCGGTCAGCGCGCGCGGGAGGTGTCCGGATTCGTAAACGACATCGGCTTTACCGCTGAGGGGGACGTTGTTTAACGTACTCGGCGCAAACTGCATTTTGCCGGCGAATTTTTCTTTCGCCAGTTCGCCTGAGAGATTGATGGTGCCATTGACGCTGCCTGCAGGCAGTTTCGGGTCAAGGCGGGAAGGATTGAACGCCTTGCTGGAAACATCGAGCTTGAGCAGGCGGTCTTTGAAGAGTTCGAGCGAACCTTGCGCCGTCAGTTCGCCGCCGTTTTGCGGTGCGACGCGGACGCGGTCGAGTTTGAGGGTGCGCTGTCCGTGTTTTCTGTCGGTGGCGAAGGACAGCAGGCCGGAAAGTTGCGCGTTGCTGCTTTCAAGATTCCAGTCCACAGCGGGCGATGAAGTTTCGCCTTTGACACCGATAAACCCGTTCCACTGACCGGCAACATTGGTGCGGACGAGGTCGTCTGAAACAAGATTGTTCACATTAATCTTGAGCGCAAGCGCGTTTTTTACCGTATCGACCGTACCGGCAACATTGAACGAACCTTCCTCCAACAGCCCGATTTCAGACTCTTGGACAGTTACCACGCCGTTGTCGTTAATCGTGAAGTCCGCCAGAATGTTGCGCACCGGAATGGATTTTGCATCGGCAAAACCCGCCGCCTTGTTTTCCAAGTCGAGCGAGCCGTCCAGCGCGATACCGTGCGTAAACGAAGGCACGACGGTCGCGTCAAACGTCAGGTTTGCCTTAGGCAGCGACGGCAGGAAAGCAGTCGGATTGATGTTGAAACCCTTAATCAGCACCTCGCCGATCATCTTGTCCAACGAAGCGGCAAAAGGATGCACCGTAGATTTCGCCGACAAATGCACATCGTCGCCGTCCAGCAGAATTTCAGTCTGCACATCCTGCAAACTGCCCCACAGACGTGCCTTACCCTCTATCGTCTCGCCTTCCAGCTCGCCCTTCGTCTGAACCGTCGTATTGAGCGCAAACGGCTTCTCCAGCCCGACCACCGCCGAACCCGTCGAATTGCTCCACGGCGTATCGAGGGCTTTCAAATCCAAGCGGTGTTCTTTCTGATCGTAATGGTATGCCGCATTCAGATGGTCGAGATAGACCGTCTGCTTGTCAAAATTTTTGCCCACGCTGAGTCTGCCCGTTTCCAAACGGTCAACGAACACCAGCACAGGCAAATCAATGCTCTCCGGCAGCCCTTTGGACGGCTTTTTCTCTTTCGGCGGCGTCGGCTTCGGCACGACCGCAATATCGCCCGCCACAATTTCAGTAATGTGCAGGCTGCGCTGAAACAGCTCGGACGGCTTCCAATCAAAACGGAACGCGCTGATTTTCACATCCGCCCCATCCGTTTCAATCATCCACTTATCGCCGTGAAAACCCTTAACCAGCGTACCTTCCAGCGTTTCCGACGCAATCTTCACACCAAACCAGGACGGAATCTTGTACAAACCGAAACGCAAGCCCGATTCCGTCCCCACCAGCCAGCCGATAAAGCCCGCCAGCGCGCACACCAGCACAACCAACGTCAGCAACAGACCCCGCAACCAGCGTCTCTTGCGCTTGGGCGGGGTGGATTGTGTTTCAGACGACGTAGGCACACTGTTTGGCGTTTCTTGGGTTTCTTGGACTGCTGTTTCGGACATCTTAACTTTCTTGTATGACTTAACGGCTGCACAGGACTCCGCCGCACCCGACGGAATCAACTTTTCAGACGACCCCATATCAAGACAGGTCGTCTGAAAAAGGATAATCATATCCCATTGCGGCGAATTGTGCTTGGGAAAGACAGCATTTCAGGTTTCAGACGACCCCATATACCCAAACGCCATGTTTACAGCGGTAAAATGCCAACAAATGTAAAAAGGTCGTCTGAAAAGATTGCAGGGATTAAAACCCACATTTTTCAGACGACCTCTGCTCATTTCAGCAACCCAACGCAAATCAATGAAAAGAAACGCGGCGGGTTGCCTCAAGCTGCGGCTTACCTGCCCGACAATACCGCCGCACCTGCTTTTGCGACGCTTTCGTCTTCATCGACCGAGCCGCCGCTCACGCCGACGCTGCCGACGATAACGCCGTTTTTATCCACCAGCAGCACACCGCCGGGGAAAATCACCAAACCGTCGTTGGTCACCTCAATGCCGTAAAGCTCACCGCCCGGCTGCGAAGCCTTGCCCAAATCGCGGGTGGACATATTGAAATAGCGTGCCGTTTTCGCCTTTTTCTGCGCAATATCAATGCTGCCGATAAACGCATCGTCCATACGCGCAAACGCCTTCAAATTACCGCCCGCGTCCATAACCGCGATATTCATCGGCACCTTGATTTCACGCGCCTTTTTCATCGAAGCCTGTACCACCGCCTGCGCCTGAGCCGTCGTCAAATCGCCCGGCAGCGTTTTGGTCAAACCCGCCGAAAACGCCGGCGCACCCAATGCCAAAGTACACAACAATGCAACTGATTTTATGCCGCGCATAACTGTCTCCTTGTATTGAATCAATGAAAGGTACTGCACTTTTGATTGTATGCCTGTCGGCGGGAAGAATAAAGGTCGTCTGAAAACCATAAGACAGGTTTTCAGACGACCTCAGATGGGCTTTGGATTCAAACACCGTATGCCCGCGGTTTCAGCAGGTCGGATTCGTCAATCCGAAACTTACCCTTACCCCTGCTGCTGGATGATATGCACATCGCGCTGCGGGAAAGGAATATTGATATTGGCGGCACGCAGGTTTTCCACTACCTGCTCGTTCAGCCCGAAGCGGAACGCGCCCAAATCGGCTTCGTTCGTCCACGCCCAAAGTGTAACTTCAATGGCGCTGTCGCCCAGGTTGGTAATATATGTTACTGCCTCTTTGCCTTGGGTCTGTACGCACAAAGGATGCTCGGTGGCGGCTTTCAAAACGGCGGCTTTGGCGGCTTTCAAATCACAGGCGTAATCCACACCGACCACCACCTGCACGCGGCACAGCGGCATGGAGGAACGGTTCACGATACTGTTGCTCATGACGACGCTGTTGGGCAGGATGACTTCTTCGTTATCCGGCGTACTCAGCGCGGTCTGCACCATTTTAATTTCGCTAACAAAGCCTTCGAAGCCGTTGACTTTGATGTAGTCGCCGACTTTAAACGGACGGAACAGAATAATCAGCGCGCCGGCGGCAAAGTTCGACAGTTGGTCTTTCAGCGACAAAGCCACCGCCAAACCCGCGCCGCCGATTAAGGCGGTAACCGACGTGGTCGGAATGCCCAGCTTGCCCAGCGCGGCAATGATGATCAGGATTAACAGGCCGACGTTAGCCACATTGCCGAGGAAGCTGACGAGCGTTCTGTCCACTTTGGCACGGGTCAGCGCAGCTTTCATCAGGATAACGAGACGGGCGGCAATCCATCTGCCGACAAAGAAAATCGCCAGCGCGGCAACGAGGTTGGTACCGAATGCCATGCCGGTTTCAGCAAGACGTTCCCAGCCCGCGAATGAAGAGAGGTTTTCAAGATCGAAATTCATGATTTTTATTTCTGGTCAAAGGATGATTGGAAATTTGGATATTATTCGGTTTACAGCAAGCCTGTCTATTTTTTCAGACGACCTTAAACCGCGTACCTGAGTCGTATTGAATCCATAAAGGGAACTGCGCCCGTGATTGTATGCCTGTCGGCGGGAAGAATAAAGGTCGTCTGAAAAACTCTGTAACGGGTTTTTCAGACGACCTTGGATGGGTTTTGGGGTTCAATAACCGCGTGCGTGCGTACCGCACACACCCTACACCCGATGTCCAGTTTCAGTAGGTCAGATTCTCGAATCTGACGGCTTTTGAGATAGCAGGCTTTTGTCGGATACAAGTATCCGACCTACGGCTACGGCTGGCTTAATTGACTATAGTATAGATATTAGTCCCATAAAGATGATTATAAAAATTGAAAAAGGTAAGAATACTGTTGTCAATAAAATAATTGTTGCACAGAAAATAGGTTTGTCAGAAGCACTCTGTTTTAGTAAAAAACTCTTTAGTTTATCAAGCTTTGATGTGCATTTATAAAGTATAGAAGCAAGTAAAAATACAATACCAAAAAATGATGTAAAAAGACTAGAAAAAAATAGTATTCCCTCTGGAAAAGCGTAAATAATTTCTGATTTTCCTCCTTCAATTTTTCCATTAGGGTATATATACCAATCATCTAATGTTACAAGTTGTAACGATAATTCAGAAGGATATTTAAACCATTCAATGATTTGGTTTATTAAAATATTGAAAACATTTTCATATAATATATTTTGACTTAAAATTATTGATTTACAAATAAAAAATAAAATTGAAAATAAAAATATAGAAAAGACAAAATCTAGAAATACAGAGACTACTTGAACTTTAATATTCTTTTTGGAGGACCAATTAAAAATATACCTTGTTAAAGATATTGAAAAATAATCAATAAAAATACCAAATATCATTAAGTATGAAAATTTTTCCCATACTAATTTTTTTATGATAGAAATGCTAAGCCAGCTGTGTGGATTTTTTAATACCAAAGTGATACAAAAAATAATGAAAAATAAAAATGTTACAATGGATGAAGTTAGGAATGCACGAAAAGATATTATTTTCTTCCCATAAATAATATCCGATAGATAAACTGAGGAAATTAGAAAACTTGAAAAGGGTTTATTAATTTTTAATTTTCTCAAATAATCAGGAATTTGTTGCGCAACATCCCCTTTACCAAAAGCATCATCAAGCCATTTTGAAATTTTTAGAACTATTCCAACTACTATAGGAACATTTAGAAAAAATATACCAAAAATTAAATTTTCTTTAAATAAAGATAGCATATAACACCTTTCAATCAATGCGCCTCTTCCCAATTCATCCCCACACCCACCTCAGCCACCAGCGGCACTTTCAACATCCCATCATCCACTTTCGCCATAATCTGCGGCAGTTTTTCTTTCACTAAATCTAGTTCGGCTTCGGGGACTTCCAGCACCAGTTCGTCATGCACCTGCATAATCAGTTTGCTCTTCAGGTCGTCTGAAACCAGCCAGCGGGACACGTCTATCATGGCGCGTTTGATGAGGTCGGAGGCGGTGCCTTGCATGGGGGCGTTGATGGCGGCGCGTTCGGCTCCGGCGCGGGCGTTGGCGTTTTTGTTGCGGATGTCGGGCAGGTAGAGGCGGCGGCCGAACAGGGTTTCGACGTAGCCTTGGGCGGCGGCTTGTTCTTTGGTGCGCTGCATGTATTCGGCGACGCCGGGGTAGCGGGCGAAGTAGCGGTCGATGAAGGTTTTGGCGGACAGGTTGTCTATGCCCAGCGATTTGGCGAGGCCGTATTGCCCCATGCCGTAAATGAGGCCGAAGTTGATGGTTTTGGCGTAGCGGCGTTGTTCGGGCGAGACGTTTTCGGGGGCGATGCCGAATACTTCGGCGGCGGTGCGGCGGTGTACGTCTTCGCCGTTTTGGAACGCGGCGATGAGAGTTTTGTCGCCGGAGAGGTGCGCCATGATGCGTAGCTCGATTTGGGAATAGTCGGCGGAAACGATGACGCTGCCTTGCGGTGCGGTGAAGGCGCGGCGCACGCGGCGGCCTTCGGCAGTGCGGATGGGAATGTTTTGTAGGTTGGGGTTGTTGCTGGCGAGGCGGCCGGTAATGGCGACAGCTTGGGCGTAGGTGGTATGCACGCGGCCGTCTTTGGGGGAAATCATTTCGGGCAGTTTGTCGGTGTAGGTGGATTTGAGTTTCGCCAGGCTGCGGTTTTGCAGGATGATTTTGGGCAGGGGGTAGTCGGGCGCGAGCTGTTCGAGCACGGCTTCGTTAGTGGAAATGCCGCCTTTGGCGGTTTTTTTCAGGCCTTTGGTGGGGATGCCCATTTTGTCGAACAGAATTTCTTGAAGCTGTTTGGGCGAGTTGAGGTTAAACGGCTGGCCTGCGGCGGCATAGGCCTCTTGTTCAAGCTTCATCAGCTCGGCGCCGAGTTCCGCGCTTTGGCGGGCGAGTTCGGCGCGGTCGATTTGAACGCCGTTGCGTTCCATTTCAAACAATACCTGCGCGACGGGCAGCTCCATTTTTTCATACATTTCAAGCTGTTTGGCGTCCATTTGCGCGCGCAGGTGCGCTTCGAGGCGCAGGGCGAAATCGGCGTCTTGGGCTGCGTATTCGGTCGCCTGCTCGATGGCGACGTCGGCAAAACCGATTTGCTTCGCGCCTTTGCCGCACAAGGATTCGTAGGTAATGGTTTCCAAGCCCAGCCAGCGTTCGGACAATTCGTCCAAGCCGTGTCCGAGATGGCTCTCGATGATGTAGGAAGCGAGCATGGAGTCGCCGGCAATGCCGTTCAGGGCGATGCCGTAGTTGGCGAAAACGTGTTGGTCGTATTTGAGGTTTTGCCCGATTTTTTTCAGGGCGGGGTTTTCCAAATGCGGTTTCAGACAACCTAATACGTCTTGTAAATCAAGCTGTTCAGGCACGGCGGTCAGGCTGTGGCCTACGGGGATGTAAACCGCTTCGCCTGCTTGGAACGCGATGCTGATGCCGACCATCGAGGCATTCATCGCGTCTAGGGAAGTGGTTTCCGTGTCGATGCCGATTTTGTCCGCCTGCGACAGTTTGTCCAACAAAGCGGCAAACTGCGCTTCGGTGGTAACGGCTTGATAATCCAGCTTTTCGGGGGCGGGTGCATGTTCTATGATTTTTTCAGACGACGTTTCCATGTCCAACGCCGCCTGTTCGCCTATCGTATCGCTGCCGAACAAATCGCCGGCCGCCGCTTCGTGCATACGGCTTTCCGCTTCTTTCAGCCAAGTGCGGAAGCCCCAGCGTTTGAAATCGACCGCAAGCTGCGACCATTTCGGCGAAGTGCGGCGCAGGCTTTCGAGGCCGTCTGAAAGCTCGGTGTGTAAATCCACATCGGTTTTAATCGTCACCAAATCATACGAAAGCGGCAGTTGGGGCAGCGCGGCTTGCAGGTTTTCGCCGACCTTGCCCTTGATTTCCGCAGCGTGTTCCATCACACCAGCCAGCGAACCGTAGGCTTCCAGCCACTTCACCGCCGTTTTCGGGCCGCACTTCTCCACGCCCGGCACGTTGTCCACCTTATCGCCCATCAGCGCGAGATAATCGCGGATTTGGTCGGGGCGCACGCCGAATTTCGCCTTCACGCCTTCAATGTCCAGCGTTTCGCCGCTCATCGTGTTCACCAGCGTTACGCGTTCGTTCACCAGCTGCGCCATGTCCTTATCGCCGGTGGACACCACCACATTCCAACCCGCTTCGCCAGCCATCGCCGCCAGCGTGCCGATAACGTCGTCCGCTTCGACTTGCGGAATCACCAGCACCGGCCAGCCCATCAGCCGCACCAAATCCGGCAAAGCTTCCGCCTGCGGGCGCAAATCGTCCGGCATCGGCGGGCGAGTCGCCTTATAGTCGGGGAACATCTCGTGGCGGAAATTCTTGCCTTTCGCATCAAACACCACCGCGCAATAATCATGCACATAATCCGCCCGCAGCCGGCGCAGCATGTTCAACACGCCATAAAGCGCACCCGTAGGCGCACCGTCAGGCGCGGACAACTGCGCCATCGCGTGATAAGCGCGGTAGAGATAAGAAGAGCCGTCAACGAGGAGGAGAGTGGGTTTGGACATGGTGAACCTGCTTGAAATAAGTGAAAAATAGATGGATGGATTATAAAGGAAAAGCTCGGTTCTCCCCATGTATCCGCAAACGTGTTTCAGCGCATTTTAGGGTTTACAAAAATAAACCATTTCAAATATTGCGCCTTGTCATTTCATCTTGTATATTTGCATACAAATGAATACAAACCAAATCAAATGAATATGAATGCGACAAACCGTATCCCCGTCAGCGTGCGAATTACTCAGGAAGACGCTGATTTTATTGCTGAATTAAAAATCGAAGGCGCGAATACGCCGTCTGAAAAAATCCGCGAGCTGCTCAAGCAGGCGCGTTTGGCGCATACGCAGACGCGCGATTACGGTTCCGCGCTGACGGCGCAGGAGCAGTTTTTCCAAGCGGCGAAACATGACGTGCTGCACGCGGAAAAGCAGGCGGGGGCGCATTCGCATATCGTGGCGCGATTGTTTGAGCAGCTGCCCGACTTGGGCGCAACGCTCGCCGCCGACCTGCCCGAAGAAGCCGACCTCGACGATTTGAAAAAATACGAACGCGAACTGATGTGGCGCATCGTCCGCCTCACCGACAGCATCTTGCAGCTCGCCGTAACCGGCAAAGGCGCGGCATACGACGATACCGTTCTGCAACAGCTTGAAAACACTTTGAAACTGGCGAGGATTGTGCAGCAGGCAGGCGAGGTTTGAGGTCTATCCTGCACCCACTTAAATCAAACACATTTTATTGAAAGGAAAATCCAAATGAGCGAAACCCTATCCCGCAGAGTGGGCCGTCTGGTGAGCGGCGGTTTTCATGCCCTGATTGATGCGGCGGAGAACCTTGCACCTGAGGCGGTCATGAACGAGAGCATCCGCGAAATCGAGCGGGCAGTGGACGAGGTGCGTGCCGAATTGGGCAAGGTGTTGGCGCAGAAACACCTTGCCGCCAAGAAAATGGCGGACGAGAGCAACCGCCACGAAGCCATCGATGCCAACCTGCAAGCCGCCGTAGCGGCGGGGCGCGACGATCTTGCCGAGGCGGGTATCGCCGAACAAATGGACATCGAAGCGCGTCTGCCTGTTTTGGAAAACACCATCGCCGATTGCGCCGCGCAGGAAAAAGAACTTGAAGGCTTTATCGCCGCCTTGCAGGCGAAAAAACGCGAGATGCAGCAGCAGTTGCAAGACTGGCGCGCCGCGCAGCAAAGCACGGGCGCAGGCAAAGCGGCAGGCGGCAGCGACCTCAACCGCATCGCCCGTGATGCCGAAAAAAGCGGCAACGCCTTCGACCGCGTGATGGGTCGTCAAAACGCGGTACACAGCAGCACCGATGCGGCGCAGTTGGCAAAATTGAAGGAGTTAGAAGACTTGAGCCGCAACAACCGTATTGCCGAACGGTTGGCGGCGTTGAAAGTGGGAAAATAAGTTTTCAGACGACCTCCTAAACAAATAAGGTCGTCTGAAAAGAAAAACGCCGCGCGGAGTTTGCCCTTGCGGCGTGTGGCGGAACGAATCAGTAGTCGATGCGTTCGCTGATAATCCGTAAATCCGGCCATGAGAAAACGATGTCGTATTCGCGTCCGTTTCTGAAGGCTTCGGCTTTCAGGACGGGGCGGCCGCGGCGGTCGTCGGCTTCGATTTCATGGACGCGGTAGCCGCGTCGTTCGAGTATCCGCATGACTTGCGCGCGTTTTTGTTCGAAAGACGGATCGCTGTAAATTTGGTGTTCGATGTAGTCGTCATCGTAATACTTGCCGTCGCGGTAACGGTAGTCGTCATAACGATCGTAATCGCGCTCATAGCGGTCATAATAGTAGTCGTCGTAATAATCATCGGGGTAAGGGGCGGCGCATGCGGCCAGTGCGATACTGCCCAGGAGTAATGCCGGTAATAGTTTTTTCATGTCGTATCCTTTCGGGACGTGGGGTAAGTAAAGAATGTTCGGGCGCGGTTATAAATCAACGCGTTCTTCGATAATGTTCAAATCGGGATAAGACATCACGATTTTGTATTCCAAGCTGCCTTTGTAGGCCTCAAACTCCAAAACGGGTCTCGCCCAATGCAGGTCGGTGTCGGAATCGTGCACCTCGTAGCCTCTGCCTTGCAGGATGGACACGGCGCGGTTGTGGTGTTGCGCGAACGCGGGGTCGGTTTCCATACGGTATTGGGCGTAGTCTTCGTAAAGGTCGAAACCTTCTGCTGCAAGAAAAATGGCGCAAATGACGGCGGCAGGAAGCAGCAGTTTTTTCAAAAGCGGTTTGAACGGTTCTATATATTGCGACTGCGGATATTTCATTTCGTTCCCTTTGCGTCTGTTGTCGGTATAGACATTTAAACACGCAGGACTTAGGGAAAAGTTAGGAGCGGTTTCAGACGACCTTTCTTTACGATACGCACAGGTCGTCTGAAAAATAGGGGAATTTGATGATTTTTGCCATCTTGATCGGCTTGCTAACCGCCGTCTTACTTTACTTTGTGATGTTTAAGGATTGGGACGAATTTGTCGAATGCGTCGAATTCTATTGCACACCCGACATTATCAGCGCACTGCGGGGGCGGTATTGGGATGACGTATGGGCGGAAACCAAAATCCTGCTGTGGCTGGGCATCAGTTTGGCGGCGGGCGCATCGGCTTATGCCTGGCTCAACTAGAGTCGGCGTTTCAAGGCGGATACCGTCTTTATTGCCGCGAACAGTAAATAATTGAAAGGAATGTCAAAATGAGCAAAAAACACACTTACCGCACCGCGACAACATGGACGGGCAATCTCGGCGAAGGCACATCATCCTACACCGCTTATTTGCGCAACTTTACCGTTTCCGCCGAGGGCAAGCCCGACCTGCACGGTTCCGCCGACCCAGCTTTCCGCGGCGATGCGGGCCGCTGGAACCCGGAAGAAATGCTGTTGGCCGCCGTTTCTGCCTGCCACAAACTATGGTACCTGCACCTGTGTGCCGACGCGGGCATCTGTGTTACCGCCTACACCGACCATGCCGAAGCGGTGATGGACGAAGGCGGGAATGGGAGCGCGGGGCGTTTCGTCTCCGCCGTGTTGAAGCCGCGCGTGACCATCGCCGCAGGAAGCGACCGCGCCAAAGCTTTGGAACTGCATCACGAAGCGCACCGCCTGTGTTTCATCGCCAACTCGGTCAACTTTCCAATTGAATGCCGCGCCGAGATTGAGAGCGGAGAGGTCGTCTGAAAATCCAATACCTGTTTGAAATGCAAGAATAAAAAGGAACACGAGAATGTGGAATCTAATCAACGCCCCCGAAACGGAAATCTTCGGCATCGCCATCGCGCTGATGGTTTTGCTCGGCGTGTTGGAAGTCATCTCCATGCTGGCGGGCGGCATCAGCGACTGGCTGGACAACCTGCTGCCCGACAGCCTGACCGAAACCGCGCACGCCGAAGTCGGGCTGGACGCTGCGGACGCGGGCGTGTTCGTCAGGTTTCTGAGCTGGCTGTATGTCGGTCGCGTGCCGGTGTTGATGCTGATGGTGGTGTTCCTTGCCGTGTACGGACTGACGGGCTACCTGTTTCAGACGACCTTTGCCGCCGTGTTCGGCAGCTATCTGAACGGATGGCTGGCGGCAGTAGCCGTGTGGTTCCTTTCGCTGCCGCTGGTGCGCCTGACGGCGGGCGGACTGTACAAAATCATGCCCAAAGACGAAACCACCGCTGTTTCGCAGGAAAGCCTAATCGGACGCATCGGTACGGTGGTACTGGGCGAAGCACGGGCAGGCAGCGCGGCGCAGGTGCGGGTGAAAGATGTGTATGGTCAACAGCATTATGTAATGGCAGAACCGGATTCCGACGAAGTGTTGAAACAGGGCGACGCGGTGTTGCTGGTGTCGCTGGAGGGAAATACGTTTAAAGCGATTTTGAACCCGAGCGGGAGCTTGGTGGATTGAGGTCGTCTGAAAATGAAGTTCCTGTACATACCTTAATTAGTTACATACTTGAACAGTCCGTTTTTCAAATGACCACTATCAGCATAATTTAAAAAAATTTATCGTTTAACTCACAAAAAGGAAAAATGAAATGCCAAGAAGATTAGACGCAATTTCTGACGGACTTAAGCAGGCTTTGTTGAATACATCTTTTGAGAATCAGGTGGTTGTTTGGTTAATGCAAGATGGGTGGCAGGTTTTTACCCCCGTTTTGGATCATGGGTATAAAACGGATATTTTAATTTCGGACGGAAAACGTTATTTCCGTATCCAAATCAAAACAGTAGATGCCAATAAGGGTAAGAAGCAAGAAGTATCGAATCAATGGGGAGAAATTAAGATTGATTTTGTTATTTATTTTGCACGAAATGGTGAATGGGGTTGCATTGCTCCAGCATTCTCCGAAAATAAAAAGCCTTTGAATGCCCCTGAACATAAGATGTTCTTATTAAAAAGAAATGAGTTTTTGACTGCTTTTCATACGGTTGATAATTAGCTCGGTAGGTCGGATTCTTGAATCCGACCTACCTTTAAAACCGTTATTTTTAACTTTTCAGACGACCCCAAATTCCAAAAAACCGTCTGAACCGATACCCCTCAAGTAGTCCGTAGCGTGGGCTTCGCCCACGAAGCAAACATCTCGGATGATCGTTTGATTCAAACGACAGTAGGCCGCGGGCAAAGCCCACGCTACGGTTTACTCACTTAGCAAATCGGTGAAAACTGGAAGAAAAGCTTTCTAGGGAAACGAATAAACCCTATTGAAGATTTTTGATTTCGAAAGGAAAGAATGATACACAAATTTTTTGTGAAAGTTTCAACTAATAAAAATGAAATTAAGATTTTGAAAGTTATACGAGCTTTTAATCAAGAACCGATTATTGAAATTCAAAGAAGACTTGAAAATAAAGAAAAGATTCTTGAAACCTTATATTTAGATCTGGAAAAGCTAAGAGAATTCAGAAAAGTACTAAGAAGCATTATAAATCTGGGTGGTGAAATTCATTTATTCCTTGATAGCGAGGACGATGAGGTTAGTCTAAATTTTCTGGATAATACAATTGCTTCTCAGGAAGATACAAAGAATTATATAGAGGAAGAAGACGCCTTCTTACATGATGAGGATGAATAAAAGAATCACAACTTTATAAGTCCTGCTGCGAATTTACTCGCTAAAAATTTTATAAAACTAACAAAAAGCAGCCGTTATAGTCGTTATTTTAAGCTTGGTAGGCCGGATTCTTGAATCCGACGAACCGCTCCGCTTCAACCGTATTGCACATAACCGAAATTGTCGGATTCAAGAATCCGACCTACCTTTAAAACCCCAGATTTTTAACCTTTCAGACGACCCTAAACCCTAAAAAAACCGTCTGAACCCACGCCCCTCAAGGGTATATCGACAACAAGAAAGGAAAACCCATGAACCTAGTTTCCATCGGCATCATCGCCGGCGTCATACTCGTCGCGCTGTTCGTACTCGGCCTCATCCTCACCCGCCTGTACCGCCGCGCCAGCAAAGAAGTCTCCTTCGTCCGTACCGGCTTCGGCGGCGAAAAAGTCATCATGAACGGCGGCGCGATGGTGCTGCCCGTGCTGCACGAAATCATCCCCGTCAACATGAACACGCTGCGTCTCGAAGTGCGCCGCGCGGCGCAGCAGGCGTTGATTACCCGCGACCGGATGCGCGTTGACGTGATGGCGGAATTTTACGTCCGCGTTAAACCCAGCGCTGAGAGCATCGCCACCGCCGCGCAAACGCTGGGTATGAAAACCATGTCGCCCGACGAATTGAAAGACCTCGTCGAAGGTAAATTCGTCGATGCCCTGCGCGCCGTCGCCGCCGAAATGGCGATGGAAGAGCTGCACGAAAAACGTGTTGATTTCGTTCAGAAAGTGCAACAAGTCGTCAGCGAAGACTTGTTTAAAAACGGCCTCGAACTCGAAACCGTTTCCCTGACCGGCCTCGACCAAACCAGCTTTGAGTTTTTCAACCCGCAAAATGCGTTTGACGCGGAAGGTCTGACCAAACTGACCGAAACCATCGAAGGCCGCCGCAAAAAACGCAACGAAATCGAACAAGACACCGATTTGGCGATTAAAACCAAAAACCTCGAAGCCGAGCAGCAACGCCTGAAAATCTCGCGCGAAGAAGAATACGCCAAACTCGAACAAGAACGCGAAATCGCCGTGCGCCGCGCCGAACAGGAAGCCAGCATCGCTGAGCAGGAAGCGCAGAAAAAACGCGAGGCGGAAGAAGCTAAAATCGCCGCCGAACGCGAAGTGGATTTGAAACGCATCGCCGCCGAACGCGACATTAAAAACGAAGACATCCGCAAAGCCCAAGCCGTCGAGCAGGCGGAGGTCGAACGCCGCAAAGCCATCGAGCTTGCCGAACAAGACCGAGCCATCGCCGTTGCCGAAAAATCGCGTGCCGAATCCGAAGCCAAAGCCGAGGCCGACAAAGCCCGTGCCGCCGCCGTGCGTGAAGAAGAGAGCGTGATTACCGTGCGCGAAACCGAACGCGCCGAGCGTGCCAAAGCGGTCGAACTGATTGCCGCCGAAGAAGCCGCGCAAAAAGACGCGATTTCGCTCACCGTCGCCGCGGAAGCCGAGAAGCAGGCCGCGCAAGACCGCGCCGAAGCCGTGCGCATTGCCGCCGAAGCCGAAGCCGAGAAACAACGCCTGCAAGCCAAAGGTGAAGCCGATGCCAAAGTCCTGCTGGCACAAGCGCAAGAGCAGCAATACAAAGTCGATGCCGAAGGTACCCGCGCCGTCAACGAAGCCGCCAACGTGCTGAGCGTCGAGCAAGTCGAAATGCAAGTGCGCCTCGCCCTGTTGAAACACCTGCCCGACATCATCCGCGAATCCGTGCGCCCGATGGAAAACATTGACGACATCAAGATTCTGCAAGTCAACGGCTTGGGCGGATTCAGCGGCGCTGCCAACGGCTCCGAAGGCGTGTCGGACGGACAAACCACACAAGCCAGCCTCGCCGACCAAATGGTCAACAGCGCCCTGCGCTACCGCAGCCAAGCCCCGCTGGTTGACGGCCTCTTGAAAGAATTGGGCCTGAACGGCGGCGACATCAACGGTCTGACGCAAGGACTGGATAAAGGCATCGGCAAAGAATAAGCCACGCCGTAAAGAAGGTCTGAAAGCAAAGGTCGTCTGAAAACCCGAAACAGGGTTTCAGACGACCTTTTGTCATGGAAGGAACAATCTGCCATCAGCCAAACCTGTTCCATCGTATAGTGGATTAACTTTAAACCGGTACGGCGTTGCCTCTCCTTAGCTCAAAGAGAACGATTCTCTAAGGTGCTGAAGCACCAAGTGAATTGGTTCCGTACTATCTGTACTGTCTGCGGCTTCGTCGCCTTGTCCTGATTCAAATTTAATCCACTATATTATGGAAGGAACAAATCTGCCATCAGCCAAATCTGTTCTATCGCATCATACGCGACAAATAGGCGGAGCAGGTTCAGCGTATTCGTCAGGCGTTCGGCTTGCAGAAAACCAGTTGGAAGCCGCACTCGACTTCCTCTTCCTAATCCGGCAGAACAAGCAAACTGCGTCCGCCGCAAAGCGGCATTGAAGCAATAGTTTGTCCATACCGAACAAGCCGTTTTAAAGTATATAGTGGATTAACTTTGAATCAGGACAAGGCGACGAAGCCGCAGACAGTACAGATAGTACGGAACCGATTCACTTGGTGCTTCAGCACCTTAGAGAATCGTTCTCTTTGAGCTAAGGCGAGGCAACGCCGTACTGGTTTAAAGTTAATCCACTATAAAACACAAAGGTCGTCTGAAAACCGATTTCAAAGTTTCAGACGACCTTTTATCTTTTCCGGCAAACCAGACTTACCCTCTGCGCAATGCGGCGGTATTGACGTATTTTTGGATGCCGGTGGCGATGGCGTCGGCGCATTGGCGGCGGAAGGAGTCGCTGCCGAGCAGTCGCTCTTCGGTGGGGTTGGACAGGAAGGCGGTTTCGACGAGGATGGACGGGATGTCGGGTGCGCGCAGGACGGCGAAGTTGGCTTCGTCAACGCGGCCTTTGTGGAGTTGGTTGAGTTTGCCCAATTCGGTCAGGACGGAATGTCCGAGTTTGCGGCTGTCGCGCATGGTGGCGGTTTGGGTCATGTCGAGAATGGCGTTATCGACGCTACGGTTGCCGCTTTTGGGAACGCCGCCGATGGCGTCGGCGTTGTTTTGGGTTTGGGCGAGGAATTTGGCGGCGGAGCTGGTCGCGCCTTTGGTGTTGAGCATATACACGCCGGTACCGCGCGCAGACGGGCTGGTGAAGGCGTCGGCATGGATGGAGACAAACACGTCGGCATTACGGGCGCGGGCTTTGGCGACGCGCACGCCCAATGGGATGAAGATGTCTTCGTTGCGGGTCATGTAAACGGTGTAGCCTATGCTTTCAAGGCGGTTTTTGGCTTCGCGGGCGATGGAGAGGACGACGTTTTTCTCTTTCAAGCCGCTGGGTCCGATGGCGCCGGGGTCTTCACCGCCGTGACCGGGGTCTAGCATGACGACGGGGCGGCGTCCGCCGCGGTTGGAGCGGGGAGGTGCGTCTTGGGCAATGTTCGTGCGATCGGTAGGACGTTGTGTCTGCAGGCGTTTCGGCGGGTTGCCGTTGAGCAGCGCCATCATCGGGTCGTTGGCATCGACGCCGTGCGGATAAAGATCTATCACGAGACGGTTTTTGAAGCCGCCGACAGGGGCAAGCGAGAAGACTTGCGGATAGGCGTTTTGCTTGAGGTCGATCACGACGCGTACGGTCGTCGGGGTGTTTTGTCCAGCACGGATGCTGCGGATATAGGGGTCGTCGGGCAGGACTTTGCCGGAAATGCCTTGCAGGACGCTGTTGATGTTGGCGTTTTGGATGTCGATGACGAGCCTGCCGGGGTTTTCCAAGGCGAAATGCTGATATTGCAGGGCGCGCGAGCTTTCGATGGTGATACGGGTATAGGCGTGCGAAGGCCAAATACGGGCGGCGACGAATTGGGCGGGCGGCGCGGCTTTGGCGAGGGCGGAGGCGATCGGTGTGAGGGTAAACAACAGTCCGGCGGCTTGGCGGACGACTTGTCTTCGTGTCAGTTTGAATTTAACCATGCTTCTAAACTTTTTTGTCCGTTGGCAGTATGTGCGGTAGCAGTGCAGGCCCTGCCCTGCGCGGCGTGATTCAGGGATACGGTGATGTCTGCGGGCGGTGTGAACGCGCCGCCTTGTTGCGGCCATTCGATGATGCAGACGCTGTCAGGGGAGAACAGGTCGTCCAAACCCGCATCTTCCCATTCTTCGGGCGAGGCAAAGCGGTAAAGGTCGAAATGATGGAGCGTGAACGCTTCCAGCGGGTAGGATTCGACGATGGCGTAGGTCGGGCTTTTGACCGCGCCGGTGTGTCCGAGTCCGCGCAGGATGCCGCGCGTGAACGTGGTTTTCCCCGCGCCCAAATCGCCTTGCAGATGGATGACCAATGGCGCGTGCAGCGATTTTGCCCAACTTCCGCCCAGCTCGAGTGTGGACTCTTCGTCGGGAAGCCAGCGGGAAAAGGTTGCGCCCTCGCTCATGAAATCAGCCTTATCGTGTTCTAAAAACCTTAATTATGCTGGATTTACGGGCATTTGCAAACATAAGGGAGGATAAAGTTAGATAAAGATGTTTAATCGGCATCTTTGCCGTCTGCCGTCCAAACGCCGTAGAGGTCGTCTGAAAACACCGTTTCCACACAACTCAAACCCTTTCAGACGACCCCGTCCCTGTTAAGCCTTGCGCCGAACGTGTACAATCCGCCCCATCATACCTAATCCGTACAAACCGCATCATGACTATCAGCAAACAACGCCCCATCGGCGTTTTCGATTCCGGCGTCGGCGGACTGACCAACGTCCGCGCCCTGATGGAACGCCTGCCGATGGAAAACATCATCTACTTCGGCGACACCGCCCGCGTTCCCTACGGCACCAAATCCCGCGCCACCATCGAAACCTTCGCCATGCAGATTGTCGATTTCCTGCTGGAAAACGATGTCAAGGCGCTCGTCATCGCGTGCAACACCATCGCCGCCGTTGCCGGACAGAAAATCCGCCAAAAAGCAGGCAATATGCCTGTATTGGACGTGATTTCCGCCGGAGCGCAGGCCGCACTGAACACCACGCGCAACAACAAAATCGGCATCATCGCCACCAACACCACCGTCAACAGCAACGCCTACGCCCGCGCCATCCACGCCCAAAACCCCGACACGCTTGTGCGCACGCAGGCGACGCCGCTGCTCGTGCCGCTGGTGGAAGAAGGCTGGCTTGACCATGAAGTAACCCGCCTGACCGTGCGCGAATACCTCAAACCGCTCTTGGTGGACGACATCGACACACTCGTCCTCGGCTGCACCCACTTCCCGCTGCTCAAGCCCCTAATCGGCAAAGAAGCGCAAAACGTCGCCCTGGTCGATTCCGCCATCACCACCGCCGAAGCGACCGCCCAAGCACTCGCCCAAGCAGGGCTGCTCAACACTGAAAACGACAGCCCCGACTACCGCTTCTACGTCAGCGACATCCCCCTGCGCTTCCGCACCATAGGCGAACGCTTCCTCGGACGCAGCATGGAACAAATCGAAATGGTCTCGCTGGGATAAGGCATATCCCGCATACCAAAACGAGAGGTCGTCTGAAAACCCGTGTTTTGAGTTTTCAGACGACCTTTGTTCCATTTCCTGCCCGAGATTAGAAACTGTAATTCACCCGTGCCGTATAAGTGCGCGGCGCACCGGGCATGGCGTCGGAACGCCAGTATTTTTGATTGAACAGATTGCCGACGGCGAAAGTGAGGTTCAGGTTTTTGCGGTTCCAGCCGAGCATGGCGTCGGTGCGGACGAAGCCGGGAAGCGTGGTGACTTCTTTATTTCTTGAATCGTAGCCGTAGCGTTTGCCCGTACCGATTACGCCGATTTCGCCGTAGAGATTTTCGGTCGGCGTGTAACGGAAGAACAGGTTGCCGGTCACGTTGCTGGTGTTGTCCAAATGGATGCCCACGCGGTCGGGATTTTCTTTGTCTTCAACGACTTTCGCCTGCATCACGCCCAACGAGCCGCGCAGATAGAGTTTTTTGGGGATGATTTGTCCGATGGCGGACAACTCCACGCCGCGCGAACGGTGTTTGCCGCCAACTGCCCAAGTGTAGGGATCATTTTGCGCGTCGGGACGGTAGCGGATATTGAAGCGTTCGATTTGGTAGGCGGACAATGTGGTGCTGAGGCGGTCGTCCAGCCAACTGCTTTTGACACCGGTTTCGTATTGGCGGGTGTACTCGGGATCGGCGTTGAACACGGCAGAAGACGAAGTATCGATGCTCAAATAGCCGCCGCGTTCGCCATAAGGCGCGAAGCCTTTGTTATACGAGGCGTAAAGCGTGTGGGCGGGTGTTACGTTCCACACTGCGCCGATATTGGGGCTGAACGAATGGCCGCTGTATTGGCGGCTGCTGCCGGTGAGTTTGTTTTCGGAATTAAAGGTGTATTTGTCGTAACGGCCGCCGAGGACGAATTTCAAATCGGGCGTGGCGGAGAAGATGTTTTGCACGAAAATGCCGTAGGAGTCGGCTTTGTGGCGGTTTTGGGTGAGGACGGGCTGCAATCTGCCCGAAGCCGGCCAGCTTGCGCGGTCGTAGGGGTCGATGGAGGCGGAGAAGGCGCGGTTGTAACCCAATGTCGGGTTGCGGTGTTCGCGGCTGTAATCCAAGCCTACGGTCAGGTGGTTTTCAAAACGGCCGATGTTGTAGTCGCCGTTGAGCGTGAAGTTGGACGACAGGGTTTTGTTATCGGTCTGCTGCCAGGCGTAATTGCGCTTGATTAGGCTGCCGTTTTCGCTGCCTGCATAGAAATGGTCGAAATCCTGCGCCGCCGTGCGGTGGGCGAGCTGCCATTGGGCGCGCCATTTGTCGTTGAAGGCGTATTCGAGGTCGGAACGCCAAACTTGCAGCTTGTCTTTGACAAAATCGTTCGGGTGGGCGAAACCCATGCGGTAAGGCAGTCCGAAGCGGTCGTACACGGACTTGGTCGGACTGCGGTCGGGCGTGCGCTCCACATTGTCGTAGGTGTATTGCCCCGTCCATTTCAAGCCGTTGTCGAGTTTGACGGTAATGCTGGGCGAAACCATGACGTTTTTGCTGTCTATGCCGCTGCGGAACGAATTGGCGCGCCCGACTTCGCCGGTGAGGCGGATGGCGACGTTTTTGTTCAGCACTTCGTTGATGTCCATATTCAGGCTGCGGTTTGCCCACGAGCCGTAAACCGCACCGATGTTGCGGCTTTGTTTGAAGTTGGCGTATTTGCTGACCATATTGATGACGCCGCCGCCGTTGGTGCGGCCGTAAAGCACGGAAGACGGGCCTTTCAGGATTTCCACGCGCTCAATGTTGGCGGTGCTGCGGCGGACCTGTCCGCTTTCGCGCACGCCGTCGCGGTAAATATCGGATGCGTCGGCTTGAAAACCGCGCAGGAAAATGCTTTCGCCGCGCATATCGTAAGCCGCGTCAATACCGGCGTTGCCTTCGAGGATGGAACTCAAATCGTTCGTGCCGTAGTTTTTGTTTTTCTGGATGTTGAGCGTATCGACGGTTTGCGGCGTTTCTTTGATGAGCTGGCCGTTGCGGGTAACGGCGGCTTCGTCGTAATTGATGTAGCCTTTGAGTACGCTGGTGTCGGACTGTCCGACCACGGTAACGGTGGGCAGGGTGGCAGTGTAATGTTCGCTATCGGCGGTATCAGCGGCATACAGCGGGAAGGCGGAGGCAATCAGGGCGGGAAGCAGGGAAAGGCGGGCAGAATATTGCATGTTCAACTCGGAAGATGAAGGGATGCGGCATTATAGGAAATATTTTTGTTTAATCGAAATAATTGATAATAATTATCTTTATTTATGACAAATCGTGTTTATATTTTGCAACGAAGCAGCCATAAAACGAAAGGTCGTCTGAAAAGCCCTGTTTCGGGTTTTCAGACGACCTTGGCAATATTCAGAATCAACGTTCGGAAGGCTCAAACCTTCTTCAAAACCACCATATGCCGTTCTGCATCCAAGCCTGGGACGTGGAGGGCTTCGACGCGTTCGACGGCGACGGTGTCGGGGAGTTTGGCGATTTCTTCTTCAGGATACACCCCTTTCATGGCGACCCAGAGGCCGCCGTCTTTCAGCAGGTGCACCGTCCAGTTGACGAAGTCGGCGAGTTCGGCGAAGGCGCGGCTGGTGATGATGTCGGCTTGGAAGTCTTGAACGGCTTCGACGCGGCCGCTGACGACGCGGACGTTGGCGAGTCCGAGTTCGATGACGGCTTGTTGCAGGAAGGCGGTTTTTTTGGTGTTGGCGTCCAGAAGGGTGATGTTGAGGTCGGGACGGCAGATGGCGGCGGGAATGCCGGGCTGTCCGCCGCCGGAGCCGACATCCAGCATGGTGTGCGCGCCTTGGAGGTAGGGGAGCAGGGTCAGGCTGTCGAGCAGGTGGTGGCTGACCATTTGCGCTTCGTCACGCAGGGCGGTGAGGTTGTAGGTCTTGTTCCACTTTTTGAGCAGGCCGGTATAGGCGAGCAGCAGGGTTTGCTGTTCTGCGGATAGGTCCAAACCTAATGCCTGTATGCCTGATTGGAGTTGCTGTGTCGGGGTCATGGTGTTTGTCCGTGTTTGTGTCGGGCATTATGGTAGCGGAAAAAAAGGTCGTCTGAAAGGCGTGGGGCGGGCGGGGATAAGGTTGTCGGAATGGGGAGTTGTAGCGTGGGCTACGCCCGCGAAACTTACCGCCTGACAATCCGAATTCGTCTGTTATTTTTGCACTCATGTCGTGGGCAAAGCCCACGCTACGGGTTTCAGACGACCTTTGGGTGTTTTCGAGGAGTGGTTGGTATTTAATTTTCTGAGCGAGTTGTAGCGTGGGCTACGCCCGCGAAACTTGTGGTCTGGCAATCTGAATCCATCCGTGTCTTTGCACTCATGTCGTGGGCAAAGCCCACGCTACGGATTTCAGACGACCTTCCCTGCGTTTTCCAGCATTAAGACAAATTGTGCCAAATCTTGCGGCAGCGGGGCTTTTAAGATGAGTTTTTCGCCTGTCAGCGGATGGTCGAGGTGCAGCTCGGCGGCGTGGAGGAACATCCGTTTCAAACCGAGTTTCTGGAGGCGTTTGTTGGCTTGGTAGTCGCCGTAGCGTTCGTCGCCGGCGATGGGGCATTGCTGGGATTGGAGGTGGACGCGGATTTGGTGGGTGCGTCCGGTTTTCAGGGTGGCTTGCACGAGGGTGAGGTGCGAGAGGCCGACTTGGTGCAGGAGGTCGTCTGAAAAGCGGTTGAGCACGCGGAAGATGGTGTGCGCGGATTGTCCGTCTTCGCTGACGCGCACCATTTTTTCGCCTTGTGCGCCGGTGTATTTGAACAGGGGCAGTTTGACGTGGAAGCTGTCGTTCGGCAGTTTGCCTACGCCCAGCGCGAGGTAGATTTTTTTGGGGTGGTCGTTGCGGATGGCTTCGTGCAGTTTGACGAGCGCGCTGCGTTTTTTGGCGATCATCAGGAGGCCGCTGGTGTCTTTGTCGAGGCGGTGGACGAGTTCGAGATAGCGGGCTTCGGGGCGGGCGCGGCGGATTTGTTCGATGACGCCGAAGCTCACGCCGCTGCCGCCGTGGACGGCGGTGCCTGCGGGTTTGTCGATGACGAGCAATGCGTCGTCTTCGTAGATGATGGTAAATTCGCGTGCGGGTACGGCTTGGGCGCGGTTTTCAGACGACCTTTGTTTTTCGGCGGTGCGCACGGGCGGGATGCGGAGCAGGTCGCCTGTTTGGATGCGGCTGTCGGGCTTGCAGCGTTTTTTGTTAAGGCGCACTTCGCCGGCGCGGATAATGCGGTGGATATGGCTTTTGGGTACGCCTTTGAGGATTTTTATCAGATAGTTGTCAAGGCGTTGTCCGGCTTCGTGTTCGGCGACGGTAATCAGGCTGACTGAATCTTTGCTTATTGCGTGCGTTTTCATCTATAATCCCGAACATCCGTTTCGGCAGAAACCTGTACAAACAGGCCGTATGGGACGGATGGTATTATTAAAACGAGATTTTATATTAAAAACGCACTCTGCAAAGCATTTTCCCTGCGTTTATGCCAAAGCCCGTAAACGCAGGAACGTGATTAAGTTTGATTTGATTTTGCCGATTTGACCGGGCATAAGACGAGGGGCGGGTGTTTGACAAACCTGCCGCGCCGCACCGTTCGAAACTTCCGGCATAACGATAATAAGAAGATGTCGGCTACCTGTTTTCCAAGCCGGGCCTGTACCGTCCGGACTTCGGCGGCGGACGGAGTGTTCCGCCGCATTGTTCTTTATTGCCTTCTTTATCCGTATCCTTCCGCACACGGCCGCATTGTTTTGGGCGGCGTGCAACCTTGCGGACTTCAATTCAAAAACTGATTGCTCATCCGGGTTTCTGCATCCTGCGCCGAAAAGGGGCGCGGGCTATGCCCAATCCCGCCCGCCTCGCAGAGTGTCTGACAAAGAGCAGGCAGGTCGTCTGAAAAGGCTGCCCTCCTGTGCGAGGTAATGATTATGAAAAGAATGTTGTTCAATGCAACGCAGGCCGAAGAGTTGCGCGTTGCCATTGTCGATGGGCAAAACCTTTTGGATTTGGACATCGAAACGCTGGGTAAAGAGCAGCGCAAAGGTAATATTTATAAGGGTATCATCACCCGCATCGAGCCGTCGCTGGAAGCGTGTTTCGTAGATTACGGAACCGACCGCCACGGCTTTTTGCCGTTTAAGGAAGTATCGCGTTCGTATTTCCAAGATTACGAAGGCGGCAGGGCGCGCATTCAAGACGTGCTCAAAGAAGGCATGGAAGTCATCGTCCAAGTCGAAAAAGACGAACGCGGCAACAAAGGCGCGGCGCTGACCACCTTCATCAGCCTGGCCGGACGCTATCTGGTATTGATGCCCAACAACCCGCGCGGCGGCGGCGTATCCCGCCGTATCGAAGGCGAAGAGCGCCAAGAACTCAAAGCCGCTATGGCAGAACTCGACATTCCGAACGGCATGAGCATCATCGCCCGCACCGCCGGCATCGGCCGCAGCGCGGAAGAGTTGGAATGGGATTTGAACTACCTCAAACAGCTTTGGCAGGCCATCGAAGAAGCCGGTAAGGCGCACCACGAACCCTACCTCCTCTTCATGGAAAGCTCGCTGCTCATCCGCGCCATCCGCGACTATTTCCGTCCCGACATCGGCGAAATTCTGGTGGACAATCAAGAGGTTTATGACCAAGTTGCCGAGTTTATGAGCTACGTCATGCCGAGCAACGTAGGTCGTCTGAAACTCTATGAAGACCACACGCCGCTGTTCTCCCGCTTCCAAATCGAACACCAAATCGAAAGCGCGTTTGCCCGCAGCGTCAGCCTGCCTTCCGGCGGCGCGATTGTGATCGATCACACCGAAGCCCTCGTTTCCATTGACGTCAACTCCGCCCGCGCGACACGCGGCGCGGACATTGAAGACACCGCCTTCAAAACCAATATGGAAGCCGCCGAAGAAGTCGCACGCCAAATGCGCCTGCGCGACTTGGGCGGTTTGGTCGTCATCGACTTCATCGACATGGAAAACCCCAAGCACCAGCGCGATGTTGAAAACGTCCTGCGCGACGCGCTCAAAAAAGACCGCGCCCGTGTGCAAATGGGCAAACTTTCCCGCTTCGGCCTCTTGGAATTGAGCCGCCAACGCCTGAAACCCGCCTTGGGCGAAAGCAGCCATGTCGCCTGCCCGCGCTGTGCCGGTACCGGTGTGATCCGCGGCATCGAATCGACCGCCCTGCACGTTTTGCGCATCATTCAAGAAGAGGCAATGAAAGACAACACCGGCGAAGTGCACGCCCAAGTGCCCGTCGATGTCGCCACCTTCCTGCTGAACGAAAAACGCGCCGAGCTGTTTGCGATGGAAGAGCGTTTGGATGTCAACGTCGTCCTGATTCCGAATATCCATCTGGAAAACCCGCACTACGAAATCAACCGCATCCGCATCGATGACGTAGAAGAAGACGGCGAACCGAGCTACAAACGCGTTGCCGAGCCGGAAGAAGACGAATCCGCCAAACCTTTCGGCAGCGAAAGAGCCAAAGCCGCCCGTCCCGAACCCGCCGTCAAAGGCGTGCGCCATACCCAGCCTGCCCCGACCGTATCCGAGCAAAAAAGCGGTTCATGGTGGGATACCTTCAAAGCATGGCTCAAACGCATTTTCGGCGGCAATACCGCAGCCGAAACCGCGCCTGTTGCCGAAGTGGCGGAAAAACGCACTTCAAACGGCAACAACCGCAACGGCAATTCCGGCAACCGCCGCGCAAACAACCGCCGTCAAAACCCGCGCCGCAACAATAGGCACGACGGCAGCAAGGTAGAAGTGCGCGAAGTGGCGGACTTCAAAGACAAAGCAGCAGACAATCAGGCGGCGGAAAACGAAACCCGCAACGCCAAAGACAACCGCCGCAGCCGCAACCGCCAAAACGAGCGCAACGCCGCATCGGAAGCCGAAAACCTCGAAGTCCAAGCACTTGCCGCCGCAACGTCGTCTGAAAACGAATCCCGTTCGGGCGAACAGGCGCAAGGCGGCAAACGCCGCCGCAACAACAACCGCAACGAACGCAACCGCGAACAAGCGGAAATCCGTGCGGAAGAAACCTTGTCCGAAACAGTGGACAACGCAGCGGAAGAGGGCGTACAAACCGCCGATAACGATGCACCGAAAGGCAACGAACGCCGCCAACGCGAGCGCAACAACCAACGCGACCGCCGCGAACGCAACAATCAGCGCGACCGCCGTCAAAACGGTAAAAAACGCAATATTCCGTCTGCCGCCAAAATCGAGCAGTACCTGAATATTCACGATACCGCCGACAAAGTCCGCTTCGCCGCCGCGCACGTCATGGGCGAGCCTGTCGAAGAAGAACCGTTTGCCGTAACCATCCCCGCTCCCGAGGATAGTGCCGAGCCTTTGGTGGTCGTCGTTTCCGAACCCGTTGCGGCCACTGAAGAAGCCTTCGTGTTCTCCATCGAAGGCGAAGAAGCGGACAGCGGCATCCTGATCGAAGACAGCACCGACGACGAATGCAGCATCATCGACTCCGCCATCGGCAGCGTCGAAGAAACTTCGACTTCCGTGTTCGCCATCGAAACCGAAGACGGCTACCAACCAATGACCGCCGTCCCTGCCGAAGGCGAGGTCGAAGCCGTTGCCGAAATGGAGGAAGAGCTGGTCGTTTGGAAAGCCGAACGCGAAGCCGCCGCTGCCATCGAAGCCCTTGCCGCCGCCGCAGCGGCCGCCGCAGCCGCCCAAGCAACGGAATCCGAGCCGCAAACTGTGCCGGAAGCAGGCCAAGCGGAAGCGACCGAGCCGGAAGAAACTGTCCCTGCCGTTGCCGCGATGCCCGACTTAGGCGGTTTGGTGTTTGTCGAAACCAATCCCGAAGCCGTCGCCGCCTTTGCCGAACAGGTTCAGCCCGAACCCGAATCCGGCCTGCGCCGCGCCGACGTGCCGAAAGTCGAAGCCGAACCTGTCGCCGCTGCCGAAATGGTCTTGGTGGAAACGCGCAAAGACTAAAGGCTGAAAGAAGAGGGCATCGTTTAAGATGCCCGAATCGACAAAAAGGTCGTCTGAAACCGTAAATCCGGTTTCAGACGACCTTTGTCTGTTTAAAAAAGATTATTTGAAGCGGTAGCCGACAGTAGCCATGTAGCTGTTGTTGTGGACTTTCAAATTGTCTTTTTTATAACGGGTTTGCTCCCATTCGGCGCCGACTTCGACATTCGGCGCAACGGCGTATTTCGCGCCCACGCCGTAGCCGAGGCCGTTCATATTGTTGCGTTTCGCGCCCAGATTGTCGAAGCGGCCGTAGTGGTAGCCGACCTTACCGTAAGCCAGCGCGTTGTCGGTCAGGCGGTAGCCTTGGACGTAGGAAACGTTGGCATCGACTTTTTGTTTCGCATTGCCCGCGATTTTGCGGTGCAGCGGTTTAACGCCGGCTTCAACGCCGCCAATCCAGTTGCTTTGTCCGAATTGTGTGTTGTAGCTGCCGCGTACGGCAACGTCGCCTTTGGTTTTTTCGTTCAGATTGACATTGCGCACATCACTTTTGGTTGCGCCCGCGCCGACTTCCAAGCCTGCGCCGGTAAAAGAACCATCAGCGAAAGTGATGGCGGAAGCGGTAGCCAATAAAACAGTCAGTAAGGTTTTTTTCATGATAATGCTCCTTCACGGATAAACAGGAAGCGTGTTTCTGCTTCCGACGAATCCAGTATCGGATGCTTGCGGATGAGCCGCAACCGCCTTTGCCGAGGCGTTACCCATCTTCTCAAGTGCTTAACGTTTGTAATTCATTGAAACGGCTGAATTTGTATCGCCCGAAATATCGAGGTGCGCGATTTATAATTTGCGTAAAGTGCGATGAAAAGTATGAAGATTTATGAACCTTGCTGTGTGGAGAGGGGCGCGTTTGGCAGCAGAGGCGGAGTGCGGGAAAAATGATAAAGGCTTAAATGGCAGTTTACATTGATCGGTGTGGCTTTATTGCCATAAGCGCGACAAAGGTCGTCTGAAAACTGAACTGGCCCCCAAATCTTGGACACTCATAAAAGCCTATTCAGGCGCTCTGTGCAAGCTGGGTTCTGTATGCGACAGGACTCAGCTTTTTCAATTTCAAACTGCAACGCTCCCGGTTGTAGTAATCCATATAGTCATCTATCTGCTTCATCAATTCATCTACTGTCAATTCACCTGCGTTATAGAAACACTCCGTCTTCAACACCGCAAAGAAGCTTTCCATCGGCGCATTGTCCCAACAGTTCGCCTTTCGCGACATGCTTTGAACCATGGAATGCTCCGCAAGCAATTCCCTATACCCCGCCGTACGGTACAGCACACCTTGGTCCGAATGAAGCATCGTTCCTTTAGCAGTCAGACGGGGGGCGGCTTTTTCGAGCATTTCCTTCACCATTTCGCTGTTGGCATTGCGGCTCATGGCGTAGGCGACGATTTCCCGGTTGAACAGGTCCAATATCGGCGAGAGGTACAGTTTGCCGTCCTTCCCTTTGAGTTCGGTAACGTCGGTCAGCCATTTTTCGTTAGGCTTTCGGGCTTTGAACCGGCGTTTGAGGAGGTGTTCCGATATCTCGCCCATGGCGGGATGGCGGTAGGCTTTTTTCGCCCGTATGAGGGCTTTCAGTTCCAACTGCTTCATCAACCGCGCCGCTTTTTTGCGGTTCCAACCCAATGCGGCGGCAATGCGCCTTTGTCCGTAGCGTCCTTTATGCCGCCGGTAGGTTTCGACGAGGAGGGCTTTGTCGGCTGCGTCGGGGTCGGGTCGGTCTTGGTTGTGGTAGTAAAAGCTGCTTTGGGGCAGGTTTGCGATGTGCAGTAGGTATTTGAGCGGGTGTTGCGCCCTCAGTGTTTGGACGGTTTGGCTTTGTCCTTTGCGGTCTGCTTTTGGCTGAGGGCTTTTAACTCCTTTAGGTAGGCAACCTTTGCGCGCATATAGCACAACTCTTCAATAAGCTCTGCCTGCGTTTTTTCTTGGTCGGGTTTATCTGCGATGAAGGGGTTTTTGCGGTGTTGGGTCATGGTTTTGGATTGGGGATGTTCGAGTGCGCCGATACCGCCTTCTTGATAGGCGCGTATCCATCGTCTCAGGTGGGTTCGGGAAATGCCGTAGTGGTCTGCGGTACGCTGTTGGCTGCGTATATGCAGGTAGTGGAGTACGGCTTGGTATTTGAAGTGTAATGTATATTTGCTCATAAAAAAACTGCACCTTGTGAGTTGGAGGGGATGTCCAACTTTTGGGGTGCAGTTCAGTTTTCAGACGACCTTTGTTTTGCCTGAAATCGGGTATTTACGAAATCAGGTTCAAATCGCTGATGCGGTCGTAGAGGCGGTCGGGGTCGTTGCCTTCTTCGTGCATTTGGATGCGCAGGCGCAGGTCGTTGGTGGAAACGGCTTGGCGCAGGGCTTCGTCGTATTCGATTTGACCTTGGATGTAGAGTTCGAACAGGTGTTGGTCGAAGGTCTGCATGCCGTCAGTGCCGGAGCGCATCATGAGTTCGCGGATTTCCATGAGTTCACCTTTGAAAATCAAATCCTGCATGGCGGGTGTGTTGAGCAGAAGGTCGACGACGGCGGTACGCTGGCTGCGGTTTTTCTTGATGGCGAGGCGCTGGCCGATGATGCCGGTCAGGTTGAGTGCCAAATCCATGAGGACCTGTTTGCGTCGGTCTTCTTGGTAGAAGTTGATGATACGTTCGATGGTTTGGGCGGCGGTGTTGGCGTGGATGGTGAAGACGCACAAGTGGCCGGTTTGGGCAAGCTGGAGGGCGTATTCCATACTGGCTTCGCTGCGCACCTCGCCGATACAGACGACGTCGGGCGCTTGACGCATCGCGCTTTGAACGGCGATTTTCCAGTCGTTGGTGTCGATGCCGACTTCGCGCTGGGTGAAGATGCTGCGGCGGGGTTTGTAGATGAATTCGATCGGGTCTTCGATGGTGACGATGTGGCCGGGCATTTTGTGGTTGCGGTAGTCGAGCATGGATGCCATGGTGGTCGATTTACCGGAACCGGTCGGGCCGGCAAGGATCAGCAGGCCGCGCGGGGAAAGGGAGAGGTCTTTGAGTTTGGCGGGCAGGCCGAGGCTCTCCATTTCGGGGATTTCTTGGTTGATACGGCGCAAGACCATGCCGACGCGGCCTTGTTCGTGGTAGGCGTTGACGCGGTAACGGGTGTTGCTGCGGGATTGGACGGAGTAGTTGAGTTCCCATTCGCGGTTGAAGGTCTCAAGCTGCTCGGGGTTCATGGTGGATTCGACGATGGCGGCAGTGTCTTCGCCAGTCAGGGCTTTGTGCGGGACGGGGGTCAGGGTGCCGCTGACTTTGACGGCAGGCGGGAAACCTGCGCTGATGAAGATGTCGGATGCGCCGCGTTTTTCTGCTTCGACGCACATACGGTCGAGCAGGGGATGGAGGTGTGTGCCGATTTCGGCGGGAGTGGGAATATGTGGCGGTTGGTTTTTTTGCGAGTAGGCTTGCACCATTTCGCTGAGTAAGTTGTGTAAAGGAGTTGTTTCGCTCATTTTGTGTACTCTTTATAAGTAAGTGAATATTGAGACCGGCGGGCGGTTTGTTTGTTATTGGGTATTGCCTGCCTTACGGAGGTCGTCTGAAAACGGGAAACGGGCTTCCTCGTTGTATAAAGTGCGTTTCAGACGACCTTGTCTGTTCCCGATAATGGAATGTGCTGATCAGACGATGGTCATGCTGTCGCTGTTTTGCGCTTTACTGCGGGCTACGTCGGGGCTGATGGTGCCTTGGCGGACGAGGGTTTGCAGCGCTTGGTCGAGGGTTTGCATGCCGTGTGCTTGACCGGTTTGCAGGGCGGAGTTGATTTGGGCGATTTTGTTTTCGCGGATCAGGTTGCGCACTGCGGGCGTGGAGATGAGAATTTCGTGTGCGGCAACACGGCCGTTGCCGTCGCGGGTTTTCAGCAGGGTTTGCGAAATGACCGCGCGCAGGGACTCGGACAGCATCGAACGCACCATTTCTTTTTCGCCGGCAGGGAATACGTCGACGATACGGTCTACGGTTTTGGCTGCGCCGGTGGTGTGCAGCGTACCGAATACCAAGTGGCCGGTTTCGGCGGCGGTCAGCGCAAGACCGATGGTTTCGGGGTCGCGCATCTCGCCCACGAGAATCACGTCCGGGTCTTCACGCAATGCGGAACGCAGGGCGTTGGCAAAGCTGTGGGTGTGTTGGTGCAACTCGCGCTGGTTGACGAGGGCTTTTTTACTTTGGTGGACGAACTCGATCGGGTCTTCGATGGTGAGGATGTGTGCGGGTTGGGTTTCGTTGATGTAGTTGATCATCGCCGCCAGCGTGGTGGATTTACCGGAACCGGTCGGACCGGTTACCAGTACCAAGCCGCGCGGGTTATCGGCGATTTTTTGGAAAATACGTGGGGCGCGCAGGTCTTCCAGCGTCAATACGTCGCTCGGAATGGTACGGAAGACGGCGGCAGGACCGCGGTTGGAGGTAAATGCGTTGACACGGAAACGGGCGACGTTGGGCAGCTCGAAGGAGAAGTCCACTTCCAAATCTTGTTGGAACAGTTTGCGCTGATGGTCGTTCATGACCGAAGTAACCATGTTGCCGACTTCTTCGGCGGACATTTCGGGCAGGTTGATGCGGCGGATGTCGCCGTGAACACGGATCATGGGGGACATTCCGGCGCTTAAGTGAAGGTCGGAAGCTTTGTTTTTGACGCCGAAAGCGAGTAAGTCGGTAATCTGCATAATGTGGCCTTGTTTTAGTTTAGAATAATGAGGCGGAACCCGATTTAAAGTGCGGACGCGGAATGCCGGGCGTTTCCCTGTTCAGGTCCCGATAAATTGTATTATTTTAAATACATAAACCGTTCAGACCAAGTAAAATTTTCAAAATCGCTGTAATTGATGTAATAAAGGAAGAAATCATGTCGGTATTGCAACAAAATTATGCGGAGGTGAAACGACGCATTGCCGAAGCCGAGCAAAAGGCGGGCAGGCAGGCGGGCGAAGTGGGTTTGATTGCGGTCAGCAAAACCTTCCCTTCAGACGACATCCGCGAGGTATATGCCGCAGGACAGCGTGATTTTGGTGAAAACTATATTCAGGAGTGGTACGAAAAAACGGAAACGCTCGCGGATTTGCCCGACATTGTTTGGCACGTCATCGGCGATGTGCAGTCAAACAAGACCAAATTTGTCGCCGAACGCGCGCATTGGGTGCATACGATAGGTCGTCTGAAAACCGCCCGCCGCCTGAGCGAACAGCGTCCGCCCGAAATGCCGCCTTTGCAGGTGTGCATCGAAGTCAATATCGCGGGCGAGGAGGCGAAACACGGCGTTGCGCCCGATGAGGCGGTCGCGCTGGCGGTGGAAGTGGCGAAGTTGCCGAATGTGGTTGTACGCGGATTGATGTGTGTCGCCAAAGCCGACAGCGATGATGAAGCATTGCGCGTTCAGTTCCAAACCATGCAGAAACTGCTTGCCGACCTGAACGCGGCGGGTGTTCGCGCGGATGTATTGTCTATGGGGATGTCCGGCGATATGCCTGTGGCGGTCGCGTGCGGCGCAACACATGTGCGCATAGGCAGCGCGATTTTCGGCAGGCGGGAGCAAAAAGGGAAAGATGGTCAATGAAACAGATTATCTCGGTCTTTTTGCTTGGTTTGACCTTAACGGGTTGTCGGTTGATGGGCTGGTATCAATGTGAGTCCTTATCGGGCTGGTGTAAGCCCAAAAAGCCGGCAGCAATAGATTTTTGGGAAATTAAAGGCGAGCCGCCGCCTTCTATCGAGGATTTCCGCGGAACACGTTTGGCAGACGGGAGTTATTCTGTTGACGATAATGCTTACCGTACCGCAGCTAATGATTATTTCATGAGGAAAATCAAAAAGTTTGAAGCTTGCGGACTGGATTGGCACACCCGCGATAAACGCCCTTTGGCGGAAACTTTCAAACAAGAAGGATTGGATTGTTTGGAAAAACAGGGTTTATACCGAACATCGTTGCCCGAAAGCGTCCGTTGGTAAAAAGGTCGTCTGAAATTTTTCCGGTTGGGTGGAAACGGCATTTCAGACGACCTCAGCAAATGTATCTCATTTAAAAAATTAAGGAAATTTATGAACATCTACTTTTTAGGCGGCGGCAATATGGCAGCTGCCATTGCGGGCGGATTGGTCAAGCAGGGCGGATACCGCATCCACATCGCCAATCGCGGCGCGGAAAAACGCGAGCGTTTGGCAAAAGAATTGAATGTCGAAGTTTCCGAGTCGCTGCCCGAACTGCTTTCAGACGACGTTTTGATTCTTGCCGTCAAACCGCAGGACATGGAAGCCGCGTGCCGCAACGTTCGTATCAACGGCGCATTGGTGCTTTCCGTCGCTGCCGGTTTGTCTATTAATACCCTCAGCCGCTACCTTGGCGGAACGCGCCGAATCGTCCGTACCATGCCCAATACGCCGGGAAAAATCGGTTTGGGCGTATCCGGCATGTTTGCCGAAGCCGAAGTATCCGAAGCCGACCGTGCCGCCGCCGACCGGATTATGCGTTCCGTCGGTTTAACCGTTTGGTTGGACGAAGAAGACAAGTTGCACAATATCACAGGCATTAGCGGCAGCGGCCCCGCCTACGTCTTTTACCTGCTTAGCGCGCTGCAAGCCGCCGCTCAGGCGCAAGGGTTTAGCGAAGAAGATGCCCGCGCCCTCAGTCTCGCCACGTTTAAAGGCGCAGTTGCCTTGGCAGAGCAAAGCGGCGAAGACTTCGCGAAACTGCAGCAAAATGTTACTTCCAAAGGCGGAACCACCCACGAAGCCATCGAAACGTTCAAATCATGCTGCGTCGCCGAAGCCATTGCCCAAGGCGTGGAAGCCTGCGTCAAGCGTTCGCAGGAAATGGCACAACAATATAAGGTCGTCTGAAAATGCGCGGAGATTTATTGATATTGCTTGCCGACGGCATCGTTATCCTGTGTTTGGCACGTCTTTTCCTGCAAGCGGCGGGATTGAGTGAAAATCATGCGCTCTTGGCGTTCAGCAAGCGATCAACCGATTGGCTGGTCAACCCGCTGCATAAAATTCTGCCGGTTAAAAAATACGACCCAGCCTGCCTGTTGTCAGGACTGTTGTTATATTACATCGCATTCACCTTCATTACTTTAGTGGCGCAGCCTACCGCATTCAGCGCAAAAATCATCATCGCCAATTTTATACTGGCAGTATTGAATACAATTAAATCAGCAGCTTATGTGTTATTGATAGGGTTGTTTATCCGCATGGTGCTCAGTATTAAAGATCCCTATTCCCAACTTTCCGTCGCGTTGGAACGGATATATCGCCCCATCCTTTTCCCTGTACAGTTTTTAAAGTACGGACGCTACGATTTTTCGGGTAGTATATTGGCATTATTACTGTGGATCTGGTTAAGCAGTCTATCGCCCCAAATTACCCGCCAAATCAACTTGTGGCTACTGCAATAGACAGCGAGTTCATTAAGAATTTGCAGTATGACGTAAGCAAAATGCAAAAAAGTGAAAATCGAAAACACGACTGTGAAAACATGGTATCATGCCGCCATTTCCAAACGGGCTTGAGAAAAGAAGTCCTAAGAAATCAATAAAATAAACCACTTGAGTAGCATTTTGTTTCCCGCAATAGATTGAAAGAAAAATTATGGCAAAGCTGACAGAACAAGACATTTTGAATTGGGACGGCCCGGAAGAAGACTACATGAATAGTGACCAGTTGGCATTCTTCCGCGAACTGCTGGTAAAAATGCAAGACGAACTGATTGAAAACGCATCTGCCACCACCGGCCACCTGCAAGAACACGAATCGGCTCCCGATCCTGCCGACCGCGCTACTCAAGAAGAAGAGTACGCGCTGGAACTACGCACCCGCGACCGTGAGCGCAAACTTCTAGGTAAAGTACAAGCAACCATCCGCAGTATCGACGAAGGCGATTATGGCTTCTGCGCGGATACCGGCGAGCCCATCGGCCTCAAACGCCTCCTTGCCCGCCCGACTGCGACACTTTCCGTGGAAGCACAAGAACGCCGCGAACGCATGAAAAAACAGTTTGCCGACTAAGTATAACGAAATCGGCTAATTGAATTAGACAGTAAGAAAATGAAAAGGTCGTCTGAAAGGGATTTCAGACGACCTTTGCTGTTTTTGATTTGAAATAAAAGTCTTTGTATTTCAGGTTGTTGTTAGGTTTTGTGGAATTTTTTGTTGTTTAGGAGTTGACGGTTTTTGAGGGGAGGGGTATAGTTCGGTTCTTCGCTGCTTCGGCGGTGACTGAACGAACAGGTAAGTATATCACAGTTGATCTGATTTTTCGAGGTTTTAAGAAAAGTTTTGATTGACAATGAGATGAAATGCTTTATAATTCGTTTTCGCTCTTTAACAAAACAGATTACCGATAAGTGTGAGTGCGACAGCCTCACACTGTTTGAAAGACAGACAAGATGATGTTTTAGACATTGTCCTGTTGGTTTCTTTGAAGCAGACCAGAAGTTAAAAAGTTAGAGATTGAACATAAGAGTTTGATCCTGGCTCAGATTGAACGCTGGCGGCATGCTTTACACATGCAAGTCGGACGGCAGCACAGAGAAGCTTGCTTCTTGGGTGGCGAGTGGCGAACGGGTGAGTAACATATCGGAACGTACCGAGCAGTGGGGGATAACTAATCGAAAGATTAGCTAATACCGCATATATTCTGAGGAAGAAAGCAGGGGACCATTTGGCCTTGCGCTGTTTGAGCGGCCGATATCTGATTAGCTAGTTGGTGGGGTAAAGGCCTACCAAGGCGACGATCAGTAGCGGGTCTGAGAGGATGATCCGCCACACTGGGACTGAGACACGGCCCAGACTCCTACGGGAGGCAGCAGTGGGGAATTTTGGACAATGGGCGCAAGCCTGATCCAGCCATGCCGCGTGTCTGAAGAAGGCCTTCGGGTTGTAAAGGACTTTTGTCAGGGAAGAAAAGGGCGGGGTTAATACCCCTGTCTGATGACGGTACCTGAAGAATAAGCACCGGCTAACTACGTGCCAGCAGCCGCGGTAATACGTAGGGTGCGAGCGTTAATCGGAATTACTGGGCGTAAAGCGGGCGCAGACGGTTACTTAAGCAGGATGTGAAATCCCCGGGCTCAACCTGGGAACTGCGTTCTGAACTGGGTGACTAGAGTGTGTCAGAGGGAGGTAGAATTCCACGTGTAGCAGTGAAATGCGTAGAGATGTGGAGGAATACCGATGGCGAAGGCAGCCTCCTGGGATAACACTGACGTTCATGCCCGAAAGCGTGGGTAGCAAACAGGATTAGATACCCTGGTAGTCCACGCCCTAAACGATGTCGATTAGCTGTTGGGCAGCATGACTGCTTAGTAGCGAAGCTAACGCGTGAAATCGACCGCCTGGGGAGTACGGTCGCAAGATTAAAACTCAAAGGAATTGACGGGGACCCGCACAAGCGGTGGATGATGTGGATTAATTCGATGCAACGCGAAGAACCTTACCTGGTCTTGACATGTACGGAACCCTCCAGAGACGGAGGGGTGCCTTCGGGAGCCGTAACACAGGTGCTGCATGGCTGTCGTCAGCTCGTGTCGTGAGATGTTGGGTTAAGTCCCGCAACGAGCGCAACCCTTGTCATTAGTTGCCATCATTAAGTTGGGCACTCTAATGAGACTGCCGGTGACAAGCCGGAGGAAGGTGGGGATGACGTCAAGTCCTCATGGCCCTTATGACCAGGGCTTCACACGTCATACAATGGTCGGTACAGAGGGTAGCCAAGCCGCGAGGTGGAGCCAATCTCACAAAACCGATCGTAGTCCGGATTGCACTCTGCAACTCGAGTGCATGAAGTCGGAATCGCTAGTAATCGCAGGTCAGCATACTGCGGTGAATACGTTCCCGGGTCTTGTACACACCGCCCGTCACACCATGGGAGTGGGGGATACCAGAAGTAGGTAGGGTAACCGCAAGGAGCCCGCTTACCACGGTATGCTTCATGACTGGGGTGAAGTCGTAACAAGGTAGCCGTAGGGGAACCTGCGGCTGGATCACCTCCTTTCTAGAGAAAGAAGAGGTTGTCGCATTCACACTTATCGGTAAACTGTAGAAGATGCGGAAAAATGCTTGAGTGAAGACAAGGTTCGCTTAAGAAGAGAATCCGGGTTTGTAGCTCAGCTGGTTAGAGCACACGCTTGATAAGCGTGGGGTCGGAGGTTCAAGTCCTCCCAGACCCACCAAGAACGGGGGCATAGCTCAGTTGGTAGAGCACCTGCTTTGCAAGCAGGGGGTCATCGGTTCGATCCCGTTTGCCTCCACCAATACTTTCCAAATCAAAGCGAGTTAAAAGGCAGTGTAACTGCTTTCTTTTTTTCTAAAGAGAAGTCTGCTGACGAATCAGTTTGACGGAAAAAGAAAGGCTGCTATAATAATCAGCTCATTTTGATTTGCGAAGTAAATAGCAATATTGAACGCATCGATCTTTAACAAATTGGAAAGCCGAAATCAACAAACAAAGACAATGTGTCTGTTTTTGATGATTGACCAATTGCAAACGGTCAGTTGTCTCCTGGATAGGAAAAGAAAAACAGGTACAGTATTTGGGTGATGATTGTATCGACTTAATTCCGAAAGACAAAAGGCGGGATTAAGACACAACAAGCAGTAAGCTTTATCAGAGTAGGAAATTCAAGTTTGATGTTCTAGTCAACGGAGTGTCAGGCAAAGTCAGAGAAGTTCTTGAAATGATAGAGTCAAGTGAATAAGTGCATCAGGTGGATGCCTTGGCGATGATAGGCGACGAAGGACGTGTAAGCCTGCGAAAAGCGTGGGGGAGCTGGCAATAAAGCTATGATCCCGCGATGTCCGAATGGGGAAACCCACTGCATTCTGTGCAGTATCCTAAGTTGAATACATAGACTTAGAGAAGCGAACCCGGAGAACTGAACCATCTAAGTACCCGGAGGAAAAGAAATCAACCGAGATTCCGCAAGTAGTGGCGAGCGAACGCGGAGGAGCCTGTACGTAATAACTGTCGAGATAGAAGAACAAGCTGGGAAGCTTGACCATAGTGGGTGATAGTCCCGTATTCGAAATCTCAACGGTGGTACTAAGCGTACGAAAAGTAGGGCGGGACACGTGAAATCCTGTCTGAATATGGGGGGACCATCCTCCAAGGCTAAATACTCATCATCGACCGATAGTGAACCAGTACCGTGAGGGAAAGGCGAAAAGAACCCCGGGAGGGGAGTGAAATAGAACCTGAAACCTGATGCATACAAACAGTGGGAGCACCCATGTGGTGTGACTGCGTACCTTTTGTATAATGGGTCAACGACTTACATTCAGTAGCGAGCTTAACCGAATAGGGGAGGCGTAGGGAAACCGAGTCTTAATAGGGCGAAGAGTTGCTGGGTGTAGACCCGAAACCGAGTGATCTATCCATGGCCAGGTTGAAGGTGCCGTAACAGGTACTGGAGGACCGAACCCACGCATGTTGCAAAATGCGGGGATGAGCTGTGGATAGGGGTGAAAGGCTAAACAAACTCGGAGATAGCTGGTTCTCCCCGAAAACTATTTAGGTAGTGCCTCGAGCAAGACACTGATGGGGGTAAAGCACTGTTATGGCTAGGGGGTTATTGCAACTTACCAACCCATGGCAAACTAAGAATACCATCAAGTGGTTCCTCGGGAGACAGACAGCGGGTGCTAACGTCCGTTGTCAAGAGGGAAACAACCCAGACCGCCAGCTAAGGTCCCAAATGATAGATTAAGTGGTAAACGAAGTGGGAAGGCCCAGACAGCCAGGATGTTGGCTTAGAAGCAGCCATCATTTAAAGAAAGCGTAATAGCTCACTGGTCGAGTCGTCCTGCGCGGAAGATGTAACGGGGCTCAAATCTATAACCGAAGCTGCGGATGCCAGTTTACTGGCATGGTAGGGGAGCGTTCTGTAGGCCGATGAAGGTGCATTGTAAAGTGTGCTGGAGGTATCAGAAGTGCGAATGTTGACATGAGTAGCGATAAAGCGGGTGAAAAGCCCGCTCGCCGAAAGCCCAAGGTTTCCTACGCAACGTTCATCGGCGTAGGGTGAGTCGGCCCCTAAGGTGAGGCAGAAATGCGTAGTCGATGGGAAACAGGTTAATATTCCTGTACTTGATTCAAATGCGATGTGGGGACGGAGAAGGTTAGGTTAGCAAGCTGTTGGAATAGCTTGTTTAAGCCGGTAGGTGGAAGACTTAGGCAAATCCGGGTCTTCTTAACACCGAGAAGTGACGACGAGTGTCTACGGACATGAAGTAACCGATACCACGCTTCCAGGAAAAGCCACTAAGCTTCAGTTTGAATCGAACCGTACCGCAAACCGACACAGGTGGGCAGGATGAGAATTCTAAGGCGCTTGAGAGAACTCGGGAGAAGGAACTCGGCAAATTGATACCGTAACTTCGGGAGAAGGTATGCCCTCTAAGGTTAAGGACTTGCTCCGTAAGCCTCGGAGGGTCGCAGAGAATAGGTGGCTGCGACTGTTTATTAAAAACACAGCACTCTGCTAACACGAAAGTGGACGTATAGGGTGTGACGCCTGCCCGGTGCTGGAAGGTTAATTGAAGATGTGAGAGCATCGGATCGAAGCCCCAGTAAACGGCGGCCGTAACTATAACGGTCCTAAGGTAGCGAAATTCCTTGTCGGGTAAGTTCCGACCCGCACGAATGGCGTAACGATGGCCACACTGTCTCCTCCCGAGACTCAGCGAAGTTGAAGTGGTTGTGAAGATGCAATCTACCCGCTGCTAGACGGAAAGACCCCGTGAACCTTTACTGTAGCTTTGCATTGGACTTTGAAGTCACTTGTGTAGGATAGGTGGGAGGCTTAGAAGCAGAGACGCCAGTCTCTGTGGAGCCGTCCTTGAAATACCACCCTGGTGTCTTTGAGGTTCTAACCCAGACCCGTAATCCGGGTCGGGGACCGTGCATGGTAGGCAGTTTGACTGGGGCGGTCTCCTCCCAAAGAGTAACGGAGGAGTTCGAAGGTTACCTAGGTCCGGTCGGAAATCGGACTGATAGTGCAATGGCAAAAGGTAGCTTAACTGCGAGACCGACAAGTCGAGCAGGTGCGAAAGCAGGACATAGTGATCCGGTGGTTCTGTATGGAAGGGCCATCGCTCAACGGATAAAAGGTACTCCGGGGATAACAGGCTGATTCCGCCCAAGAGTTCATATCGACGGCGGAGTTTGGCACCTCGATGTCGGCTCATCACATCCTGGGGCTGTAGTCGGTCCCAAGGGTATGGCTGTTCGCCATTTAAAGTGGTACGTGAGCTGGGTTTAAAACGTCGTGAGACAGTTTGGTCCCTATCTGCAGTGGGCGTTGGAAGTTTGACGGGGGCTGCTCCTAGTACGAGAGGACCGGAGTGGACGAACCTCTGGTGTACCGGTTGTAACGCCAGTTGCATAGCCGGGTAGCTAAGTTCGGAAGAGATAAGCGCTGAAAGCATCTAAGCGCGAAACTCGCCTGAAGATGAGACTTCCCTTGCGGTTTAACCGCACTAAAGAGTCGTTCGAGACCAGGACGTTGATAGGTGGGGTGTGGAAGCGCGGTAACGCGTGAAGCTAACCCATACTAATTGCTCGTGAGGCTTGACTCTATCATTTGAAGAACTTCAAATAAAAAGCTTACTGACTGATTCAGTCATCACCGAATATATTGATTAAGGCTTTGCCGATTTGTACAGTTTAAGTTTGGCGGCCATAGCGAGTTGGTCCCACGCCTTCCCATCCCGAACAGGACCGTGAAACGACTCAGCGCCGATGATAGTGTGGTTCTTCCATGCGAAAGTAGGTCACTGCCAAACACCTATTCTAAGCCCCTGACAGATGTCGGGGGCTTTTACTTTTACCTCATATTTTATTCATACCTTTACTTGAAACTCGTCAGTGCCGTTCCTTGCCTTCTTGCTATGGCTTACTTGCTCACGAGTGGAGATAGGCGGGTGCGACGATAGCGCAGCGGGTAAATGTGACGGATAGGGAGGGTGCGGGTAAAATAGGGATGTTGTAGAATCAATACATAAAGAGATAGTAAACTAAGAAATCTTCAGGTATCGTTTGAAAGGAAACGGTAAGACGGATATGATAGCCAACTATTTTACGGTGCCGCACACACAGGCATCATCCGCATTCACAAACTATGGAGTATCTTCTTATGAAAAAATTCCTCTTTGCCGCCCTCTCCCTGCTGACCGCTTCGCTGTCGCTGGCCGCCGTCAACATCAATACCGCTTCCCCGTCCGAGTTGGAAGCCCTGCCCGGTATCGGCCCTGCCAAAGCCAAAGCCATCGTGGACTACCGTCAACAACATGGTGCCTTCAAATCGGTCGAGGAGTTGAAAAACGTCAAAGGTATCGGTGAGGGCATCTTCTCCAAACTGAAGGCGGAAGCAACCGTCGCCCCGGCCGCTCAAAACAAAGCCGCCACCCCCGCCGCTAAAAAATAAACCCGAGTGCGCCCTCCCGAATAGGGAATGTGCGCAGCTGCAGACCCGGTAATGAAAAGGCCGTCCGAATCCAGTCCGGAGTCGGACGGCCTTCGTGTCGGGCGGGTAAGGCTGCCATGCCTGTCCCGCTTCATTCGGCCGTCAGATCAGGATGCATGGGGAAACCTATGTGGAAAGGTCGGCGGATTCGCATTTGAAATGCAACTTTCCATAACAGAAAAAGGCCAGTATGCGGTAGCATACGGCCTTTCCTGCAAGAAAGATTGCCATGAGCTACACACAACTGACCCAAGACGAACGATACCATATCCAATACCTGTCCCGCTACTGCACCGTCGCCGAAATTGCCAAACAGCTTAACCGCCACAAAAGCACCATCAGCCGAGAAATCAAGCGGTACTGCATCCAAGGGCAGCAATACAGCGCCGATAAAGCCCAACGGCAAAGCCGGCTGACCAAACAGCGTAAGCGAAAACCCTATAAGCTCGATTCGCAGCTGATTCAACACATTGACACCCTTATCCGCCGCAAACTCAGTCCCGAACAGGTATGCGCCTACCTGCGCAAACACCACGGGATCACACTCCATCACAGCACCGTTTACCGCTACCTCCGCCAAGACAAAAGCAACGGCGGCACTTTGTGGCAAAACCTCAGAATATGCAGCAAACCCACCTGCGCGGGAATGACGGTTCATAATGCTGATTAAAAACCAAGCCGCCCGTAGCGTGGGTTCTATCCACGAATAAACAGAGATGATTGGATTCGGATGTTTGGGGAGAAGGTCGTGGGCGAAGCCCACGCTACGGGTTCGGTTTGCACCAAGTCTGTGCCCATTTGACGGAAAGGTCGTCTGAAAACCGGAATACTTAGTTTTCAGACGACCTTTTTGCAGGGAGAGTTTTACGGATAAGACCTCTGCGCCGTTAGAATGAACAGGGATAATTGGATTCGGATGTTCGGTGAAAGGTCGTGGGCAAAGCCCACGCTACGGGTTGGTTTATCCTAAATCTGTGTTCACGCGCTGAGCAGGCTTTGGGCGAGGAAGCCGCCTTTTTCTACACCGGGGAGGATGAAGAAATAGCCGCCGCCGAAGGGGCTGATGTATTCTTCCAGCGGTTCACCGTTGAGTAGGTTTTGGACGAAGATGAAGCCGTCGGCGAGGTTGGCTTGGTAGCAGATGAAAATCAGGCCGACGTCGAGCTGGCCGTTGGCGGCGAGGCCGCGGGAGTAGTTGAAGGCGCGGCGGTAGAGCAGGTGTTTTTTCATGAACTCGGGGTCGCGCGGGTTGGCGAGCCTCATGTGGCTGTCTTTGGGGGTGGTTTTGCCGTCGGGGTCTTTGGCGAAGTCGGCGGTGTCGCTCTCTTTTTTGCCGTCCATGGGGGCGCCGCTGTATTTGCGGCGGCCGAAGATTTCGGTTTGTTCCTGCAAGGGGGTTCTGTCCCAGAATTCGACGAAGTGGCGGATGAGGCGGACGGCTTGGTAGCTGCCGTTTTTCGCCCAGGCGGGTTCGTCTTGGCTGTTGGCGGCGATGCCCGTCCAGAGGACTTGGTCGGCAATTTTGGGATCGGATACGTCGGGATTGCCGGAGCCGTCGCGGAAGCCTAAGAGGTTGCGGGCGGCGATGGCGCCGGGTTCGGCTTTGGGCAGCCAGCCGTCTATGCTCCAGCGGATGACGGCGGTTTGGGCGGTGTTTTTGATGATGTCGCGCAGGGCGGCTTGGCAGGTTTCGGGGGTGAAGGCGCAGATTTGGAGGCTGAGGTCGCCGTCACACCATGATTTTTGGAGGCGGTCGTTGGGGAAGTCGCGCATTTCTTGGAGGTGGCGGGGTTTTTTGTCTTTGAGTCCGAAGCGGTCGTCAAAGAGGCTGCTGCCGACACCGACGGTGATGGTGAGCCCGTCGGGGCGGAATGTTTTGCCGAGCAGGCCGCTGCCTGCGGGGGGGAGTTTTTCGTCGCCATCTTGGTATTCGCCGCCTTGGGTGAGGAATTCGATGCGGGCGGTGAGGGTGCGGAAGAGGTTTTCGAGTTGTTTGGGGTCTTTGGCGGTTACGTCGAAGGCGCACATGATGCCGAAGAGTTGGTGCGGGGTGGTAATGCCGGCTTGGTGCGTGCCGTAGCAGGGGTAGGCTTGCGGGGAGTGTTCGTTGTTGCGGGTCTCGGCGGCGGTTTCGCCTTGTTGTTTGCCGGCGAACCAGCCTGCCGCGCCGGCTGCGCCTGCGGCAAGGACGGTTTTGAACAGGGTGCGTTTGGTCGGTTGGATGGGTTGTGAGTTGTCTTGGCTCATGGTTTGTCCTGAATGTATTTTGGCATGGCGGCAAGGTGTCGCGGTTTGTGCGTTGTCGGATACAAGTATCCGACCTACAGGGCTGTCAGCAGGGGCAGGTTGGGTTGGTAAACCCGACCCAGTCTACGATTTCTGTATTCGGGTTTTCGCGGGCAAAGCCCACGCTACAACAGTTTCCTTGCGTGGGAGAGGACATCAGCGATAAGTTTTCAGACGACCCCTTGTATTTCTTCAAAAGGTCGTCTGAAACGGGCGGGTCAAGTTTATTTGAGGCCCAGTGTGCCGCGCAGTTGGCTCAGGTCTTCGGCAAGGGCGTTAATTGGTGCCTGAAGGGTTTTGCGGTCTTCGTCGCTGAGTTTGTCGTAGGTTTCAAAGCCGTCTTTGGTTTTGTATTTGGCGAGGATGTCGGTTACTTGTTTGAAGTTGGCATCGACTTTCTCGAGCAGGGCTTTGTTTTTCTCGGCAATCATCGGACGGAAGAGTTCGACAATTTTTTGCGCGCCTTCGATGTTGGCTTGGAAGTCGCTCAAGTCGGTGTGGCTGTAACGGTCTTCTTCGCCGCTGATTTTGCTGCCGGCAACTTCTTCAATCAACACTGCCGCGCCGCCGACGACTTTGTTCGGCGGGAAAGAGAGGGCGTCGATTTCTTTTTGCAGGGATTCAACGTCTTTCATGAGTTTGTCGGCAATGTCTTTCACGCCGGATACGTCTTTTTTGACCCACAGGGCGTGTTCGATGCGGTGGAAGCCGGTGAAGGCCGCGTCTTCGGTTTTGTCTTTGAAGTCGTCTTCACGCGCGTCGATGGCGGGGTCGAGTTCGTTGAAGAGTTCGGCAATCGGCTCGATGCGTTCGTAGTGGGTGCGGGCGGCGGCAAACTGGGATTTGGCTTTTTCGATGTCGCCCGCTTTGACGGCATCGGTGAAGGCTTTGGTTTTGGCAACCAGCTCTTTGGCTTCGCCTTGGACGTAAACTTTATAGTCGGCAAGCGGTTTGGCAAGTTTTTCCAAATCGGCTTCGTTGCCGGTGTCTTTAAAGCCGCTGTCGGTTACTACCAATTTGCCGCGCGGGTTGGTCAAGAGGCCGCAAGTCATTTCGTATTCGCCCGGCAGCAGGGTAACGGTCATTTTGTCGGAAAGTCCGGGGGCAATGTTTTCGCGCTCGTCGACCACCATCACGCCTTTGAGGATTTCCCATTCGAGCTTGCGGCCGCTGTTGTTTTTGATGTTGAACACGACTTGTCCGCTCGGTACGGTCAGTTCCATCGGTTCGCAGGCGGTGTCGTTCACGCCGACGTTGACGGTGCCGCCGGCATTTGCGCTTGATGCACCTGACGCGGCAGGCGCGGATTTTTCCGCTTCGGGCGGCTGACACGCGGTCAGACCCAAAGCCAGCATCACGGATAAAGCAGTTATATTGAGTTTTTTCATTTCAAACCTCTTTGGCATGTTGATAAGAATGAGATACGGAATTTTTAAGCGCCACTAGGGGCTGTCGACAGTCCCTAATGGCTTTCAGACGACCTCTGCACTGCGGCGGGCCTGCTGCCGTGCAGAAACCAAATCATGACCGGAACCAAATACAGCAGCCACGCCAGCACCTCGCCCTGCGTCGGGTGGTCGGTGTAGCCGAAGAAGCCGCCGAGCAGCACGCCCAGCGGGCTGTCTTCATGCAGGTATTTGGAAGAATCAAACACCACCTCTTGCAGGTGGTTCCACACGCCCGCCTCATGCAGCGCGCGCAGCGAACCTGCCACCAAACCGGCGGCCACCACAATCAAAAACGCGCCCGTCCAGCGGAAAAACTTCGCCAGATTCAGACGCATACCGCCCTGATAAATCAGCGCGCCGATAACCACTGCGGCAAGCAGCCCCAATACCGCGCCGACGGGCATAGACCAAGTCGGACTCTGCTGAAACACCGCCAAGAGGAAAAACACACTCTCCAACCCCTCGCGCGCCACAGCCAGAAAAGCCATGCCGACCAAAGCCCAGCCTTGACCGTTGCCGCGGTTTAAGGCGGTCTGAACCGAATCCTGAAGCTGCTGCTTCATCGAACGGGCGGCTTTTTTCATCCATAAAATCATATAAGTCAGCATCGCCACCGCCACCAAACCGATAACGCCGACCACAAATTCCTGCTCCTTCTGCGGAATCTCGCCCGTTGCCGAATGGATGCCGTATCCGATGCCCAAACACATCAGCGCAGCCAAAGCCACGCCCAGCCACACCTTAGGCATCAGCCGCGAATGTCCCGACTGTTTCAAAAAACCCGCGACGATACCGACAATCAAAGCCGCCTCGATACCCTCGCGCAACATAATCAGAAAAGCAATCAACATATATAAAACAAACCTTAAAACTTAATATCAATATGAAGACCAAAACCGGTCCATTTAGCCTTTACTGCATCCGGATTCACGCGCAGCATATGTTTATGAAGCCTGTCGAAACCTTCGTGACCGAACCACAGGCTTCCCCTCGGACAAAATGTATACCGCACATGTTTACCGCCCGATACGCATTCGATTTCCCAAACGCTGATTTTGTTGATGTGCCAACCGGTCTTCGCCAGTCTGACGACCTCTTCAAATCGGTAATGCGCGATCAAAGTCCGTCCGCGATAAACAAACACGCCCTGCGTTCCGCAATACAAAAGCTCACGGCTGAAAAACTTGTTACGGCTAAAACAAATGAGTGTGTCACCGTTCAACACCCTATCGGGCGCGGGCGCGATAGAGCGGTATAAGGCAAAAAAGAAGAAAGAGAAGAAAAGAATTGTTGGTATCAGCATTGAAGACATGACAAACCACTCTAAAAATTCAGACGACCCTAGTTAGACAGGGCAGTAGAAATTTTGTTTGAAAATATCGTGTTTGAAATGCCGTCTGATACGTTGAAAATATCTATCAGATATTTGATTTCGCCGTCTCTTTATCCCAAGTCTGACAAAGTGTCGTGATCTGTCTGCCTTGAAAAGCAAGAGTTTATAAATTGAATCATACAAATGCAAATAATTTTTATTATTTCATCAGTAAACCATTATTTAAACAAGTCAAAAGGCAGCATCAGAATTTACCGCAAAACAAAGCGAATCAGCGTCATACGTTTTCCCGGAAACGCTGTTTGTCCGTATGTATGGGAATATTGGAACACCAATAAGTTAAACAAAAAGGTCGTCTGAAAATCCGAATATCGAGGTTTCAGACGACCTTTCCCTTCATGCCGATTACCATCCCATCCACCTGATTAAAGAAATGATGCCGAGCATGACGACGACCGTTATCGAAATCCAGAAAATCGGAGGACGGCTGTCGGATTCGGCGGGTTGGACGGGTTTTACCCAACCTTTTTTGTAGAGAAGGATGGTGAGAAGCATCATCAAGATGCCTAGAAACAAAAATATTTGGAAATTATTCATTCACTTTGAAGCCCTTTATCGTTTATGGCGAACAGTTCGCATAATTGGACTGCTTTACTTCTTAAGGCAGGGGCCGGGGTAAAAAGTTCGTCATAATTATCAATTTGATATAGTGGATTAAATTTAAATTAGGACAAGGCGACGAAGCCGCAGACAGTACAGATAGTACGGAACCGATTCACTTGGTGCTTCAGCACCTTAGAGAATCGTTCTCTTTGAGCTAAGGCGAGGCAACGCCGTACTGGTTTAAAGTTAATCCACTATATTGATCCTGTCTGCATTCGGCTGAGACGGCGGCCTTATTCTGCGTACCCGTCCGATGGGAGGCGGAAGGAAGCATTCCTGATGTCAATTTATGGCAAAAGGTCGTCTGAAAACCTGGATATCGGTTTTCAGACGACCTTTTGATGTCGGCACAAACGGCTTACTTGAATTTGTAAGTGTATTGCAGGCCGATGATGTCGGCGTGGTTTTTGAAGTGTGCGCTGGATGCGCCTTTGCTGTCCACATCGCTGCCGGTCGCGCGGGCAGTGTGGTAGCGGGTGTCGTTGATGTGGATGTGGCTGTAAGCGGCATCGAGGACGTGGTTTTTACCGATATGGTATTTCGCGCCGAGCGAGAACCAGATGCGGTTGCCGTCGGGCAGGCTGTTCATGCGGTAGCCGGCGTTTTTGACGGGCGAGCGGTCAAAGGCGATGCCTGCGCGCAGTTGCAGCGGGTCGGTCACTTGGTAAGAACCGCCGAGCGCGACTTTGTAAGTGTTGCGCCAGTTGGGGGTGATAACGGTGCGGTCGGATTTGCCGTTGACGACGTTTTTGGTGTTTTCAAAAACCAGTTCCGCTTTGTTGAAGCGGCTGTGGCGCGTCCAAGTCACATCACTGAACAGGTTGAATTTGTCGGTGGCTTTGTACATGCCGTGAACGGACAGCGATTCGGGGGTTACGATTTTGACACTTGCTTTTTCATGCGGAACGTAACCGCGGGCGGCAAGCGCGCCCAAATCCCAAGCGCGGCGGGCGTATGCGCCGTCGGCTTCCCATTCTGCCGAGCCTTTGAGGGTGTGGGTTACTTTGGAGCGGTAGTTCACGCCGACCCGTGCGCGGTCGTTGATGTCCCACATCCAAGCGAGTTGATAGCCGAAGCCCCAGTCGTGGCCTTTTACTTCGGCGTGTCCATCAGATTTGCCTTGCGCACTGACGGAGACAGGGCGGCCGGCGGCGCGTGAGGCAAGGCCGCTGGCGAGTTGGCTGATGGAGCCGGAAGCATCCCAGTCGGAATATTTGCGCAATTCGGCTTTGGAATATTGGGCGATCAAACCTGCACCGAAAGCATGGTTTTCATTGGCTTTCCAAGCGACGACCGGTTCGATGTCGATGCTGGTGAGGCTCAGTTTGTTGATGTTGTGGCGCAGTACGGAATCTTTTTCGTATTCGGTGGCAGAGCCGAAGGGGACGTACACGCCCAAGCCCAAAGTCACATCGTCATTGACTTTGTATGCACCGTAGAAGTGCGGGGCGACGGTGGTTTTGGTGATTTTGCCGCTTTTCGAGCCGGAAACATCGCCGCCTTGATAGTATTTTGCGGAATCGGCTTCGTAGTGGATGCTGGGGATGACGATGTTGGCGTTGACGGAAACTTGGCTGCTGTCGAGTTTGGACAGGCCGGCAGGGTTGTAGAAGATGGTCGATGCGTCGGCGGCTTCCGCGCCGGAAGAGTTGGCAGTGCCTTGCGCGTTGACCGACTGCGTACCGAAATGGTAGCCCGAAGCATGGACGGCGCCGGAGAAGAAGACGGCGCTGAGTAAGATTACGGTTTGTTTGATGGGTGAGTGTGTCATTTTCTTGTACCTGCGTGTAAATAATAAAGAGGTCGTCTGAAACAAACGCCTCCGTGTCTGGAGCGGGCTGACGGTTTGGAATCGGCATGTTGAATTGAAACGATGGTCTTTGAAGCGAAAATCCTGCAAGCTGTTTTTGCGCGGATTTTGAGGCTGAAGGACGGCAGTTTTCAATCAAAATACAGTTGTTTCCTAACGGTCATTCCGTTTGATTAGTGTAGGTACTCGATTCTATACCACGTTATCGCGTTTGCCTAATATTTTTGGACGCTTTCGGAAAAACTCGTGTGTTGCGTAGATAGGAGAGGGTGGGACTGTGGTAAAGATGTCATTGCGGGATTATTTTGACGGAAAGAAAACAAAAGGTCGTCTGAAAACCCGTTTCCAAGTTTTCAGACGACCTCTTGTTTATCTGCCGTTTGCGTGTCGATTATTTAACGCGCAATACTTCCAGCGTATTGGTCGAACCGGATTCGCGCATTTGCGAACCGCTGGTGATGATGTATTGGTCGCCGGAGCTTAAGATTTTATGTTCGACCAACATGGCTTCCACTTCGTTCAGCGCGGTATCGTGGTCGGTGCTGGTCGCCAAAATCAGCGGGCGCACGCCGCGGTACATCGCCATACGGCGTTGGGCGGAAATGCTCGGGGTCAGCGCGAAAATCGGCAAGGTGATGTTGTGGCGGCTGACTTCGAAGGCGGTCGAACCGCTTTCAGTCAGGGCGACGATGGCTTTGGCGTGAACCGCGCGCGCCACGCTGACCGCGCCGCCGGCAATCGCCAAGTTGGTGCTGACGGCTTCGGGATAATCGACCTGTTCGGCAACGCCGTTGAGCGAATCTTGTTCTTTTTCCGCAGCCGCGCAAATAATCGCCATTTGGCTGACGGTTTCAAACGGATACGCACCGACGGCGGTTTCGGCGGAACACATCACCGCATCGGTGCCGTCCAATACCGCATTTGCCACGTCGCTGACTTCCGCGCGGGTCGGGACGGGGTTGGTAATCATGGATTCCATCATTTGGGTTGCCGTAATGCTGAAGCGGCGCAACTCGCGTGCGCGGCGGATCATGCGTTTTTGCAGGGCGGGGACGGCTGCGTGTCCGACTTCGACCGCCAAGTCGCCGCGCGCCACCATGATACCGTCGCTGGCGAGGATGATTTCGTCCAAGTTTTCAATCGCTTCCACACGTTCGATTTTGGAAACCAAGCCGGGGCGAACCGCAGTGCTGCCTTTCATTTCTTCTTCGACTTTGGCGCGGGCAGTGTGCAAATCTTCGGCGGATTTCACAAAGCTGATGGCGAGGTAGTCGCAACCGATGGCAATCGCAGTTTTCAGGTCGCGGAAGTCTTTCTCGGTCAACGCACCTGCGGACAAACCGCCGCCGCGTTTATTGATGCCTTTGTTGCTTTTCAAAACATGGCTGTTTTCAACTTTAGTAACAATCTTACTGCCTTCAACGGATTCCACAGTCAAAGTCAGCAAACCGTCATCCAACCACAAAACATCGCCCGCAACGACATCATTAGGCAGGTCGCGGTAGTCCAAACCGACCGCGTCGCGCGTGCCTTCGCCTTCGAGTGCGGCATCAAGAACCAGCGTTTCTCCTTTGTTCAATTCGATGCTGCCGCCGGCGATTTTGCCGACGCGGATTTTCGGACCTTGCAAGTCGGCGAGGATGGCGATTTCCTGTCCCGCGCGTTTTGCTGCTTCACGCACGATGCGGGCGTTTTCCTGATGGAATTCAGGCGTGCCGTGGCTGAAGTTGAAACGGACGACATTTAGACCGCCTACACGGATCATGTCTTCCAACAACTGAACATTGTTGCTGCCCGGCCCCAACGTAGCGACGATTTTGGTGTTGTGGCTGATGCGGGTTACATCGCGTTTTGCATTACTCATGTGAAGCGTCCTTTCGGTCAATCCGTTGATAAATGGCATACGGCTTTGTTGGAAAATTACAAAATAGCATCCCAACGTCGTCTGAAATTGTAAATCTAAAACTTACGTCGAGACATCCAAGCCGTAAATCATGATGCAAATTAATATTTTGGGATTTTACTCCCAAAGTTAAATGATTGGTGGAAAATTACAGGATTTTATGACTTAGGCTAAATTTAATTTTACATACGTTTGAGGCGGCAATCCGCTACAATACCGTCTGCCACTTTTCAGACGACCCTTCTTAATGGATGTGTATAGTGGATAGGTCGTCTGAAACTACATTAGTTTCTATCCATATCTTTTTCATCATTATCAGACACAACCATGCTAAGACGAATGCTCACTTCTTTGCCTATAGGTATTATGCTTGCCGATATGGTTTATGGTTTCGTTTTAAATATCGTTCAAGGACTTAACCTTCAGCAGCAAGCGGCTCCTGCTTCAGACGGCGGACTGGCGGTAACGCCCGACATCGCGTTCAACAGCCTGCAAATCGTTGCAAACGGCGGCATGGTTATCATCATCGGGTTCGGATTGATTGTCTTGTTACAGCTAAACCGTACAGTGCTAAAACGTCAGATTTTGCCTATCGGTATTTTCCGGACGCTCGGACTGATTGCCGTGTTGGCTTTCAGCGTGCCTTCATTGTGGGAATGGTTTAATGCTGCATTAACTCTGTCGGCAGGAGGAAACATCCTCAATACCGGCAACCCGCGTTATTTGGTTTCCGCTTTATGTATGCCCTTGATTGCCTTTTTATGTTTGGTGCGGTTGTTTGGTTGGTATAAATTGCACACGCGCCAGCCCGAGCAAAACCCACCGACGGAGTTGCAGAAATAGCATTCTCGGTATAAAACGTATCCGAGTAGCGTAAAATAACCATGTATTGAGAAGAGGTCGTCTGAAATTTTGTTGTAGATGAAATTTCAGACGACCTTTTATATCGTTGAACAACAATTAAGACTGTCAAAATTCAGAACAGGATAGCGATGGATTGGGTAAACCTCAAATCTGTCGGATAGCGGTAAATAATCTGCGGCAAGCCTAAGATTTTTCTTGAAAACTTCTTTATTGTCGTGGTATAGTGCAGGGCTTGGTACAAATGTGCCAAGTTTTATCATTGTCCGAAGGCAGGCCAATCGTAGCCCGCCCCTTTACTTAAAAAGGAAAATAATCATGACTTTAGGTCTGGTTGGACGCAAAGTTGGTATGACCCGCGTGTTCGACGAACAGGGTGTTTCTGTTCCGGTAACCGTTTTGGATATGTCTGCCAACCGCGTTACACAAGTAAAATCCAAAGATACTGACGGCTATACTGCCGTTCAAGTTACCTTTGGTCAGAAAAAAGCTAACCGTGTCAACAAAGCCGAAGCTGGGCACTTTGCAAAAGCAGGTGTTGAAGCCGGTCGCGGTTTGATCGAGTTTGCTTTGACTGAAGAAAAACTGGCTGAATTGAAAGCCGGTGACGAAATCACCGTTTCTATGTTTGAAGTCGGTCAACTGGTCGATGTAACCGGTACCTCTAAAGGTAAAGGTTTCTCCGGTACGATCAAACGTCATAACTTCGGTGCCCAACGTACTTCCCACGGTAACTCCCGTTCTCACCGTGTTCCAGGTTCTATCGGTATGGCGCAAGACCCAGGTCGCGTGTTCCCCGGTAAACGCATGGCCGGTCAATACGGCAACACCAAAGCAACTGTCCAAAAACTGGAAGTTGTCCGTGTTGATGCAGAACGCCAACTGCTGTTGGTTAAGGGTGCTGTTCCGGGTGCGGTCAACAGCGATGTTGTAGTTCGTCCTAGCGTGAAAGTAGGTGCGTAATGGAATTGAAAGTAATTGACGCTAAAGGACAAGTTTCAGGCAGTCTGTCTGTTTCTGATGCTTTGTTCGCTCGCGAATACAATGAAGCGTTGGTTCATCAGCTGGTAAATGCCTACTTGGCAAACGCCCGCTCTGGCAACCGTGCTCAAAAAACCCGTGCCGAAGTAAAACACTCAACCAAAAAACCATGGCGTCAAAAAGGTACCGGCCGTGCCCGTTCCGGTATGACTTCTTCTCCGCTGTGGCGTAAAGGTGGTCGTGCGTTCCCGAACAAACCCGACGAAAACTTCACTCAAAAAGTAAACCGTAAAATGTACCGCGCCGGTATGGCGACTATCCTGTCCCAATTGGCCCGTGACGAGCGTTTGTTTGCGATCGAGGCATTGACTGCTGAAACTCCTAAAACCAAAGTTTTTGCTGAACAAGTGAAAAATCTGGGTCTGGAGCAAGTGCTGTTTGTAACCAAACAGCTCGATGAGAATGTTTACTTGGCTTCACGCAACTTGCCAAACGTGTTGGTTTTGGAAGCTCAACAAGTTGATCCTTACAGCTTGCTGCGTTACAAAAAAGTAATCATCACTAAAGATGCAGTTGCACAATTAGAGGAGCAATGGGTATGAATCAACAACGTTTGACTCAAGTGATTTTGGCACCTATCGTTTCTGAAAAAAGCAACGTATTGGCTGAAAAACGCAACCAAATGACGTTTAAAGTTTTGGCAAATGCAACCAAACCTGAAATCAAAGCGGCTGTTGAGCTGCTGTTCGGTGTTCAAGTTGCTTCTGTAACTACCGTTACCACTAAAGGTAAAACTAAGCGTTTTGGTCGTACTTTGGGCCGCCGCAGCGATGTTAAAAAAGCTTATGTAAGCTTGGCTGCCGGTCAAGAGTTGGATTTGGAAGCCGCTGCTGCAGCTGCAGATAAGGAATAAACAAAATGGCAATCGTTAAAATGAAGCCAACTTCTGCAGGCCGTCGCGGCATGGTTCGCGTGGTAACAGAAGGTTTGCACAAAGGTGCGCCTTATGCACCTTTGCTCGAAAAGAAAAATTCTACTGCCGGTCGTAACAATAATGGTCATATCACCACCCGTCACAAAGGCGGCGGTCATAAACACCATTACCGTGTTGTAGACTTTAAACGTAACAAAGACGGTATCCCTGCAAAAGTAGAGCGTATCGAATACGATCCTAACCGTACTGCTTTCATTGCACTGTTGTGCTATGCAGACGGTGAGCGTCGCTACATCATCGCTCCTCGCGGTATTCAAGCTGGTGCTGTATTGGTTTCCGGTGCTGAAGCTGCCATCAAAGTAGGTAACACCCTGCCGATCCGCAACATCCCCGTTGGTACGACTATCCACTGTATCGAAATGAAACCTGGTAAAGGTGCGCAAATCGCACGTTCTGCCGGCGCTTCTGCGGTATTGTTGGCTAAAGAAGGTGCATACGCTCAAGTCCGTCTGCGCTCTGGTGAAGTTCGTAAAATCAACGTAGATTGCCGTGCAACCATTGGTGAAGTCGGTAACGAAGAGCAAAGCCTGAAAAAAATCGGTAAAGCCGGTGCCAATCGTTGGCGCGGTATTCGTCCGACCGTTCGTGGTGTTGTCATGAACCCTGTCGATCACCCGCATGGTGGTGGTGAAGGTCGTACCGGTGAAGCTCGCGAACCGGTTAGCCCATGGGGTACTCCTGCTAAAGGCTACCGCACTCGTAATAACAAACGCACGGATAACATGATTGTTCGTCGTCGTTACTCAAATAAAGGTTAATTAGTATGGCTCGTTCATTGAAAAAAGGCCCATATGTAGACCTGCATTTGCTGAAAAAAGTAGATGCTGCTCGTGCAAGCAACGACAAGCGCCCGATTAAAACTTGGTCTCGTCGTTCTACCATTCTGCCTGATTTTATCGGTCTGACCATTGCTGTGCACAACGGCCGCACCCATGTGCCTGTGTTTATCAGCGATAACATGGTTGGTCATAAATTAGGTGAATTCTCATTGACCCGTACCTTTAAAGGCCACTTGGCTGATAAAAAGGCTAAAAAGAAATAAGGTGAATCATGAGAGTAAATGCACAACATAAAAATGCCCGTATTTCAGCTCAAAAAGCTCGTTTGGTAGCTGATTTGATTCGCGGTAAAGACGTTGCCCAAGCTTTGAATATTTTGACTTTCAGTCCTAAAAGAGGTGCTGAGTTGATTAAAAAAGTATTGGAATCAGCTATTGCTAATGCCGAGCACAATAACGGTGCCGACATTGATGAGTTGAAAGTGGTAACTATCTTTGTTGACAAAGGTCCAAGCTTGAAACGTTTCCAAGCTCGCGCCAAAGGTCGCGGTAACCGCATTGAAAAACAAACTTGTCATATCAATGTGACAGTGGGCAACTAAGGAAAAGCTATGGGACAAAAGATTAACCCTACAGGCTTTCGCCTGGCGGTAACTAAAGACTGGGCTTCAAAATGGTTTGCTAAAAGCACCGACTTTTCTGCTGTTTTGAAACAAGACATTGATGTTCGTAACTACCTGCGTAAAAAATTGGCGAATGCTTCTGTTGGTCGCGTAGTTATTGAACGTCCTGCAAAATCTGCACGCATTACCATCCACTCTGCCCGTCCGGGCGTAGTAATTGGTAAAAAAGGTGAGGATATCGAAGTTCTGAAACGTGATTTGCAAGCCTTGATGGGCGTGCCTGTTCATGTGAATATCGAAGAAATCCGTAAACCTGAATTGGATGCACAAATTATTGCTGATGGTATTGCTCAGCAATTGGAAAAACGCGTTCAATTCCGCCGTGCTATGAAACGCGCTATGCAAAATGCTATGCGTTCAGGAGCAAAAGGTATCAAGATTATGACCTCAGGTCGTCTGAATGGTGCAGATATTGCTCGTAGCGAATGGTATCGTGAAGGTCGAGTACCTCTGCATACTTTGCGCGCAAACGTAGATTATGCAACTAGCGAAGCTCATACTACTTATGGCGTGCTGGGTCTGAAAGTTTGGGTATATACTGAAGGTAATGTAAAGACTTCAGCTAAACCTGAGCATGAAAAGAAACAAAGAAAGGCAGGTGGACGTAATGCTGCAGCCAACTAGACTGAAATACCGCAAGCAACAAAAAGGTCGCAATACTGGTATTGCTACCCGCGGTAACAAAGTAAGTTTCGGTGAGTTCGGTTTGAAAGCCGTTGGTCGCGGTCGTTTGACTGCCCGCCAAATCGAAGCTGCTCGTCGTACAATGACTCGCCACATTAAACGTGGTGGTCGTATTTGGATTCGTGTATTCCCTGATAAACCAATTACTGAAAAACCTATTCAAGTTCGTATGGGTGGCGGTAAAGGTAACGTGGAATATTACATTGCCGAAATCAAACCAGGCAAAGTGTTGTATGAGATGGACGGTGTTCCAGAGGCTTTGGCTCGTGAAGCATTTGAATTAGCTGCTGCCAAATTGCCTATTCCTACGACCTTTGTAGTAAGACAGGTAGGTCAATAATGAAAGCAAATGAATTGAAAGACAAATCTATTGAGCAATTAAATGCAGATTTGTTGGACTTGTTGAAAGCTCAGTTTGGCTTACGTATGCAAAACGCAACTGGTCAATTGGGTAAACCAAGCGAATTAAAACGTGTACGTCGCGATATTGCTCGTATTAAAACCATTTTAACTGAAAAAGGTGCTAAGTAATGAGCGAAAATAAAAATGTTCGTACTTTGCAAGGCAAAGTGGTAAGCGACAAAATGGACAAAACTGTGACAGTATTGGTTGAACGTAAAGTAAAACATCCTCTGTACGGTAAAATTATCCGTTTATCAACTAAAATCCATGCCCATGATGAAAATAATCAATATGGAATTGGCGATGTTGTAGTAATTGCGGAATCTCGTCCACTGTCAAAAACCAAATCTTGGGTTGTTAAAGAACTGGTTGAGAAAGCACGTACTGTTTAAAATTTAAGACAGTTAGCTTTAATAAGAAACGAAGTGTTGCGCCAAAGTGAATTTGCGTGTAAACTTCGTTTCTTATCTTTCAGTTTCTTCTGGAAGTTTCTTCCCTTCGGGATCCAAGACTGGTTTACTAGAACCGTGATGGTTTCATTTAGTTAGCTCAATTGAAATAAGTGGGCGAGTTATATGAAAATGGTAAATTAAGTTGGTTAATTTAAAGGTACTAATATGATTCAAATGCAGACCATCTTAGATGTGGCTGATAACTCTGGTGCGCGTCGTGTGATGTGCATCAAAGTGTTGGGCGGATCTAAGCGTCGCTACGCTTCTGTTGGCGATATTATTAAAGTCGCAGTTAAAGATGCGGCCCCGCGTGGTCGTGTTAAAAAAGGTGATGTGTACAATGCAGTTGTTGTTCGTACTGCTAAAGGTGTGCGTCGTCCTGATGGCGCGTTGATTAAATTTGATAACAACGCCGCCGTGTTGTTAAACAATAAACTTGAACCTCTGGGTACCCGTATTTTTGGTCCGGTAACCCGTGAGTTGCGTACTGAGCGATTTATGAAAATCGTTTCATTAGCGCCTGAAGTATTATAAGGAATAGCGCGATGAATAAAATCATTAAAGGTGACCAAGTTGTTGTGATCACTGGTAAGGATAAAGGTAAGCAAGGTCAAGTAGTTCGCGTATTAGGTGGCAAGGTTGTTATTGAAGGTATTAACGTCGTAAAACGTCACCAAAAACCTAATCCGATGCGTGGTATTGAGGGTGGTATTGTTGCTAAAGAAATGCCGTTGGATATTTCTAATGTTGCAATCCTGAATCCGGAAACTAATAAAGCAGACCGTGTTGGTATTAAACTGATTGAGAATGAAGGCAAAGTTAAGCGCGTTCGTTTCTTCAAATCAAATGGCTCTGTTATTGGAGCATAAGGAGATAACATGGCTCGTTTGAGAGAGTTTTATAAAGATACAGTTGTTCCTGAACTGATTAAACAATTTGGTTACAAGTCAGTAATGGAAGTTCCCCGTATTGAAAAAATTACTTTAAATATGGGTGTCGGAGAAGCTGTTGCAGATAAAAAAGTTATGGAACACGCGGTATCTGACTTAGAGAAAATTGCTGGTCAAAAACCAGTCGTTACTGTTGCTCGTAAATCTATCGCAGGTTTTAAGATTCGCGATAATTATCCTGTCGGTTGCAAAGTAACATTGCGCCGTGATCAAATGTTTGAATTCTTGGATCGTTTGATTACTATTGCATTACCTCGTGTACGTGACTTCCGTGGTGTAAGTGGCAAATCATTTGATGGTCGTGGTAATTACAACATGGGTGTTCGCGAGCAAATCATTTTCCCGGAAATTGAATACGATAAAATTGATGCTTTGCGTGGTTTGAATATTACTATTACAACTACTGCAAAAACTGATGAGGAAGCTAAAGCTTTATTGTCACTGTTCAAGTTTCCGTTTAAAGGATAATCATGGCTAAGAAAGCACTTATTAATCGTGAACTGAAACGTCAAGCCCTGGCGAAAAAGTTTGCAGCCAAACGTGAGGCAATTTTTGCTGTTATTAATGATGCGAATGCAACTGAAGAGGAGCGTTTTGAAGCTCGTCTGAAATTCCAATCCATTCCGCGTAATGCAGCTCCTGTACGTCAACGCCGTCGTTGTGCTTTGACAGGTCGTCCTCGTGGTACTTTCCGTAAATTCGGTTTGGGTCGTATTAAAATCCGCGAAATCGCTATGCGTGGCGAGATTCCTGGTGTTGTTAAAGCTAGCTGGTAATAGGAGTATTAATAATGAGTATGCATGATCCTATTTCCGATATGTTGACTCGTATTCGTAATGCGCAACGTGCCAATAAGGTAGCAGTTGCCATGCCTTCCTCTAAATTAAAATGTGCAATTGCAAAAGTCTTGAAAGAGGAAGGTTATATCGAGGATTTTTCGGTTTCTGCTGATGCGAAGCCGGTATTGGAAATTCAATTGAAATATTATGCAGGCCGTCCTGTGATTGAGCAAATTAAACGTGTTTCACGTCCGGGTTTGCGTATTTACAAAGCTTCTAGCGAAATTCCCAATGTTATGAATGGATTGGGTATCGCTATCGTTAGTACTTCTAAAGGTGTGATGACTGACCGCAAGGCTCGTTCTGAGGGCGTCGGTGGTGAGTTGTTGTGCATCGTAGCCTAGTGGAGAAAAGTAAATGTCACGTGTCGCAAAAAACCCAGTGACTGTTCCTGCTGGTGTAGAAGTAAAATTTGGAACAGAAGCATTGGTTATCAAGGGTAAGAATGGCGAGTTGGCCTTTCCTTTGCCTTCTAATGTCGTCATTGAATTAAACGATGGTAAATTAACTTTTGCTGCAAAAAATGACAGTAAGCAGGCAAATGCTATGTCAGGTACTGCTCGTGCATTAGTTAATAATATGGTCAAAGGTGTTTCAGAAGGTTTTGAGAAAAAACTACAATTGATTGGTGTGGGTTACCGTGCTCAAGCTCAAGGCAAAGTTTTGAATTTGTCTTTGGGTTTTTCTCATCCAATCGTATATGAAATGCCTGAAGGTGTTTCTGTTCAAACTCCTAGCCAAACAGAGATCGTTTTGACTGGTGCAGATAAACAAGTAGTTGGTCAAGTCGCTGCTGAAATTCGTGCATTCCGTTCTCCTGAACCTTATAAAGGTAAGGGTGTTCGTTATGTAGGTGAAGTGGTAGTGATGAAAGAAGCCAAGAAAAAATAATTGAGGTTCACTAATGGATAAACATACAACCCGACTCCGTCGTGCACGCAAAACCCGTGCACGTATTGCGGACTTGAAAATGGTAAGATTATGTGTGTTCCGTAGCAATAATCATATTTATGCTCAAGTAATTAGTGCTGAAGGTGATAAAGTATTGGCTCAAGCCTCTACATTGGAAGCTGAAGTGCGTGGTAGTCTGAAATCTGGTGGCAACGTCGAGGCGGCTGCAGTAGTAGGAAAGCGCATTGCTGAGAAAGCTAAAGCAGTAGGCGTAGAAAAAGTTGCTTTTGATCGTTCAGGTTTCCAATATCACGGTCGAGTGAAAGCTTTGGCTGAAGCTGCACGTGAAAATGGTTTAAGCTTCTAATAATTGGAGACTTTCAGATGGCAAAACATGAAATTGAAGAACGTGGTGACGGCCTGATTGAAAAAATGGTCGCAGTTAATCGCGTAACTAAAGTAGTTAAAGGTGGTCGTATCATGGCTTTCTCTGCGCTAACTGTTGTTGGTGATGGGGATGGTCGTATTGGTATGGGTAAAGGTAAGTCAAAAGAAGTGCCGGTAGCTGTTCAAAAAGCAATGGATCAGGCTCGTCGCTCTATGATTAAAGTACCTCTAAAAAATGGTACGATTCATCATGAGGTTATTGGACGTCATGGCGCTACTAAAGTCTTTATGCAACCCGCTAAAGAAGGTAGTGGTGTAAAGGCAGGTGGTCCTATGCGCTTAGTTTTTGATGCTATGGGTATTCATAACATTTCTGCTAAAGTGCATGGTTCTACAAACCCTTATAACATTGTACGAGCTACATTAGATGGCTTGTCTAAGTTATATACACCTGCTGATATCGCTGCTAAACGTGGCCTAACAGTAGAAGACATTTTGGGAGCAAACCATGACTGAGCAAAAAAAGATTAAAGTTACATTGGTGAAGAGCCTGATTGGTACAATTGAATCTCATCGTGCATGTGCTCGTGGTTTAGGTTTACGCCATCGTGAGCATACAGTAGAGGTTTTAGATACCCCTGAAAACCGTGGTATGATTAACAAAATCAGCTACTTGTTGAAAGTGGAGTCTTGATATGTTTCTAAATTCTATTCAACCTGCTGAGGGGGCTACTCACGCTCGTCGTCGTGTAGGTCGTGGTATTGGTAGTGGTTTAGGTAAAACTGGTGGCCGTGGTCATAAAGGTCAAAAAAGCCGTTCTGGTGGTTTTCATAAAGTAGGTTTCGAAGGTGGTCAAATGCCTTTGCAACGTCGCCTGCCAAAACGTGGTTTCAAATCTTTGACTGCTGCTGCTAACGCTGAGATTCGTTTGAGTGAATTGAACTTACTCGCTGTGAATGAGATTGATGTATTAGTTCTCAAGCAAGCTGGGTTGGTTCCTACAACTGTTTCCAATGTGAAAGTTATTGCCTCTGGTGAGCTTTCAAAAGCTGTTGTCCTGAAGGGCATTAAAGCCACTAAAGGGGCTAAAGCAGCAATTGAAGCTGCTGGTGGTAAAGTGGAAGAATAAGGCTTGCATTATAGTGGCTAATCAACAATCTTTATCAGGCTTGTCCAAATTTGGAGATCTGAAAAAACGTCTAACGTTTCTTTTAGGGGCGTTAATTGTTTTTCGTATTGGTGCCCATATCCCTGTACCTGGCGTAGATGCTGTTGCTTTAGCTAAATTATACGAAAGCGCTGGGAACGGCATACTAGGCATGTTGAACATGTTTTCTGGTGGTTCGTTAGAGCGCTTTAGTATATTCGCAATTGGCATAATGCCATATATTTCAGCATCAATAATTGTTCAGTTGGCCTCTGAAATTATTCCTTCTTTAAAGGCATTAAAAAAGGAAGGGGAGGCAGGTCGAAAAGTTATTACAAAATATACAAGATACGGTACAGTGCTATTAGCCATCTTACAGAGTTTTGGTGTAGCTACCTTTGTATTCCAGCAAGGTGTGGTTGTCACTAATTCTTTGGAGTTCCATATTTCTACGGTAGTGAGCTTAGTCACAGGTACAATGTTCCTGATGTGGTTAGGTGAGCAGATTACGGAGCGCGGGATTGGGAATGGCATTTCCTTGATTATTACTGCTGGTATCGCTGCCGGTATTCCTTCCGGTATAGCAAGATTATTAGCTTTAACGAGTCAAGGATCAATTGGTATGCCTACGGCTGTGTCAATCGTTATTGGTGCATTGCTATTAATTTATATTGTTGTATATTTTGAAAGTGCACAGCGTAAAGTTCCCGTGCATTATGCGAAACGCCAAGTTGGTAGTGGTGTAATGCAAGGTTCTAATACACATATGCCCTTTAAGTTGAATATGGCAGGCGTCATTCCTCCTATTTTTGCGTCAAGTATTATTTTGTTTCCATCCACTTTGTTAAGCTGGTTTGGTTCTAATGATACCGGTAGTTTGTTGCATAAAATTGCTGGTTTGCTTCAGCATGGGCAAGCTTTATATATTTTGTTATTTACAGTGACAATTATTTTCTTCTGCTATTTTTATACAGCCTTGGTTTTTAGTCCAAAAGAAATGGCAGAGAATTTGAAGAAAAGCGGTGCTTTTGTGCCGGGAATTCGACCTGGTAAGCAAACTTCTCAGTATCTGGAGCAGGTTGTATTACGCCTCACTTTGTTTGGTGCATTATATATTACAACTATTTGTTTAATTCCAGAATTTTTGACAACAGCTTTGAATGTTCCTTTTTATTTGGGTGGTACATCTTTACTGATTTTAGTCGTGGTGACAATGGACTTTAGTACCCAAATTAACTCTTACCGCATGACTCAGCAATATGAGAGTTTAATGAGCGGTCTTGATATGAAATCTTTATCACGTAAGTAGAATTATGGCTAAAGAAGATACCATACAAATGCAGGGGGAGATTCTTGAAACTCTACCTAACGCAACTTTTAAAGTAAAGCTTGAGAATGACCATATTGTATTAGGTCATATTTCCGGGAAAATGCGTATGCACTATATCCGGATCTCTCCTGGGGATAAGGTGACGGTAGAACTGACACCTTATGATTTAACTCGAGCTCGGATTGTCTTCCGAGCTAGATAAAACGATATAAGGAAAGATAATGCGTGTACAACCGTCTGTAAAGAAAATTTGCCGCAACTGTAAGATTATCCGTCGTAATCGAGTGGTTCGTGTAATTTGTACTGATCCTCGTCACAAACAGCGTCAAGGTTAAGGGAACTTTTCTTTTAGCAAGACTTTGTGGTATAGTGACGAACTTTGCCGTTTAAAGGAAAAAATATGGCTCGTATTGCAGGGGTAAATATCCCTAATAATGCACATATCGTAATTGGCTTGCAGGCTATTTATGGTATCGGTGCTACTCGTGCTAAATTAATTTGCGAGGCAGCAAATATTGCTCCCACTACAAAAGCAAAAGATTTGGACGAGGCTCAATTAGACGCTTTGCGTGAACAAGTTGCCAAGTATGAAGTGGAAGGCGATTTGCGCCGTGAGGTAACGATGAGCATCAAACGATTGATGGACATGGGTTGTTACCGTGGTTTCCGTCATCGTCGAGGTTTGCCTTGTCGTGGTCAACGCACTCGCACAAACGCTCGTACCCGCAAAGGTCCGCGTAAAGCGATTGCTGGTAAAAAATAATTTTTAAGGAATTTTATTAATGGCTAAAGCAAACACAGCTTCGCGTGTACGTAAAAAAGTACGTAAAACCGTAAGCGAAGGTATTGTGCATGTACATGCTTCTTTCAACAATACCATCATTACAATCACTGACCGTCAAGGCAATGCATTGTCTTGGGCTACCTCTGGCGGCGCTGGTTTTAAAGGTTCTCGTAAAAGTACACCGTTTGCAGCTCAAGTGGCTGCAGAAGCAGCTGGTAAAGTTGCCCAAGAATATGGCGTTAAAAATTTAGAAGTTCGTATAAAAGGCCCTGGTCCCGGTCGAGAGTCTTCTGTACGTGCACTCAACGCTCTTGGTTTTAAAATTACCAGTATTACCGACGTTACTCCGTTGCCTCATAACGGTTGCCGTCCGCCTAAAAAACGTCGTATTTAAAGGAGTGATTGAAACATGGCACGTTATATTGGCCCTAAATGTAAATTAGCACGCCGTGAAGGTACTGATTTATTTTTGAAGAGCGCTCGTCGTTCTTTGGATTCTAAATGTAAACTGGACTCCGCTCCTGGTCAGCACGGCGCAAAAAAACCGCGTTTGTCCGACTATGGTTTGCAATTACGTGAGAAGCAAAAGATTCGTCGTATTTATGGCGTATTGGAACGTCAATTCCGTCGCTATTTTGCAGAAGCAGATCGACGTAAAGGCTCTACTGGTGAATTACTGCTGCAATTGTTAGAGTCTCGTTTGGATAATGTAGTATATCGCATGGGATTTGGCTCGACTCGTGCTGAGGCACGTCAGCTGGTTTCTCATAAAGCAATTACCGTTAACGGTCAGGTTGTAAATATTCCTTCTTTCCAAGTTAAAGCCGGTGATGTTGTAGCTGTTCGTGAGAAAGCTAAAAAACAGGTTCGTATCCAGGAAGCTTTAAGTCTGGCAACTCAAATCGGTTTACCAAGCTGGGTTTCTGTTGATGCAGACAAATTGGAAGGCGTATTTAAAAATATGCCGGATCGTTCAGAATTAACTGGCGATATTAATGAACAGCTGGTGGTAGAATTCTACTCTAAATAACGCTAGCTCAGTGAGGGACAGTTAAATGCAAAATAGCACAACCGAATTTTTGAAACCTCGTCAAATTGATGTCGATACTTTATCTACAACTCGTGCAAAAGTATCCATGCAGCCGTTTGAGCGCGGTTTTGGTCATACTTTAGGTAATGCTTTGCGTCGTATCTTACTGTCATCCATGAATGGTTTTGCTCCTACTGAAGTGGCCATTTCCGGTGTGTTGCACGAATACTCTACTGTTGATGGCGTTCAAGAAGATGTTGTCGATATTTTATTGAATGTCAAAGGTATTGTATTTAAGCTGCATGGGCGTGGCCAAGTTCAGTTAACTTTGAGAAAGTCAGGGGCCGGTGTAGTAGTTGCCGGTGATATCGAATTGCCACATGATGTGGAAATTTTAAATCCTGAGCATATTATTTGTCATTTGGCCGAGAATGGTCAAATTGAGATGGAAATCAAAGTTGAGCAGGGGCGTGGTTATCAATCTGTTTCTGGTCGTCGTGTTGTGCGCGATGAAAACCGCCAGATTGGTGCAATTCAGTTGGATGCGAGCTTTTCGCCCATCAGTCGTGTTAGCTTTGAAGTTGAACCTGCACGCGTAGAGCAGCGTACGGATTTAGATAAATTGGTTTTGGATATTGAAACTGATGGTTCTATTGATCCTGAAGAAGCTGTACGTAGTGCCGCTCGTATTTTAATTGATCAAATGTCTATCTTTGCTGATTTGCAAGGTACTCCAGTAGAAGAAGTTGAAGAAAAAGCTCCTCCTATTGACCCTATCCTGCTGCGTCCGGTAGATGATTTGGAATTAACTGTACGTTCAGCTAATTGTCTGAAAGCTGAAGATATTTATTATATCGGCGATTTGATTCAACGTACTGAAACAGAGCTTCTTAAAACTCCGAATTTGGGTCGTAAATCTTTGAATGAAATCAAAGAAGTGTTGGCATCTAAAGGCTTGACACTAGGTTCCAAATTGGAAGCTTGGCCGCCTGTAGGCTTAGAAAAGCCGTAAGTTTGAAGATTAAAGGATAATGACATGCGTCATCGTAATGGTAACCGCAAATTAAACCGTACAAGCAGCCATCGCGCTGCAATGCTGCGTAATATGGCGAACTCATTGTTGACTCACGAGACTATTGTGACAACTTTGCCTAAAGCTAAAGAATTGCGCCGCGTAGTAGAACCCTTGATTACATTGGGTAAAAAACCTTCCTTGGCAAACCGTCGTTTGGCATTTGACCGCACTCGTGATCGTGATGTTGTAGTTAAATTGTTTGATGAGTTAGGTCCACGTTTTGCTGCCCGTAATGGCGGTTATGTTCGTGTACTGAAATATGGTTTCCGCAAAGGCGACAATGCACCTTTGGCATTGATTGAATTAGTAGACAAAGCAGCAGAAGCTGCCGAGTAATCTAATACACCATAATAAAACACCATTTGTTTTCTCAAATGGTGTTTTATTATATGCAAGCTACCTTTTGTGTATTTTAAATACTCTATTTAAAATACTCTTGGTATATTGAAGTTATTCTTTTGTTTTGTATAGGTAAGTGGGTTTGCCATGGATAGAGTATTTCTTTTCAGTATCATATTATAAGAGATATTTTAAATAACATAAGTTACTAAAATTTTCTGTTCAATACTATTTTCAAAATGAAAAACCTTTCTGATTTTTCCTAGCTTTTACTTAAAATCATAAAGGTTTTGGTCAATTGAAAATTTTTAGCGCATTTTTATGAGTCAAATTCCGTTAACAGACTATTTTTGCAAAGGTCTCTATAATTGAAATTTGACTAAGAACTTCTTTGCTGTCAGGTATTACACTTACCAAATTCTTTTTTGTATCCCATAATTTTATATGACTACTTCTCTCACGATTGCAATGAGTGTTGCTGAGGCATCGGGTGATCTGCTTGGTGCACATCTTATTAGTGCGATTAAAAAACGTTGTCCTGATGCAAGATTTATTGGTATCGGTGGCGAGCGGATGAAGGCGGAAGGATTTGAAAGTCTTTATGACCAAGAAAAATTGGCAGTACGAGGCTTTGTTGAGGTAGTTAAACGTTTGCCCGAAATCTTGAAAATCCGAAAAGGTCTGGTTAATGACCTTATTCGTATAAAACCGGATGTTTTTGTTGGGATTGATGCACCTGATTTTAATCTTTGGGTGGAAGAGAAACTGAAGAAAACGGGTATTCCAACGGTTCACTATGTCAGCCCTTCTGTTTGGGCGTGGAGGCGTGAACGGGTGAACAAAATTGTTCATCAAGTTAACCGGGTGTTGTGCCTTTTCCCAATGGAACCACAGCTCTATTTGGATGCCGGTGGTAAGGCTGAGTTTGTCGGTCATCCGATGGCTCAAACCATGCCTGTAGATGTTGATCAATCTTCTGCGCGTCTCCAGTTGGGAGTTGCGCCGTCTATCCCAGTATTTGCCTTGATGCCCGGCAGTCGTGTTAGCGAAATTGATTACATGGCTCCTGTATTTTTTCAAACCGCATTACTTCTGTTGAAGCGTTACCCACAGGCGCAGTTTCTGATGCCGGTTGCTACGCAGGCAACCCGCCGTCGTATATCAAAAATTCTTACCTCTGATCAATTTTCGGACCTTCCCATTACATTAGTCGATAAACAAGCAGATACTGTTTGTACTGCGGCAGATGTGGTTTTGGTGACCAGCGGGACGGCAACGCTGGAAGTGGCTTTGTGCAAACGTCCTATGGTGATCAGCTATAAGATATCTCCTCTGACTTATGCTTATGTGAAGCGTAAAGTTAAAGTGCCACATGTCGGTTTGCCCAATATTTTGCTGAACAAATGTGCTGTTCCAGAGCTTTTGCAACATGATGCGACGCCTGAGAAACTGGCAGAAGCCATGATTTATTGGTATGAACATCCGGCAGCAGTTGCCCGCTTGAAACAAGATTTTCATGAGCTGCATTTATTATTGAGGAAAGATACCGATACACTGGTGGCAAATGCTGTATTGGAAGAAGCAGGTTTTTTCAACTCTTAGTTGGACCTGCGATTTGACAAGAGAAAAGAGCGGTAATCAAATCTGCAAAAAGTAATGAAGCAGGAAAATGGGTTGCAATCCAAACATCGCCTTGTCCCAACCTATCCACTCTTTGGCAGGCAAAGATAGCGTTTGCACGGCCTTTGCTATATCATTCCCTTATCTGAAATCAAGGAAAACATCATGTACGAAGTCAACCGCAGCGTCTTCCTGCTCATCCCGCTCGATCCTTTTTGGAACTGGCTGCAAACCCTGCCCGGCAATCATCTTGACGGTTTGACGCTTGAAGATATTCAAGCTGATGCCAATTCTTATCTCGTCCGTCCGTGTGAAACCGCCGACGAAGTATGGGACGAAATCGAAGCGCGGTTTGAAGACATTTTCGCTGCCGAACTTGCCGATTGGTGCGAAGATGAAAGCGAATGGCCTGATTTGAATGCGGATATTTTCAATGAATGGTTCGACATCCAGCTTTCTACCGTTATCACCGACCTCGAGCAAGAACCGCTCGCCCGTGAAGCCTTTCAACCCTTCAATCTGAACTGATGAATATCCGCGTCCGCAATTACCATCTTGACGGCTACGGTCATGTCAACAACGCGCGCTATCTCGAATTTCTCGAAGAAGCGCGCTGGGCGTTTTTTGAGGAACACGGTTTATTGTCCGAAATCGACGGCTTGATGCTGGTGGTTGTCCGCACCGACATCCGTTATCGCCGTGCCGCCGTCGATGGCGACATATTACGCTTTGAAGGTCGTCTGAAAGAGCTGACCTCGCGCCATATTATTCTCACTCAAAACATCGTTTTGCCCAGCGGTAAAAATGCCGTCGAAGCCGAAAGCACTTTGATGGTCGTCAGCGCAGAAAGTGGTCGAAGCATCAGCATTCCCGAACCTCTCTTTACCCTTTTAAAACAATACGCCGAAGCATGAAAAAGCTCATTACCATTGCCGCAGTCGCCATTATCGGTGCGCTGCTTGCCATCGTCCTTATTCCGGATAACAAACCTACTCCCGCATTCTCTTTGTCTGACCTGCAAGGCAAACCGGTGTCCAATGCCGATTTGCAAGGCAAAGTCAGCTTCATCAATTTTTGGTTTCCCTCCTGCCCGGGCTGTGTCAGCGAAATGCCCAAAGTCATTAAAATGTCCAAAGACTATCAAGGAAAAGACTTCCAAGTCCTCGGCATTGCCCAGCCGATAGACCCGCTGGAAAGCGTAAACCAATACGTCAAAGAATACGGCTTGCCTTTTACCGTCATGTTTGATGCCGATAAAGCCGCCGCCCAAGCGTTCGGTACGCAGGTTTACCCGACTTCTTTCCTGATCAATAAAAAAGGCGAAATCCTGAAAACCTTTGTCGGAGAACCAGACTTCGCCGCGCTTTATCAGGAAATCGACAAAGAATTGGCGAAGTAATACTGGCTTGAGAGGTTTGTGACTGTTTTCAGACGACCTCTGTTATAAATATATTAAACAATCAGCGATATTGTCTGTTGTGGGACTGAGTGAAGGGCAATTTCGGTAAGTAGATTCTGAGCATCATTGAAAATGGCTTTGAAAAATAAACAATTTCTTTATTTTATTTTTGTCGGCGTTATTTTGAGCGTATTTCAGCTGACATTTGCACAAGGTGTTCCTCAAAAAGGCATGCTGTGGGTTTATTGGGGTAAAAGTTTAGATGGTAATGCTCGGAATCAAAGGATTTTATATTTTGACTTTATCCCTGAAGACACCAAAATATCGAATCAAAACCGAATCTCCCTTAATTTAAGCAAATCGCAGCAAACTGCTGTTTTGAAAGAATTGGTGCTTCCGCCGAATTTTTACGTCTATCAGGAAGATTCTGTCAAACAGCCTGCCCAAATTACTATGGGTAAAGTGGGTACGGAAGTCATTTGTGACGGTAAATATTATTCTGCCAAACTTATAAAATTTGAAAAAATCCCAAAAACAACGGCGAAACAAATCCCTGATTCGGGCTGTATTTACTCGTTGATTATGAATAATGATTTCATCGTTAAATCCACAGATAGCCATAAGGTTAACCTCAGGAGCCAACCGGATGCCCATGCCGACATAATCAAACGCTTGGACGACAACGCCATAGTAGAAAAATTGAAAACCGTTCGTAAGGATTGGTACCTCGTTCAATTAAAAGATACGACTACCCAAGGGTATGTTCATAAAAGTCAGTTGGAGCGGGTGGATTAATCAAAAGTTGTCGATATGTCGGCGTAATCAAAAAGGTCGTCTGAAAACCTTGATTCAGTTTTGAACTGCACCCCAAAAGTTGGACATCCCCTCCAACTCACAAAGTGCAGTTTTTTTATGAGCAAATATACATTACACTTCAAATACCAAGCCGTACTCCACTACCTGCATATACGCAGCCAACAACGTACCGCAGACCACTACGGCATTTCCCGAACCCACCTGAGACGATGGATACGCGCCTATCAAGAAGGCGGTATCGGCGCACTCGAACATCCCCAATCCAAAACCATGACCCAACACCGCAAAAACCCCTTCATCGCAGATAAACCCGACCAAGAAAAAACACAGGCAGAGCTTATCGAAGAGTTGTGCTATATGCGCGCAGAGGTCGCCTACCTAAAGGAGTTAAAAGCCCTCAGCCAAAAACAGACCGAAAAGGACAAAGCCAAACCGTCCAAACACTGAGGGCGCAACACCCGCTCAAATACCTGCTGCACATCGCAAACCTGCCCAAAAGCAGCTTTTACTACCATCACCAAGACCGACCCGACCCCGACGAAGCCGACAAAGCCCTCCTTGTCGAAACCTACCGGCGGCATAAAGGACGCTACGGACAAAGGCGCATTGCCGCAGCATTGGGTTGGAACCGCAAAAAAGTGGCGCGGTTGATGAAGCAGATGGAACTGAAAGCCCTCATACGGGCGAAAAAAGCCTACCGCCATCCCGCCATGGGCGAGATATCGGAACACCTCCTCAAACGCCGGTTCAAAGCCCGAAAGCCCAACGAAAAATGGCTGACCGACGTTACCGAACTCAAAGGGAAGGACGGCAAACTGTACCTCTCGCCAATCTTGGACTTGTTCAACCGCGAGATCGTCGCCTACGCCATGAGCCGCAGAGCCGACAGCGAAATGGTGAAGGAAATGCTCGAAAAAGCCGCCCCCCGTCTGACTGCTAAAGGAACGATGCTTCATTCGGACCAAGGTGTGCTGTACCGTACGGCGGGGTATAGGGAATTGCTTGCGGAGTATTCCATGGTTCAAAGCATGTCGCGAAAGGCGAACTGTTGGGACAATGCGCCGATGGAAAGCTTCTTTGCGGTGTTAAAGACGGAGTGTTTCTATAACGCAGGTGAATTGACGGTAGATGAATTGATGAAGCAGATAGATGACTATATGGATTACTACAACCGGGAGCGTTGCAGTTTGAAATTGAAAAAGCTGAGTCCTGTCGCATACAGAACCCAGCTTGCACAGAGCGCCTGAATAGGCTTTTATGAGTGTCCAAGATTTGGGGGCCAGTTCATTTTTCAGACGACCTTGTACTTAATAATCTTCTATTGCAAGGAATGTTCATGACACCCCAAACCGTCTTAGACTTCTGGTTTGCCGAAGAAAACCGTCCTTTTCTGTTTGCCAAAAACGATGAATTCGATGCCAAGATTCGCGCGCGATTTTTTGATGTCTGGCAACAGGCGGCCCGTGGCGAGCTTGCACACTGGCGCGACACCCTGCAAGGCAGGCTCGCCGAAATCATCCTGCTCGACCAATTCTCGCGCAACCTGTTTCGCAACAGCTCCCAAGCATTTGCCCAAGATTTGGCCGCTCTCATCCTTGCCCAAGAAGCCGTCCGTCAGCCCAGTTTCGCCGACCTCCTATCGCACGAACGCCATTTCATGCTCATGCCGTTGATGCACAGCGAAAGCCAAGTTGTCCACGAACAAGCCGTTCCTCTGTTTGAACGCTATACCGACGGACACGCATTGGATTTTGAAATCAAACACAAAGTCATCATCGACCGCTTCGGACGCTATCCGCACCGCAATGCCGTATTGGGGCGTGAAGGCACGGAGGAAGAGGCGGAATTTTTGAAACAGGAAGGTTCGTCATTTTAATTTGGGTTTTAAAATTTGAAGGTCGTCTGAAAACCATTTTTCAGACGACCTTCTTTCATTTAGTGGATTAAATTTAAATCAGGACAAGGCGACGAAGCCGCAGACAGTACAGATAGTACGGAACCGATTCACTTGGTGCTTCAGCACCTTAGAGAATCGTTCTCTTTGAGCTAAGGCGAGGCAACGCCGTACTGGTTTAAAGTTAATCCACTATATTTCCGCTTCAATAATGCGGCGGAATTTCATCACGCAGGCTGTAAGGTTCACGCTCTCCGTTTGCGCCTTTGTCCTGCATTTTCTGATAAAGCAGCCTTAACTGCGCCTGCTGTAAATCCAGCGTCTGCTGCATTTTCGCCACCGTATCGTTCAGGCTGCCGATTAAGTCTTCCTGAAGCGCGGTTTGGATTTCCAGCTCGGTGATGCGGTGTTCCAATTCGTCCATTTCGCTCATTTACAGCACCATCGCGGCAATCCAGCCCGCAATCATCAGCGGGATATTGTAGTGGATAAAGGTTGGGATGACAGAGTCGCGGATGTGGTCGTGTTGCCCGTCGGCGTTCAAACCCATGGTCGGGCCGAGCGTCGAGTCGGACGCGGGCGAACCGGCGTCGCCCAATGCACCTGCCGTACCGACGATGGCGACGGTTGCCAGCGGCGAGAAGCCGAGGCTGATACACAGTGGCACATAAATCGCGGTAATAATCGGCAAGGTGGAGAAAGAAGAGCCGATACCCATGGTGACCAACAATCCGACAAACAACATGGCAAATGCCGCCATGCCTTTATTGCCGCCGAAAAGCTGCATACTGTGTTCGACCAGCGGTTTGATTTCGCCTGTCGCGGTCATGACTGCCGCAAAACCTTGCGCCGCAATCATGATGAAACCGACCATCGCCATCATTTTGATGCCTTCGCCGAACACATCACTGGCAGCATTGCGGTTCATCACACCGAGCATCATGAAGACGGCAAAACCCAACATCGCGCCCAACACCAGCGAATCTTTATACATCAACTGAATCGCAAAACACACACCGATCGCGATTGCCGCCACCAGACTGCGGTAAGCCGAAGGCTGGGGCTGTTCGGATGCTTCGCGGTTGTCTTCCGTATCGACAGTATTGGTTTGATAAATGCGTGATTTGCGGTAGTGGACAAACGCCGCCAGCAGCCCCGCCACCATACCCAGCGCAGGAATCGCCATCGCGTGCATGACACTGATGTCTTTTACATCCATGCCCGCAGATTTGATGTTGCCCAAGAGGATGTCGTTCAAGAAAATCGTACCGAAGCCGTAAGGCAGGAACATATAAGTCGTCACCAAACCGAACGTAATCACACACGCCACCAGGCGGCGGTCGACTTTCAAACGGTTAAACACCAGCAAAAGCGGCGGAATAATCATCGGAATAAACGCGATATGGATAGGCACGACGTTTTGACTCATGATGCCCATCGCCAAAATAATCAGCAGCAGCGTCCATTTCACCGAACTTTCGCCTTTCGCGGCATCCTGACTGTTGTTGAGTTTGCGGATAATGCCGCCCGCAAGCTGCTGCGGCAGCCCCGAATAGGTAATCGCCATCGCAAACGCACCGAGCATCGCATAAGACAAAGAAATCCGCGCGCCGCCCTTCAAGCCTTCGTTAAACACGGGAATAATCCCCGACTGCGTTACATTGCCCGCCGTATCCACGATGTTTTCCAGCGGCATTCCCGCCACCAGGCCGCCGACGAACGCACCGACAGTCAGGCTCAATACGACGTGTACCCGCGATAGCGACAACACGAGCATAACGATTACTGCAACCACTACGGCATTCATGCCTTTTCTCCGTTTCAGACGACCCTCAGACCATCCGTTCACATATTAAAAAGAAACATCATAACCTAACATGATTTAACGGGCTAGGGCAAGCCGATTATTCATGCAAATGAATAGGATGGAATGTGCAGGCAGCCGATTCAGACGACCTTAAGCATATTTGATTTTACCTAAAGCCATAGAACCACCCCCATCCTAACCTTCTCCCGCCGGACGGGGGGAGGGATAAGTTGCCGTTGCAGTAAACCGTAGCGTCGGCTTTGCCCACGATATGAGTGAAAACGTGATCATCCAATTCAGATTGTCAGAAGATAGATTTCGTGGGCAAAGCCCACGCTACAAACTGGCGTGGATTAAATAAAAGGTCGTCTGAAAACTCGACTTTCAAGTTTTCAGACGACCTCGTTTTTATCTGTAACTTGCTCCCCTCTCCCGTCCGGCGGGAGAGGGTCGGGGAGAGGGGGGTTCTACGGGGCAAACGAATTTGATTTTATAGTGGATTAAATTTAAATCAGGACAAGGCGACGAAGCCGCAGACAGTACAGATAGTACGGCAAGGCGAGGTAACGCTGTACTGGTTTAAAGTTAATCCACTATATTTAAACTCACAAAGCCACCCCATCCTAACCTTCCCCCGCCAGACGGGGGATGGGATAAGTTACCGTTGAAGCAATCCGTAGCGTGGACTTTGCCCGCGAAATCTGCCATAAGCGGTCCAAGTGTTCCGGTTCAATCTCAAGAAAACCGTAAGGCATGATGCAGCTTAGTCCGCCGCCTGTCAGGTCAGTACGGAAACTTGATTGCGCTTTTTATCTATTCGACTAGAACGAGAATAAATGCCGTATAATCAAGCCCCAAGTTTCCCTAGCCTTGAAGGTCGTCTGAAAACCATGCACTCAACTTACGCTACCGTACAGCGCGATTTGCTCGAAGCCAATCACCTTTCCCCTGAGCTGCTCGCCAAAAGCCTGAGCATCATCGGCGCGCATCACGTCGATTACGCCGACATCTATTGCCAGCGCACTGCTTTTGAAAGCTGGCATTTGGAAGAGGGCATCGTCAAATCGGGCAGCTTCCAAATCGATCAGGGGGTGGGCGTGCGCGCTGTTTCAGGCGAAAAAACTGCTTTTGCCTATGCGGACAGTTTGTGTATCGATTCGATCAACCGTTCCGCCCAAGCCGTCCGCGTCATCGGCGCGGCAGGCGGCGAAGCTTCTGTCAAAGTGCCGTCCGCCGCATACGGCAAATCCGTCCATGCGGTGCTGAATCCCATTATCGGTCTCGATTCCGCCGCCAAAGTTGCCTTATTGAACAAAGTGGAAACGCTTGCCAAAGCCGCCGATCCGCGCATTGTGCAAGTGATGGCGGGGCTGACTTGCGAATATGACATGATTTACATCGCCCGCCTCGACGGCAGGCACGCCGCCGACATCCGTCCGATGGTGCGCCTGAACGTTACCGTCATCGCCAAACAGGGCGACCGACGCGAACAGGGCAGCGCGGGCGGCGGCGGACGCTACGACTTGGCTTATTTTGATGAAACTTTGGTGCGGCAGTTTGTCGATTCCGCTGTCAAACAAGCCCTGATTAATCTCGAATCCCGCCCTGCGCCCGCAGGCGAAATGACCGTTGTCTTGGGCAACGGCTGGCCGGGCGTGTTGCTGCATGAAGCCGTCGGACACGGCTTGGAAGGCGATTTCAACCGCAAAGAAACCAGTGTCTTTTCAGGCAGAATCGGTGAGCGCGTTGCCGCCAAAGGCGTTACCGTCGTTGATCAGGGTGACATTGCCGACAGGCGCGGTTCGCTCAATATCGACGACGAAGGCAATGAAACACGCCGCACCGTATTGATTGAAGACGGCATCTTGGTCGGCTATATGCAGGACGAAACCAACGCCCGCCTGATGGGTACGCAATCCACCGGCAACGGCCGCCGCGAAAGCTACGCCTCCGCCCCTATGCCGCGCATGACCAATACCTTTATGGAAAACGGCAGCTACGAACCCGACGAAATCATCGCGTCCATCGATAAAGGCATTTACGCCGTCAATTTCGGCGGCGGACAGGTGGACATCACCAGCGGCAAATTCGTCTTCAGCGCATCCGAAGCATGGTGGGTCGAAGGCGGCAAACTGCAATATCCTGTCAAAGGCGCGACCATCATCGGCAACGGCCCCGAAGTTTTGAAACACGTCTCCATGATAGGTAACGATACTGCGTTGGACAGCGGTGTCGGCGTGTGCGGTAAAGACGGGCAAAGCGTTCCTGTTGGCGTCGGACAACCGACCCTGCGGATTGATTCGGGACTGACCGTCGGCGGTAGCGAGATTTAAGGCAATTAAAAATAAAACGTCGTCTGAAAACTGTATCTGGGGTTTTCAGACGACGTTTTGTATTAGATGGCTGGCTTATTGATTGGAAACTGTTGAAGCTTTGTCATGTTCGAGTTCAAAGAGAATCATGTTTTAAGGCATTAAAGCACAAGTTTATCTGATCGAACGTTCTACACGATTTCTGGCTTATCCATCTGCTGAGACACAAAAAACAAGCCGCCGAAAAAATCGGCGGCTTGTTGAATATCATCACGATTGAAAGCCCTGTGCATGATTTCATCGATGCCCGGTATTCAATGCGCTTTACTCTTGGACAAAAGTAACGCCGTGAAGATGGGAATTAAGGATGGCGGTCCGTAAGGCAGTCAATGCTTTGGGGCGGACGAAGTTCCGACGGTATGCCAAAACGACGCGGCGGTGCGGGACGGAGCCTGAAAACGGGATGATGCTGAACAGCAAATGGTCGTTTTCGGTCAGTGCAGTAGCGGGCATGACGCTGATGGCGAGACCGCTGGCAACCATGTGGCGGATGGTGTTGATGGAGCTGCCTTGCAGGGTGTTGGTCAGACCTTGGATTTTCTGCTTGGCGGCAAGCTCGGAGCAGCTTGATAAGACCTGATCGCGCATACAGTTGCCTTCCGTCAGCAACAAGACCTGTTCTTCGCTCAACATCTGCGGCGTAACGGCATCGAGTTCTTCGAAATGGTGTCCTTTGGGGACGATGACGAAAAAAGGCTCGTCATACAGCGGCTCGGTGACGATGCCAGGCTCTTGGAAGGGTTCTGCGACTACGATGGCATCGACGTCGCCGCGCTTGAGCGATTCGGTCAGGATGTGCGTGTAGTTTTCTTCAAGCATCAGGGGCATTTTCGGCGCGGTTTCGCGCAGGGAAATGATGAGCTTGGGCAGAAGGTAGGGGGCGACGGTAAAAATCAGACCGAGTTTGAATGCGCCTTCCAACTCGTTTTGCTCTTCGCTGGCAAGGTGCTTGATCAGCTCGGCTTCTTCCAACACGCGGCGGGCTTGGGCAACGATGCGCTCGCCCGCTTCGGTGGTGATGATGTCGTTGCTGCTGCGGTCAAACAGGGATACCGACAGCTCTTCTTCCAGCTTTTTGATGGCGATGGAAAGGGTGGGCTGGCTGACAAAGCAGCGGCGCGCGGCACGTCCGAAATGACGTTCCTGCGCGACGGCTACGATGTAACGCAATTCGGTCAAGGTCATGTGTTAAGCCTTTTTCTGTTCCGTTTTTTGTTCAGGCAGGGTGATGTTCAATTCGAGAACGTCCATACCGTCCTGCTTTTCTTGGGAAATGCGGATGTCGTCCAGGGAAACGTTGACGTATTTGGACAATACTTCCAGCAATTCTTTGCGCAGGGTCGGCAGGTAGTCGGGCGCTTGACCTTCTTGCGCGCGCTCTTGGGCAATGATGATTTGCAGGCGGTCGCGTGCAACGGCGGCGGTTTTCGGTTTTCTGCCGAACAACATATCCATTAATGACATGACTTAGCCTCCGAACAGCCGTTTGAAGAAGCCTTTTTTCTCGGCTTCGAGGAAACGCATTTCACGGTTTTCACCCAAGAGGCGCGCGATAACGTCTTTGTAGGCTTCTGCGGCAGTTGCGCTGTCTTGGTGGATGACGGGTTCGCCGGCATTGGACGCTTGCAGGACGTTTTGCGATTCGGGAATGACGCCGATAAGCGGGATGCGCAAGATGTCGCAAATATCTTGTACGGACAGCATTTCGCCTTTGTTGACGCGCTCGGGCGAGTAGCGGGTAATCAGCAGGTGTTCTTTGACCGTGCCGCCTTGTTCGGCTTTGCGGGATTTGCTTTGCAGGATGCCCAAGATGCGGTCGGAGTCGCGGACACTGGATACTTCGGGGTTGGTGGTGACGATGGCTTCGTCGGCGAAGTAGAGCGCCATCAATGCGCCTTGTTCGATACCGGCGGGGGAGTCGCAGATGATGTATTCGAATCCCATTTTGTCACTGCTCAATTCTTGCATGACTTTCTCAACGCCTTCACGGGTCAGCGCGTCTTTGTCGCGGGTTTGCGATGCAGGCAGAATGAAGAGGTTTTCGCAGTTTTTGTCTTTAATCAGGGCCTGGGTGAGCGTGGCTTCGCCTTGGATAACGTTAACCAGGTCGTAAACGACGCGTCGTTCGCAACCCATAATCAAGTCGAGGTTGCGCAAGCCGACGTCAAAGTCGATGACGGCTGTTTTGTGGCCGCGCAGAGCCAGTCCGGTTGCGATACTGGCGCTGGTCGTGGTTTTGCCTACGCCGCCTTTGCCTGAAGTTACTACGATGATTTTTGTCACGATGTTTCCTTTATCAAATGCTTGGAATGGTTAATCTGTGTCGATTGCGCTGATAACCAGGCGGTTGTCTTGCAATGAAACCTGTACGGCTTTTTTGTGCAGGTGGTCGGGCAGGTCTTGTTCGAAATTGCGGTAAATACCCGCTACGGAGACCAGTTCCGCCTGCATGGAGTGGATGAAGATGCGCGCGTTGGTATTGCCTTTCGCGCCTGCCAGAGCCCTGCCGCGCATGGGCGCATAAATATGAATGTTTCCGTCGGCAATGAGTTCCGCACCTTGGCTGACGATGCCGGTCACGATAAGGTCGCCGTTTTCCGCGTAAACCTGTTGTCCGGTGCGGACGGGGGTGCTGATGAGGACGGTCGGGTTGCTGATGACCGTTGCCTGAACGGGTGCGGGCTCTTGGTTGATTTTGGGCTGTTGCGGCTCGGATTTGTCGCTACGGCTGAAAACCAAATGGTAACGTGCTGCGAAGGATGCCCAATATTCGCTTTCGTGGCGCAGCCCCAGAATCTGCATGCCGTAACGGGCGAAAAGGGAAATCATGGAACCGATGTCCAATGACTCGGGATGGTCAAAATCCTGCACATCCAAAACGAAGGGGACGACATCCAATTCTTGGTATTGACCGGCGCGTTGGCGCAAAAATTCTTCCAGCTCGGTCAAGTCTGCGGTATGCAGGTGAATAGCCAGCACGTCAAGCCGGGCTGACTTTATGTCGAAGGCGGGTTTCATAATAGTGAGTAAATCATAAAATTTTTTAATTGTATAAGTTTACCGTGTAAATCTTGGCTATTCAATCCGTTTGGGCCGTCTGAAGTGAAATTTCCTGTATCTATCAGGTTGAAATCACGGCTGGAACGCGATTGCAAGCCGATTGCAAGGTTTTGTCATGAAATGACGTTATCTTTAAAGTTGTTTGAAGTGGCGTAAAAGCGACAACAGGTCGTCTGAAATCTGGAGCAGGCTCCGAATCTGAACGATCCGTCAACGGGAGGAACGGATTTTTTTATATAAGGACGGTCGGTCATTGAAGGAATATAGTGGATTAACTTTAAACCAGTAAGGCGTTGCCTCGCCTTAGCTCAAAGAGAACGATTCTCTAAGGTGCTGAAGCACCAAGTGAATCGGTTCCGTACTATCTGTACTGTCTGCGGCTTCGTCGCCTTGTCCTGATTTAAATTTAATCCACTATAAATGGTGAGATTCGGAGGTTTTTTCAGAGTTGGGTGAGGCGATTTGAACCGTTAAGGTCGTCTGAAAATGCGGACACCGGTTTCAGACGACCTTTTATAGTGGATTAAAATAAAAATGAGACAAGGCGGCAACGCCCGCCGTGTACGGGTAGTACATAAGGGCGTTGGCAACGCCGTATCATTGCAATTTTAATCCACTATACTTTTCCGCTTTCTTTGCACATTCTTTGTCTAACTTGACATTTCCTTGCTGCCGCAACAACATAAAGGCAGATTCGGCAGCCGGTTCGAGCCTGCCGTCGTGTTTTTTATCAACCGAAAGGCTATCCACGATGACACAATCCACCCACGATCCTTACGCGGATTACCGCGAGCTGACGCTTCGGGGCATGATACTCGGTGCGCTGATTACCGTGATCTTTACCGCGTCGAACGTTTACCTCGGCTTGAAGGTCGGTCTGACCTTTGCTTCGTCGATTCCGGCGGCGGTGATTTCGATGGCGGTTTTGAAGTTTTGCAAAGGCAGCAATATTTTGGAAAACAATATGGTGCAGACGCAGGCTTCGGCGGCGGGTACGCTTTCGACCATCATCTTCGTCCTGCCCGGTTTGCTGATGGCGGGCTACTGGAGCGGTTTCCCGTTTTGGCAGACGACGCTTTTATGTATTGCCGGCGGGATTTTGGGGGTGATTTTCACCATTCCGCTGCGTTACGCGATGGTGGTGAAAAGCGAGTTGCCTTATCCCGAAGGTGTGGCGGCGGCGGAGATTTTGAAAGTCGGCAGCCACGAGGAAGAGGAAGGCCGTCAGGGCGGCAGCGGCATTAAAGAGCTGGCGGCTGGCGGCGCGTTGGCGGGCTTTATGAGTTTTTGTTCCAACGGTTTGCGCGTGATTGCCGACAGTGCGAGTTATTGGTTTAAAAGCGGCACGGCGATTTTCCAACTGCCGATGGGCTTTTCGCTGGCATTGTTGGGCGCGGGCTACTTGGTCGGGCTGACGGGCGGCATTGCCATCCTGTTGGGCATTTCGATTGCTTGGGGTATTGCCGTGCCGTATTTTTCATCGCACATTCCGCAGCCTGCCGATATGGAAATGGCGGCGTTTGCGATGAAGCTGTGGAAGGAAAAAGTACGCTTTATCGGCGCGGGTACCATCGGTATCGCGGCGGTTTGGACGCTTTTGATGCTGCTCAAGCCGATGCTCGAGGGTCTGAAAATGTCGTTCAAGAGTTTCGGCGGCGGCGCGCCCGCTGCGGAACGCGCCGAACAGGATTTGTCACCTAAAGCCATGATTTTTTGGGTATTGTCCATGATGCTGATTTTGGGCGTATCGTTTTATCACTTTATCGGCGATTCGCACATTACGGGCGGCATGGCTTGGCTTTTGGTGGTCGTTTGTACGCTTTTAGCTTCCGTCATCGGCTTTTTGGTCGCCGCCGCCTGCGGTTATATGACTGGTTTGGTCGGCTCGTCTTCCAGCCCGATTTCCGGTGTGGGCATGGTTTCCATCGTCATCATTTCGCTGGTGTTGTTGGTCGTGGGAGAATCCGGCAGCTTGATGGCGGATGAAGCCAACCGCAAATTCTTGCTGGCTCTGACCTTGTTCTGCGGCTCGGCAGTGATTTGTGTGGCTTCGATTTCCAACGATAACCTGCAAGACTTGAAAACCGGCTACCTGCTCAAAGCAACGCCTTGGAGACAACAGATTGCGTTGATTATCGGCTGTATCGTCGGCGCATTCGTCATCTCGCCCGTGTTGGAACTGCTCTACGAAGCTTATGGCTTTACCGGCGCAATGCCGCGCGAAGGCATGGACGCGGCGCAGGCTTTGGCGGCTCCGCAAGCGACTTTGATGACGACCATCGCGTCGGGTATTTTCGCCCACAACCTTGAATGGGCGTACATCTTCACCGGTATCGCGATCGGCGCGGTGTTAATCGTCGTCGATTTGGTGTTGAAAAAATCGTCCGGCGGCAAACGCGCACTGCCTGTCCTCGCAGTCGGCATGGGCATCTACCTGCCGCCGTCCGTCACTATGCCCATCGTGATCGGTGCAGTGTTGGCGGCGGTGTTGAAACACATCATCGGCAAGAAAGCGGAAAACCGTGAAGGTCGTCTGAAAAACGCCGAGCGTATCGGAACCTTGTTCTCCGCCGGTTTGATTGTCGGCGAAAGCCTGGTCGGCGTAGTGATGGCATTCATCATCGCCTTCTCCGTGACCAACGGTGGCTCCGACGCCCCGCTCGCGCTGGGTCTAGAAAACTGGGAAACCACCGCATCATGGCTGGGACTGGCGTTCTTCATCACAGGCATGGTGTTCTTCGCCCAACGCGTGTTGAAAGCAGGACGCGTCAAGTAAGTTGGGTTTGAAAATAAAGAGGTCGTCTGAAAACTTGGGATTCAGGTTTTCAGACGACCTTGTTTTTATCTGCGGTCTTCACCCTCTTTCGTTTGGCGGGAGAGGGTGACTCTATGGAGCAAACTAATTTGATTTTACCTAAAAGCCATAGAACCACCCCCATCCTAACCTTCCCCCGCCGGACGGGGGAAGGAACAGGTTGCCGTTGCAGCAATCCGTAGCCCACGAAATCTGCCATTTAACCATCTAAATTGGGCGGTATCCGTACATTCATATCGCGGGCAAAGCCCACGCTACGGGCTCGGTTTGTTCCGAGCATGTATCGATTCAATAAAAGGTCGTCTGAAAACCCAAACTTCAAGTTTTCAGACGACCTTTCGTACCCTGACAAGATAGTCGGCTTATGCTACTGAATTTTGATGAATCAGGCAGCCCATATACAGATTGCCGTCTTTCTGCCAGCCGAACAATTGGTTTTGCTGGTCGATGTTTTCAGCCATCAAGCCCAAAGTTAGCCAGTGGCTTTCTCGCGGAAGTTGACCTGTATAGGGTTCGGGCGTGTGTATCAGGGGTAGGTCGAAATTATCGTTCCAGCTGACGCCTGCTTGGCGAAGTTTGCCGACGTATTGCTGCGTATCTTTAGGAGGCGCGGTAAACCAGGCGGCATGGACGGTGCGGTTTTTCAAAGCGTAATCGGCGTAATGTCCGAACGCTTTGTTTTGTGCCGTTTCATCGGACAGGGAGATGGCAATCGGGCGCTGCAAAACGGCTTTGACGGGCAATTTGTTCTGTTTGGCGGCATAAGGCGAGGCGAACGCCAGCCAAGTTGCGTTTTCTGTAAACTCGGCATCTGAAGCGTCTTCGTTCAGCCATGCCGAAAAAATCACATGGATGCCTTCAAACTGGCGGTTTTCCACCCAATCGCCCATCAAACTTTCGCCATCAGACAGAGGCTTGATAGTCGCGCGGACACCCGCCATTTCGGCGATTTCTTCAAATCTTTGCTGCCAGTTCAAATACGCTTCTTCATCCGGCGCATCGATGTGCAGGGTCACAGGCTGCCGATACTCCGCCAATTCGCTCAATTTTTGGTAAAAATGTTCGGCAACGTAAGGATAGCCGCTGCGCCACAGGTCTTCGTCTTCATCACGCGGAAACAGAAAAAGATCGGCATTTCGTCCGCCTGAGGCTTGGGTAATGACGTCCGGCAGCGACAAGGGGTCGGGCAGGATGGTATGCGAATCGACCAATACGATGCTTCTTTGCGCCCAATCCGTCCATTTTTTGCGGATATTCGATTTTTCGGTTTCCCAAGCATCTGCTGCCGCGCTGCGGTTCATCGACAAGATAAAGCGGTACAGCAAAGCCGCGCCCCAAACGCCAACCGGTATCAACAGATAAAACGGGCTGATTTTCAGCCACAACACAACAATCAACGCCGCAATGAAAAGCAAAGCCAATACCGTCAGCCATACCCAAGGGGTATTCCACTTGCTGTTTTTGCGGGCGACGATGGTATCGGGGATATCGGGAATAGACCAGTACATAATCTTCAGATATTGATTTGAAATAAATGGAATGAGTATAACAGCAAAAAAGCCAAATGTTTTTCCAAACTTGATTTCAGGTATCTTTTTCCCGCCAAACGGATTGACCGGAAACCCCTGCCCGATGTTTTTCAGACGACCTTTTGAGCCGGATAGAAAAAAACACCGACATCGCGTAAAATATGCGCAAATTTTGTGATTCAATCAGGTCGTCTGAAACAGATTGCGCCTGATTTATTTTTCCGGAAAACACCATGAGCGAACAAAACAATCCGCAAACCGAGCCGCAGTTGGATGAAAACCAAATCATCGCCCTGCGCCGCGAAAAACTGCACAACATCCGCCAACAGCGCATTGCCTATCCCAACGACTTCAAGCGCGACAGCTTTGCCGCCGATTTGCACGCCCGATACGGCGAAATCAGCAAAGAAGAACTCGACCCGCAAGCCGTTCCCGTCAAAATTGCCGGCCGCATGATGCTCAAACGCCAAATGGGCAAGGCGAGCTTCGCCACCATCCAAGACGTGACCGGCCAAATCCAGCTTTATCTGAACAACAAAGGCGTGAGTCAGGAAGTTTTGGACGATTTCAACCATTGGGACTTGGGCGACATCGTCGGTGCGGAAGGCACTTTGTTCAAAACCAACCACGGCGAATTGACCGTGCGCGTGTCCGACATCCGCCTGCTGTCCAAATCCCTGCGCCCGCTGCCCGACAAACACAAAGGCTTGAGCGATCAGGAAACCAAATACCGCCAACGCTACGTCGATTTGATTGCCAACGAAGAATCGCGCAATACGTTTATCAAACGCAGCCAAATCATCCAATCCGTGCGCAATTTCATGGTGAACGAGCATTATCTCGAAGTCGAAACCCCGATGATGCACCCGATTCCCGGCGGCGCGACGGCGAAACCGTTTGTGACCCACCACAACGCCTTGGACATCCCGCTCTACCTGCGCATCGCCCCCGAGCTGTATCTGAAACGCTTGGTGGTTGGCGGTTTGGAGCGCGTGTTTGAAATCAACCGCAGCTTCCGCAACGAAGGCATGTCCGTGCGCCACAACCCCGAATTCACCATGATTGAATTCTACGAAGCCTTCTCCGACTACGAACGCATGATGCAGATGGCGGAAGACATCATCCGCAACGCATCGCGCACGGTAAACGGCACGGCGAAAATCAGCTACAACGGCAAAGAAGTCGATTTGGAAAGCCCGTTTGAGCGCCTGACCATTCTCGAAGCCATCAAAAAATACAATCCGCACTACACCGACGAGCAGTTGAACGATGCGGAGTGGCTGAAAAAAGAAATCGTCAAACACGGCGAAAGCCTGCCGCCGTCCCCCGGCATCGGCAGCCTGCAACTCGCCCTGTTTGAAGGTTGCGCCGAGGGCAAACTGTGGAACCCGACCTTCATCGTCGATTACCCGGTCGAAGTTTCCCCGTTGGCACGCGCCTCGGATACGAAACAAGGACTGACCGAGCGTTTCGAATTGTTCGTTGTCGGCCGCGAACTGGCAAACGGCTATTCCGAGTTGAACGACCCCGAAGATCAAGCCGAACGCTTCAAAGCGCAAGTGGCGCAAAAAGACGCGGGCGACGACGAAGCCATGCACTACGATGCCGACTACATCCGCGCGATGGAATTCGGCCTGCCGCCGACAGGCGGTTGCGGCATCGGCATCGACCGCCTGGTGATGCTGCTGACCGATTCGCAAACCATCCGCGACGTGATTCTGTTCCCGCAGATGCGTCCCGAATAAGGTAGGGAAATAATAGGGAAAAGGTCGTCTGAAAACTGAACTGGCCCCCAAATCTTGGACGCTCATAAAAGCCTATTCAGGCGCTCTGTGCAAGCTGGGTTCTGTATGCGACAGGACTCAGCTTTTTCAATTTCAAACTGCAACGCTCCCGGTTGTAGTAATCCATATAGTCATCTATCTGCTTCATCAATTCATCTACCGTCAATTCACCTGCGTTATAGAAACACTCCGTCTTCAACACCGCAAAGAAGCTTTCCATCGGCGCATTGTCCCAACAGTTCGCCTTTCGCGACATGCTTTGAACCATGGAATGCTCCGCAAGCAATTCCCTATACCCCGCCGTACGGTACAGCACACCTTGGTCCGAATGAAGCATCGTTCCCTTATCAGTCAGACGGGGGGCAGCTTTTTCGAGCATTTCCTTCACCATTTCGCTGTCGGCTCTGCGGCTCATGGCGTAGGCGACGATTTCTCGGTTGAACAAGTCCAATATCGGCGAGAGGTACAGTTTGCCGTCCTTCCCTTTGAGTTCGGTAACGTCGGTCAGCCATTTTTCGTTGGGCTTTCGGGCTTTGAACCGGCGTTTGAGGAGGTGTTCCGATATTTCGCCCATGGCGGGATGGCGGTAGGCTTTTTTCGCCCGTATGAGGGCTTTCAGCCCTAGCTGCCTCATCAACCGCGCCGCTTTTTTGCGGTTCCAACCCAATGCTGCGGCAATGCGCCTTTGTCCGTAGCGTCCTTTATGCCGCCGGTAGGTTTCGACAAGGAGGGCTTTGTCGGCTGCGTCGGTGTCGGGCTGGTCTTGGTGGTGGTAGTAAAAGCTGCTTTTGGGCAGGTTTGCGATGTGCAGCAGGTATTTGAGCGGGTGTTGCGCCCTCAGTGTTTGGACGGTTTGGCTTTGTCCTTTTCGGTCTGTTTTTGGCTGAGGGCTTTTAACTCCTTTAGGTAGGCGACCTCTGCGCGCATATAGCACAACTCTTCGATAAGCTCTGCCTGCGTTTTTTCTTGGTCGGGTTTGTCGGCGATGAAGGGGTTTTTGCGGTGTTGGGGCATGGTTTTGGATTGGGGATGTTCGAGTGCGCCGATACCGCCTTCTTGATAGGCGCGTATCCATCGTCTCAGGTGGGTTCGGGAAATGCCGTAGTGGTCTGCGGTACGTTGTTGGCTGCGTATATGCAGGTAGTGGAGTACGGCTTGGTATTTGAAGTGTAATGTATATTTGCTCATAAAAAAACTGCACCTTGTGAGTTGGAGGGGATGTCCAACTTTTGGGGTGCAGTTCAAACCGGAAAACTGGTTTTCAGACGACCTTAACATCTTTATTGGGTGGTATTTATACTCATTTTTTGGAACATTGTTTTTAATTCGCGGCATTTTCTACTGATGTTTTCCCCTTTCAATAGGATGGATGCTTCGTAGCTGTGGTAGTTATTTTCAGAATCTCGAACGGCAGAGAGCCAGTTGAATGAACCTTCGATTAAGACATAGTCTGCTTCGTTATTTTCAAAGATAACGGTTTTAGAATGAATGCCGTGTATTTCTCTGACAATAACCTTCCATTCAGTCAGTTTGTCTCTAGCTTTTTGTGCAGAGGGTTTCCATTGTCCGTATTCATGAGTAAAGCGACGGTCACAATAGACGATGACCTTTACGTTTCTGCTTGTTGCATCTTGGAAATTTTGTGCTAAAGGACTTACGGCATTAATGGAGAGAAACGGAGAAACAATCACGATTTCCTTTCCTGCTGCACATCTAGTAAGCGCAGCTTTTAAGATTTCATCATGTCTTTGTGAAGTATTGATGTGCTCGCAAAATGCATTATGGTAATAGAATATTTTTTTGTCACCATTATTCTGCTTACCCAAAAAATCATAAAGAAAACTGTTGTCCAATTCCGAATCGGGGTTCTCTGTCAGCCAGGCGTGCAGATTGCCTACAGGCGTATTGCGAGTTTGGCGCAACATATTCATATTGCCAAATAAGACAAAATAATCTTTAGCACGCGAAACCGCGACATTTAACATATTGTAGTTCCTGTTGAGGAAATACGGCGGGTTTCCTGGCGACAGGACGGTCGAAAACAGTACGACAAATCTTTCTGCTCCCTGTAGGGCATGAACGGTACCGACTGTAATTTCAGCGTAGTCTTTGTTGCGTTTTCTTAAGGCTGTTTTGATGGCGGCAACCTGCGGTTTGTATGGTGTGACGACAGCAATAATTTCTGCTAGAGAATTGTCTTCTCCGTTTTTGCCATATTTTTTGCAAAGTTCCTGTGCATGTCTGTGTATCCATTCGGCAATTGCTTCGGCTTCCAATCGGTTACAGTAACTTTTTCCAAAACGTTCGGAGTGGTAGTCGATATGGATATAGCATCGGCTGGTTTTGGTAAAGCTTAGGTTGGCAGAAGGTGTGTCGCCACGCATTGGTTTTAGGCTTCCTTTGTAGACATACTCGTTGCTGTAAGAAATCAGACTGTCCCGGCAGCGACGGTGTTCAGTAAGTAGTAGGCCGTTCATCACTATACCGTTTGAAGATTGTTTTCTATAGACGCAGGAATTTTGAGCCATTTTCATAATTGCTCCCGAACTGCTGAGCCGCCCTTGCGCACTATGAAAATTCCAGCATTCTTCGTCGCCTTTGAGGATGTATTGATATAGCACACCGTCCATTTCGGGAGTAACCGACCATACGGGTTCGATTTGTTCTGTATCACCAACAACCAAGGCAGTTTTTGCCAGTGAAAATGTTGGGACGGCAATATCAGGAGCAACTTGTCCTGCTTCATCGATAATCAGATAGTCGTATAAAGCATAATAAGGTTTGGCCTTTATCGCATTCTTACTGTCAAAATATTGGCTGTATTTTGGGGCAGAGTGGAAGGTGGAAATGAATAATGGTGTTAGGCAAGCGAAACGCTGCATATTGTTTTTGTAGGCTTGACTGCCAAATTCGGAATCATTTTTTTTCATTTTAGTAATTTTTTCCTGCCTATTCCGCAGATGTTCCAAATAATCTGCTTCCCGATAATGCAGTGCCAACCAAAATGCCTGATGGCGGTAGGAAATATCTAAACGAATGTTCAAGTCCGCGACAGCAGATAGGTTCCGGTATTCTCCTCCCGTTTTTTTATGCAAGCTTTCCAGTTTGTCTGAGAATCTGCTATTCCATTCTGTGAGAAATGCGGCGTGTCCATCAATTGTTTTAGCGCATTCCACGTTCAAACGATTTAAGTTTTCTCGTTTATCTGACAGTTCCTGTTTTGTGCAGAAAAGCTGGGTCAGTTTTAAATTGGTTTTTGTGCAGATATTTGGATAATCCGACCAATTGGTAACTAGGTCGTCTGCAATGCTATACTGGGCTGCGAGACGTTGGAACAATGTTTTTCGGGAGTCTTTTGCTTTTGCTAAGAACGGCATCAGTTTGTAAAACCAGGGGAGATTTTTTCTTTGAAGACAGATCTCATGTAAAAATGTTTTGTAGTTTGTTATAGCTGTATCTGTTTTTTCAGATAACCGTTTGAGGGAAAGATCAGCATCACTAAAACAGTTACCTCCATATTCGGTACAAAGCTGTGCCAAGTGTTTGGTCAGTTCGTCGGAAAGGGCAAGGTTGTCTATTGCTTCTCTTGTTTTGTTACATAGGTAGGTAACCTTATTTTTTAGTAGGGATTTGGCTTCAGTGATATTTTTAGGTTTGTTTTCAAGATAATTTGCTGCTTTCTCGAGAAATGATTTCTCTAATTCATGCACGGGGGTTTTTTCATAATCGGCAAAAAAACCGGTTGTCTGATTTTTTTCTTTTAAGCTGTGCATGAGATAATTACTTTTATTTTGTCCGGACATATAAAGTCCCAGCGATGGGACATCCGGAAGCCAGTGTGAGGTCAGCAAATCGGATTCTTCAGGTAGAGAGAAACCGTTTAAAATATTTGTAATCGCTTGGTTATTGGTTGAACTGGCCAAAATTAGAGGCGGTGGCTCGTTATTCAATACACTCTGCACTGCCAGATTGGCAATAACTGACTGCAACAACGTGGTTTTGCCCGTTCCTGGTGGTCCATTTACTGCCAAAATATCCCCTGTTTGGCTGTCGGTAAATGCACGCAGAGCTATTCGTTGTGAAGTGGCAAGCGGAAATTCTCCGCTGAACTGCCCAATGTGATTGGTGTTGAACCAAACAGCATGATCGTCAGGGTAAGGCTGTTTTTCGGTTTGAGGACAAAGGAGCTTGTTTAAGAGTGGATGATTATTGGTAAGCTCGTCTTTGTCAGTCAAAAAATCATACAATTTTAAAATATTGTTGCTGAGATTACGTAAAGGCATCAGCTCTACGTAAACTGATTTTTCGGAAAAACTGTTAAATTCTTCAAATGATTTTTCTGATACTTCTTTGAAAACTCTTTCACATTTTTCCCAATATTCAGACCAAGAATTTGTATCAAATTTTTCTTGTTCTAACGCTTTAGTCGCATTTCTTTCTGAACCTATGGCATAAAAATTAGATGGATTTGGGGTCAAACAGTCCCGTATGAAAAAAGGTGTTTTAGGACGATTGTTCCAATTCATGGATATAGAAAGCCTACCTTCCCTGTCTATCAGCGCAGGAATCCAAAATAAGCAAATTGATTCATTTTTCTGTTGCTGCATTTCTACAGTAAGCGGAGATTGTGCCGGACATAGGAGAATTTCGATTTTTGAGGTGCTTTTCCCTTTTCCACTTTCCAACCATAGTTCATTAGCGAGGTTTTTTCCAATAGTGTCTATATCCTTGTAGCTTTCCACCTTAAAAGGGTTGTGTGAAATTTCTATGGGTCGGATATCTGAGTAAAGCAGGGTGCTTTTCCAATATCTCAGCCAGTTTTGTAGCATGGCGGTTTCTTTCTAATGAATACGCTAATTTTGAACGAAGTGGTTTAAGTTTAAACCAGTACCCTCGCCACCTTGCCTAATTTAGCCTTAATACGCTATATCGATAAATATGCTTCATAAGGAAACTGTCTCTTTCGGCAGGCAATATATAAGGTCGTCTGAAAGATAAGCCTTATTTTCAGACGACCTTTTGTTCAAGCTAAACCCGATTCAGATTCAGCCTCTGTTTTTCAACCGTCCGTGCAACTCCTGCACGCTGTACACGCCCAGGTGGTCGCGGCTTTTTGCGCCTTCGCTCATGGCTTCGCCGCCGGCGACGGTGGTGTATTGCGGCACGCGTTGGGTGAGGGAGGTGCGGCGGATACTGTGGCTGTCGGCGATGGACTGCGCCGAGCTGCTGACGGTGTTCACTACCAGCGCGATTTCGCCGTTTTTGATCGCGTCCACGATGTGCGGGCGGCCTTCCTGCACTTTGTTTACCGCCTGCACGATGATGCCGTGCTCTTTCAGGTATTCGGCGGTGCCGCGTGTGGCGCAGACGCCGTAGCCGAGTGCTTGGAAGTTTTGCGCGGTTTTGACGATGAGCGGTTTGTCTTCGTCGCGCACGGCGAGGAAGATTTTGCCGGTCGGGTTCAGGCGTTCGCCTGCGCCGAGTTGGGCTTTGTAGTAGGCTTCGCCGAAGCTTGCGCCCACGCCCATCACTTCGCCGGTGGAGCGCATTTCCGGGCCGAGGATGGTGTCCACGCCGGGGAATTTGATGAAGGGGAACACGGCTTCTTTAACGGCATAGAAATCGGGAACGACTTCTTTTTCCACGCCTTGCTCTTGCAGGGAAATGCCTGCCATGCAGCGCGCGCCGACTTTGGCGAGCGGCACGCCGGTGGCTTTGGAGACGAAGGGGACGGTACGGCTGGCGCGCGGGTTCACTTCCAACACGAACACCACGCCGTCCTGCACGGCAAACTGTACGTTCATCAGGCCGACCACGCTCAGCGCGTAGGCCATGGCTTTGGTTTGGCGGCGGATTTCGTCTTGGATTTCTTCGCTGAGCGAGTAGGGCGGCAGCGAGCAGCCGGAGTCGCCGGAGTGGATGCCTGCCTGTTCGACGTGCTGCATGATGCCGCCGATAACGACGTCTTTGCCGTCTGAAACGCAGTCCACATCGACTTCAATCGCGTTGTTCAGGAAGAAGTCGAGCAACACGGGGCTGTCTTCGGATACCTGCACGGCTTCGCGCATGTATTTTTGCAGCTCTTCGGCGGAGTGGACGACCTGCATGGCGCGGCCGCCGAGGACGTAAGACGGGCGCACGACCAGCGGATAGCCGATTTCTTCGGCTTTGACGAGCGCTTCTTCTTCGTTGTGGGCGATGCGGTTGGGCGGTTGGCGCAGGCCTAAGTCGTTCAATACTTTTTGGAAGCGTTCGCGGTCTTCGGCGGCGTCGATGCTGTCGGCGGATGTGCCGATGATGTTTACGCCGTTTTCAACCAGCGCGTTGGCGAGTTTGAGCGGGGTTTGACCGCCGTAATGCACAATCACGCCCCACGGGTTTTCGGTGCGGACGATTTCCAACACGTCTTCCAGCGTCAGCGGCTCGAAATACAGGCGGTCGCTGGTGTCGAAGTCGGTGGACACGGTTTCGGGGTTGCAGTTGACCATGATGGTTTCAAAGCCCGATTCGCGCAGGGCGAGCGCGGCGTGAACGCAGCAATAGTCAAACTCGATGCCCTGACCGATACGGTTCGGGCCGCCGCCGAGAATCATCACTTTTTTACGGTCGGAAGGACGCGCTTCGCATTTCTCTTCGTAAGTAGAGTAGAGGTAGGCGGTTTCGGTGGCGAACTCGGCGGCGCAGGTATCGACGCGTTTATAGACGGGATGCAGCTTCAGCGCGTAGCGGTGTTCGCGCACTTCTTTTTCTTTTACGCCTAAAAGTTGCGCGATGCGTTTGTCGGAGAAGCCTTTGCGTTTCAGACGACGTAAGCCGGCGAAATCCAAATCTTGCAGGCAGCCTGCACTTACCTGCTGCTCTTCTTTCACCAAGTCTTCGATTTGCGCCAAGAACCAAGGGTCGATGGCGCAGATTTCATGAATTTCGTCCAGCGTGAAGCCCGCGCGGAACGCGTCTGCCACAAACAGCATACGTTCGGGGCCGGGGTTCGCCAGTTCGCGGCGGATTTCCGCTTTGTCGGAGCTTCTCGGATTGAAGCCGCATAAGCCCGTTTCCAAGCCGCGCAGGGCTTTTTGGAAGCTTTCCTGAATGGTGCGGCCCATCGCCATTACTTCGCCCACCGATTTCATCTGCGTGGTCAGGCGGTCGTCTGCGGCGGGGAATTTTTCAAACGCGAAACGCGGGATTTTGGTTACCACATAGTCGATGGAAGGCTCGAACGACGCGGGCGTACGGCCACCGGTGATGTCGTTGCGCAACTCGTCCAGCGTAAAGCCGACAGCCAGTTTCGCCGCCACTTTCGCAATCGGGAAACCCGTCGCTTTGGAAGCCAGCGCGGACGAACGGCTCACGCGCGGGTTCATCTCAATCACAATCATCTCGCCGTTTTCAGGGTTCACCGCAAACTGAACGTTCGAGCCGCCCGTGTCCACGCCGATTTCGCGCAATACCGCCAAGCTTGCGTTGCGCATGATTTGGTATTCTTTGTCCGTCAGCGTTTGAGCCGGCGCAACCGTAATCGAGTCGCCCGTATGCACGCCCATCGGGTCGAAGTTTTCAATCGAACAAATGATGATGCAGTTGTCTGCCTTATCGCGCACCACCTCCATCTCGTACTCTTTCCAGCCGAGGACGGACTGCTCAATCAACAGCTCATGTGTGGGCGACGCATCGAAACCGCGTTCGCAAATCGCCATAAACTCGTCTTTATTGTAGGCAATGCCGCCGCCCGAACCGCCCATCGTGAAAGACGGACGAATCAGCGTCGGGAAGCCGACCTGTTCCTGCGCCGTCAAGGCTTCGTTCATCGTGTGGCAGACAAAAGATTTCGGGCAGGAGAGGCCGATTTTCTCCATCGCCTCCTTAAAGCGGCCGCGGTCTTCCGCCTTGTCGATCGCGTCTTCCGTCGCGCCGATCAGCTCGACATTGTATTTCGCCAACACGCCGTTGCGCGCCAAATCCAGCGCACAGTTCAGCGCGGTCTGACCGCCCATCGTCGGCAGAATCGCATCAGGCCGCTCCTTGGCGATAATCTTCTCCACCGTCTGCCACATAATCGGCTCGATGTAGGTAACATCCGCCATTTCGGGGTCGGTCATAATCGTGGCGGGGTTGGAATTCACCAGAATGACTTTATAGCCTTCTTCACGCAAAGCCTTGCAGGCCTGTGCGCCCGAATAGTCAAATTCGCAGGCCTGACCGATAACGATAGGGCCGGCGCCGATGATAAGGATGGATTTTAGGTCGGTACGTTTGGGCATGGGTGGGTCTTTCTTTCAATATTTTAAAGTAATACTTTTTCTATAAATAATGATATTTCTTCATTTTTTTTCTTGGAGAAAACAAATGAAGATTTTTTTATTGTCATTATATTGAAAAAATTAATTTTTTCAATATAATTCATATTATTATATTTTTCAATCAAATTATCTTCATTGCTGATAAAATAAGCTTTAGAAGGAGATAAATTAATAGCTACTGTGAACTTTTTATCATACTCCCCATGTCTAAAAACAGGTGAATTTGAACATAGAAGACTTTCATCAGAAATAATAAATTCATCAAAGAAAACGCTTTTATTTTTCAGAGAAGATAAGTAACTTAAAGGCCAATTATTATTCTGTTGAAGAAATTTCATTAATGTTTGTAATTTTTCAAAAGTTGAAGCTGATTTTCCTGATTGTATGAAGTTATTCAGACCTAATTCATGAATTGCTGTAAGAACAAGAATAAGAACTCCATTTTTTGCACCATTCAGGATGTTTTTTTCAAAACTATTATTGGTATTTAGTATTTTTTCTAGTTGTGGAATAAAAGACTTACAGCCATCTTTCATTTGTTTTATCGAGTTTGGGTTTCTTGCATCAAGCAATATAATAAATTTGTATATATAATCTTTTTGAATAACAGAAAGATCTTTCCATTGATTATTTTGTGCAAATTTAATATCCGAGTTGAACCCATCTATATATGGCGTAATAAAACTGGATTCTATTTCATCACTTAGGACGTAAAGATTATTTTCTAATGCAATATTTGCAGTGGATGTTTGAAACCATCTTTTTTGAGAAACATTGTAAGCATGTGGGTCATTTCCCCAAGCTTTTAAAAAGAATTGAGGAACGTAATGATGCCTCGCGGGTGGTTTATTCATGGTTACTCTCCTAGACTCCTAGATAATCCTAAATTTAGCAAGCCGTAGCCCGCATGTTAGGGTGTGTGCGGTACGCAAGCACGCGTTCTCCATTTTCTCTACAACCCCAACCCACCGCGTGCGTGCCTTGCGGCACACACACTACCGAGGGGTTCAAAGGCCGTCTGAAAAAATGTTCGCAACGTTTGTTCCATCTGCCTTGCGATAAAAGGCTACCTGAAAATTCCTGCCGTTGATGTTTCGGGCATTCTTTTTCAGACGACCTGCAACGCCTGAATTTGCTGCAATCCGCTCCCTCCCCCGTGGGGGAGGGCTGGGGAGAGGGCATTCTCCCGAATAGCGGCAATCTTTCCCAATATCCTACCACTCAAAATACAAGCCTTGCGGCTTGTTGCCCTCTCTCTAACTCTCTCCCACGGGAGAGAGGACCGGGCGGCGGTCGGGATTAAGGGTTCTGCAAGGAAAACAGGTTGTGTAGGCTGCTTTTTTGCTTTTCAGACGACCTGTTAAACGCTCAATTCAGCAAGCTGTCGCCACGCATGTGGGGCGTGTGTGGTACGCACGCGTTCCCCATTTTCCCTGCAACCCCAACCCACCGCGTGCGTGCCTTGCGGCACACATCCTACCGATGGGTTCAAAGGTCGTCTGAAAAAACGCTCGCGGCGTTTGTTCCATCTGCCTTGCGATAAAAGGCTACCTGGAAAATTCCTGCCGTTGAGGTTTCGGGCATTCTTTTTCAGACGACCCGCAACGCCTGAATCCGCTGTAACCCGCTCCCTCCCCCGTGGGGGAGGGCTGGGGAGAGGGCATTCCCAAAATGGCGGCAATCTTTCCCAATACCTAAATCCCCCAAATACAAGCCTTGCGGCTTGTTGCCCTCTCTCTAGCTCTCTCCCACGGGGAGAGAGGATGGGGTGGCTGTTGGGGTTAAGGGTTCTGCAAGGAAAACAGGTTGTGCAGACTGCTTTTTACTTTTCAGACGACCTTTATAAATGCTCAATTCAGTCGGCTTGCACCCTATTATTTTCAATAATTTAATCAAAATCAGCCATCTGCTACCGTGCAGGCTGCTTTTCCAATTCCTGTAACACACGCAGGATTTCTGCCAGTACATCGTTTGTTTGCTGCAAAATTTCGTGATTCCAAAAACGCAGCACGGTAAAGCCCAAGCTGTTGAGATATGCCGTCCGCACGTGGTCGTACGCGGCTTGTTCTGTGTGCTGCCCGCCGTCTGCTTCGACAATCAGCTTGGGCGTTACGCACATAAAATCAACAATATAGTTTCCCATCGGCTGCTGGCGGCGGAATTTATAGCCGTTCAGACGACCTGCCCGCAGGTGCTGCCACAATTTTGCTTCCGCCTCGCTCATTTCTTGACGCATGGCTTTGGCGCGTTGATGCAGGGCGGGGTTGTCGGCGGTCAATAGTTTTTCGGGCGGGTTCATTTTTTTATTATTGGGTGTGGAAAACGCCTTGATGACCATCTTTTTTCAGTAAGTGTAGATTAGCTTAAAAAACAGCATAGCACGCGTAATCATACAAAAACGTTGGGCTTGCCAATTCAACCTATCCTTGAGGTCGTCTGAAAAAATCTTGGCGTTTTGTATGTAGGTCTTGGTAGGTTGCTTTCCAGTAATGTTGAGAACGTTAGTTTGTTATGGTGTATTGAGTGGTGGGTGCTGAGTTGTCGAATATGGTTTTATTCTATGTCTATGATGGTTTGCACGCCTTCTAATATTTTATTGGATAGGTTTTCTAGGCTTCTTGCACCTTCATCGACCCTCGCCCCTTTTTGCTTGAGTGCCTGATCCATGTAGATGCTGCCTGCCATGGCGGGTTCTTTCAGGCAGTGGTCTACGGAAAATTGCTCCAATTCTGCGGCGGTTGTCGGGATGGCGCATTCTGAGTTGGCTATGGTTTTGCTACTTTCAGAGATGGTTTTGTATACGCCCTGGGTGGCGGAATCGAAGATGTCCGCACCGAGTTGGCTGATTTTTTTCAGGTCGATGGTTTTGTCACCTGCGAATGCGGGGGCGCTCATAAGCAGGCAGAGGAGTAAAGCCGTTTTTTTCATGAAATGCCTTTATGGATGGGTTTTCTTCAGGCGGTTTGACGGCAAACCGCCTTGTGGTTTGGTGTAATGTGTTAGCGATTGTTTTGTTTTTGGTAGTCGTCATTCCATGCTTGCACGGCTGTATTGGCGTCGCGTGCGACGGAGTGGATGGTGTTGCACGCGGATAATGCGCCGATTAATGCGATAAACAGGGCTGCTTTTTTCATAGGGTGAATCCTTATGTTGATGGTGGTGAGTAAGGCCGGTCAGCGTTTGACCGGCATGAAATCGGTATGGTTTTTAAAAGCTGGTGATAAAGGTAATCAAGCCCAAAATGATGCCGGGGGCGTTTGCCAGTACGACGGGGTAGTCGCGTTTTTCTTTCAAAAAGCCGTAGGCAACCCATAATGTGCAGTTGATGGCGGCGACGAGGGGTTGCAGCGGCGAGCCGGGGTTGCCCGCAAGGTTGTTTTGGATTTGCGGGATGTAGGAAACGTACATGCCTACTGCGGTCAGGGTGGCGACGACGGAGAGTACGCGCATTTGTTTTTCAGTCATGGGGTTTCCTTTCTGACTTGAGGGGGGATTTTTCAGACGACCTTGTTGAGTTGAGAGGTCGTCTGAAAAGGCGGCTTATTGTTTTGCCGCTTTCATATTGTCAATGAATTTGTCAAACAGATAGCTGACATCCTGCGGGCCGGGGCTGGCTTCGGGGTGGCCTTGGAAGCAGAACACGGATTTGTCGGTCAGTTCGATGCCTTGCAAGGTGTTGTCGAACAAGGATTTGTGGGTAATTCTTGCGTTGGCGGGCAGGGTGTCGGCATCGACGGCGAAGCCGTGGTTTTGGCTGGTGATGACGACTTTGCCGCTGTCTAAGTCTTGCACGGGGTGGTTTGCACCGTGGTGGCTGAAGTGCATTTTCAGGGTTTTTGCGCCGATGGCTAGGCTGATGAGCTGGTGTCCCAAGCAGATGCCGAAGATGGGTTTGCCGCTTGCCATCAGTTTTTGCACGGCTTCGATGGCGTAGTCGCAAGGCTCGGGGTCGCCGGGGCCGTTGGACAGGAATACGCCGTCGGGGTTGAGTGCCAACACGTCTTCCGCGCTGGTTTGGGCGGGGACGACGGTCAGGCGGCAGCCGCGTGCGGCAAGCATACGCAGGATGTTGGTTTTTACGCCGAAATCGTAAGCGACGACGTGGAACGGTTGTTCGGCAGGAGTAACGAAACCTTTGCCCAACGCCCATTCGCCTTCGGTCCATTCGTAGGCTTCTTTGCAGGAAACTTCTTTTGCCAAATCTTTGCCGACCATGCTGCCGAACGCGGCGATGAGTTCTTGCGCTTTTTCAACTGTAGCGTCCGCGCCGGCCAGAATCGCGCCGCCTTGTGCGCCTTTTTCACGCAGCAGCGTGGTCAGGCGGCGGGTGTCGATGTCGGCGATGGCAACGGTTTTGTTGCGCACCAGATAGTCATGCAGGCTTTCGGAGGCGCGGAAGTTGCTGTGCAAGAGCGGCAGGTCGCGGATAATCAAGCCTGCGGCATAAACGCTGCGGCTTTCTTCGTCTTCGGCGTTGGTGCCGGTATTGCCGATGTGGGGGTAGGTAAGGGTAACGATTTGTTTGCAGTAGGACGGGTCGGTCAGGATTTCCTGATAGCCGGTCATGGAAGTGTTGAACACGACTTCGCCGGAAGTCGAACCTTCGTAACCGATTGATGTGCCGTGAAATACGCTGCCGTCAGCGAGAACGAGAAGAGCCGGAGTGGTCATGATGGAATCCTGTTTGCCTGATGATGGTCGGTTTGCAGAAACGGGCAGGGGTCGTCTGAAAATTGTTTACAAAAAAGACCGCCTGAGAAAATATCGGCTAAAAAAAAACACGCCCCGCAGCCTTGATTTTGCTGCGTAACGTGCTTTTTCAGGCATAGCTGCCTATACCGTAGAAGCAATGCATTCTACGTCAAAAAGCCATATCGTTCAAGCCGTGACGTGGCAACGGATTTTGCCTTTACAATCGCGCCGCCTGTTTCATTTTCGCCATTGTTCGCCGCGTCAGATAAAAAAAACAGCCCGAACCCCACATAAATGACATCGTAAATGTTAGAATCTCATTCCGAGAAAATAAAAACAACGTCATCATCCGTCAACCGACGATTTTATGAAAAAAGAACGCATTATGAAAAACAAATCTTCACGTTGCCCCGGCTCCATCCGTCCGATGATTTACAGCATCGCCTCCGCGCTCGCCCTGATGAACGGGGCGGCAAATGCCGCGACAAGCGAGTTCGCCAAAGTCCCGCTGTATCTGCAAAATGAAACCAAAATCGATAAACAGCCTGAAGTTAAGCATAATATTATGCTGTTTATTGATGATTCAGGTAGTATGGCGCGGAGCTCTATCAACGGCAAACGTATTTCAGTAGAGAATGGCAATATATCTCATGCATCACGAATGGCAGTTGCAAAAGATGCTTTGAGCCAAGTGTTAAGTAAGCATGGTGGAGAGTTTAATTGGGCGTTGCAAACGTTGAATAACTCAGGACGAGCAGATACTACGGATAGGGAGGGATTTGCTGTTCCAGCGACTGAAATTGCAAAGAGGGTAAAAAGTATTAATCCCGATAGAGGTACGCCGACTACCTCACGTTATTTCGAGTTGGTCAGTCGAATTGTTATGCCGAATGTGAAATACCGTTGTCAGAAATCATATGTGGTTTTGATGTCGGATGGTGATGCTAACCTTAGTTGCAATTTATGGGATAGGAGGAGTGGAGAAAATTTAGGAGGACCTGATTTTGGGTATGGTTATGATCGTTACTCGAAATATTACAATAGAAATATATATATAAGTAACCCATTTGATAAGGATAGCATTCTATACAATGAGGCATATAATTATTTTGGTGCTAGACCTCATGGCTTCTGCAAATATGAAAAAGGGGGAGCGTACGATACCTCTTGGGATAGAAATGATGGCTTAGCCTTCTTTAGCAAAAAACTTGCGGAAAAGGATTTTAAAACCGAAGGAACGGATGATGCAGGTAAAAGCTGGAACGGCGATCCTAAAGATCCTGCGGATTACAGCAAACAACTGGTGCAGACCTTTACCGTAGGCTTCGGGCAAGGTATTACGCCTTCAGGCAAGAGATATTTACAGCTGGCTGCCAGCCGCCCCGAGTATTATTATGAGGCAGATAAACCTGAAAGTTTGTCGAAGGCATTTAACGACATTATAGAGCAGATTAAATCTGATACGAAAAATGTGGGTTATGACGATGTGGGTGCGACCGCGCCTGCAACGACCAGCAGCAGCCTGCCTGGGATGTCGGCAGTTATCGGTTTGAAAACGAACTCTTGGAGCAGCCAGATTATTTTCCAAAGATTAGGGAAGGATGGCCGACGCAGTGAAGAGTTGAAGCAGTACCCGTCGTTTGCAAACCGTAAAACCCTGATTAATACGGATTCCGGTACTTATTTTATTAATAATATTCCCAATAATACTTTAAACAATGCCTATTTTGATGTTGCAGATAATGGTAAAAATTCGGGTGAGTGGCGTGATTTGCTGAATTGGACGGGTCGTGTTGGTGATGATAAGTCAATACAAGATAAGTCGAAAAACACACCGTACAGTCAGGTTTACCGTATTCGGGAAGGTGATCAGCGCGATTTAGGCGATATTTTGGACGGTTCGGTTGCTGCTGTCGGTAATAAGACCAAATATAAAGTTGGCAGCGATACTATCGAGCGTCAGAAATATATGGTTGCGGCTGCGAATGACGGCATGGTGCATTTGTTCCAAACCTCGTCAGATGCAAATCATCCGTATGAGCTGAAAGTCAGTTACATTCCTTCGACAATGGAGCGGGATGTCGCAGACGGCAATAATGTGAAAACAGTTACTTTGGCAAAGGTTTTGAAAAATATTGCCAAAGACAGCTATACATCGTCTATTACCAATCATGAATATATGATTAACGGCGGATTTACCTTGCGTCAGACTCCGGAAAATGATACTCAGCGCGTATTTATGTTCGGTGCGATGGGGCAAGGTGGTCGTGGTGCGTATGCCCTGAATATCGGTGGTAATGTAGATAAAGCTACCAAAACAGGTTTGGATGTCGCCGATACCGAATGGAATAAAACAGTTCCATTGTTTGAAACCATTAAAGGTGAGAAAAACACATTGGGCTATACCATCGGTACGCCGCAAATCGGACGCGTCTCAGTTAACAGACCTGCTGATAACGGGCGTGTAGATACAAAAGAAAACATTCGCTATGCGGGTTTTCTTGCCAGCGGTTATCGTGTTGAAGATAAAACCGATGCGAAAAACGAAACTGCATTATACATATATGAAATGTTAGGCAAGGAAGTAGGTACGGGCGATAAACGCGGTAGCGGTACAGGTAAAGCACCGGGCGAATTGTTGAAAAAAATCGAAGTCGAAGGCGGTGTAGGCGGTCTGTCCACGCCGACCCTTGTGGACACCGATTTTGACGGTGTAATTGATGTTGCCTATGCGGGCGACCGTGGCGGCAATATGTATCGTTTCGACCTGCGCGGCGAAAAACCAGACAACTGGAAGGCTGTTAAAATCTTTACGGGTTCGCCCAGCAAACCGATTACCTCCGCGCCCGCCGTTTCCCGCCGCAGAGCAAACGAATATGTCGTGATTTTCGGTACGGGCAGTGAGATTTATCAAAATGATCTGACCAATAAAGACAAGCAGTCTATTTACGGTATTTATGAAGATTTGACACCGAATCAGACCGTAACCGCTGCTTCCGAAAGTGATTTGCAACAACAAGAGTTTCGTCCTGAAGAAAAAGGAAAAGAAGGTTATATTTATCTAACTAACAACCAGGTTGCCAAAACCCAAAAAGGTTGGAAAATCGATTTGCGTGATGGTGAACGGGTAAACGTCAAACCGACTATGATCTTGCGTACTGCTGTTGTGACTGTGCGTCGCTATGATTCTGTTACAGAAGAAAAATCTGCTGGTGCCGATGTTTGTTTGCCAACCAGTACAAGTGTAAAAACTGTGGCAAAAACTTCGTTCATTGGTGTGAATGCTGATAATGGAGGTGCATTGAACGCACGCAACGCACGCTTTACACCTGATAATGTTATCCGAAAATTGGACGGCTTCGGTATGCAATACGCCAATGGTTTGACTCGGGATGGGGTTATCAGCTTTACCTTCCTCAATCCGAGCAAATTGGATGATTCCCCTGTGACCGCAGACGGGGACTCAGGAGGTACGGGTACGGATAAAGAGCTATCAGTTACGTCGAGTACGCCAAATAATAAATGCTTCTCCAATAAAGCAACTCGCAGCCTGCTGTTAAATAAGGGGGAGTCTCTGACAGTAGAAGGCCGTATCTGTGGTCTGCAACGTATCAGCTGGCGCGAGCTGTTTTTCTGATTGATTCGTGTAAGCGTATGAAGACCAAGAGGTCGTCTGAAAACTTGGAAACAGGTTTTCAGACGACCTTTGTTTTATAGTGGATTAACTTTAAACCAGTACGGCGTTGCCTCGCCTTAGCTCAAAGAGAATGATTCTCTAAGGCGCTGAAGCACCAAGTGAATCGGTTCCGTACTATCTGTACTGTCTGCGGCTTCGTCGCCTTGTCCTGATTTAGATTTAATCCACTATATCTGAATGCAATCAGCTTTGCGGTCGGTAAATCTTATCGAATACGCCGCCGTCGTTGAAAAATCGTGCTTGTGCTTTGCGCCAGCCGCCGAAGGTTTCGTCGATGCCGACCAGTTTCAAATTGGGGAAGCGTGTTTTAAATTCGGCGCGTACGGCTTCGTCGGTGGGGCGGTAGAAATGGCGTGCTGCCATTCGTTGCGCTTCTTTGCTATACAGCATTTCCAAATAGGTTTTGGCGATTTGTTCCGTGCCTTTTTCTTTTGCTACTTCGCTGACCACGGCGACGGGTGGTTCGCACAGCATGGATATTGACGGCGTGATGATTTCAAATTGGTTCGGATTCTCCTGCAAGGCGAGGTGCGCTTCGTTTTCCCATACCAGCAAAACATCGCCTAATCCGCGCCGTGTAAAGGTAATGGTCGAACCGCGCGCGCCTGCGTCCATGACCGGCACGCGGCGGTAGAGTTCGGAGACAAACTGTTCTGCCGCCGCATCCCCGCCTTTTTCTTGTGCGTATGCCCAAGCCGATAGGAAATTCCAGCGTGCGCCGCCTGAGGTTTTTGGGTTTGCCGTGATGATTTGTACGTCGCCTTTGACCAAGTCGTCCCAGTCATGAATCTGCTTGGGGTTGCCTTTGCGTACGAGGAACACGATGGTCGAAGTGTAGGGCGTGCTGTTGTGCGGCAGGGCTTTTTGCCAATCTGCCGACAAGAGTTGCCTGCCTGATTTGCTGTGATGGAGCGCGTCGATATCGGATGCCAGCGCAAGCGTTACGACATCGGCTTTCAAGCCGTTTTGCACGGTCAATGATTGCTTGCCCGAACCGCCGTTGGAGAGGCGGATATCTGCTTCCTGTCCGTGTGTTTTTTGCCAGTAGTGTTGGAAAAACGGGTTGTATTCGCGGTAGAACTCGCGTGTCGGGTCGTACGATACATTCAACATGACGACGCGCTCGGGTTTGCCTTTGCCCGACGTGCCGCCGGACTGCCCGCATGAGGCGAGCCACACCGTCGCGCCGATGAAGATAATGCCCAGCCATGATTTGAGTCCCATCATATTTTCCTTATCAGACAAATACTTGAGCGGGGAATATAACAAGGTGGGAATCGCGCGGGAAATATTGTTTGCTTCTTTGGATATAACGGAAATGCGTTTGCGGCGATATGTGGCTTGGTGTTTTCAGTTATGGCGTTTGAAGGGATGAATAACGGAAAGGTCGTCTGAAAACGGATTTCGGTTTTCAGACGACCTTTTGTCAATGATGAACCATGCAGACAACGCCTAGCTGTGAACGCTGCTTGCCAAACCGAAAGCCGTCTGCTTCGGACGGACAGGATTCAGCGGTGCATAATCATGGCTTTAATCCACGCGGGTATTTCGCGAGAGAGTTTGCGCAGGTAATTGGGCGTGGAGTCGCCGCAGGAATCGGAAGCGTAAAACTGGACGTTTTTGTCTTTCAAATGACGGTTGACGAGCCACTCGGCGCGTGCGAGATGGAAGGCGTCGCTGACGATGATGACGTTGGATACGTCTTGCAACAGCGGTGCGCTTAGGGCGATGTTTTCAAAGGTGCTTTCCGATTTGTTTTCGATGCGGATGTGTTCGGGCGGGATGCCCATGTCTATCGCCATAGATTGCATGGCTGCCGCTTCATTGCTGCCGTCGCCGTCCGTGCCGCCGCTCATCAGCAATCCGCTGACTTTGTTTTGGCGGTAGAGGGCGACGCCTGCTTCCACTCGGGAGCGCAGGCAGGGATTGGGTTTGCCACGCCTGTTGACGGAATTGCCCAAGATGACGGCGATGTCGGCGGGTTTGATGTTTTGGGATGCTTTTTCTGCTTGGACGGCTTGGTAATGCAGCCAAGCCACGCTGGTCGCCCAGATGAGGAGAAGCGGGAGGAAGCCCCATATTATCCATCTTTTCATAAATGATTCCTTTGGGTGTATCGGGTGTGTGCGGCGGGATATCGGTTGGATGGCGCGGCAGTGAAACATCATAGCATATGCAGATTGTCTGACCGGCGAGACGGGATGGGCGGTAGATTTCGGTTGCGGACGGGACGGGTATGTTGTGTTGTTATCGCGGGAGGTCGTCTGAAACCATCTTCTGTTTTTCAGACGACCTCGTAAATGTTAAGATAAACCATTTTTCCCTTTACGGTATGGAAGGACGCAAAAAGCGGCGGCATCGGGTTGCCTGCTGTTTTGCGTGGTTCCGCCATGTATTGACCGAAAGCCATTTATGACCGATATCCTCAATAAAATCCTTGCCACCAAGGCTCAAGAAGTGGCCGCACAAAAAGCGGCGGTGCCGCTTGCGGAAGTCAAAGCGCAGTTGCGCGATGCCGAACCCGTGCGTGACTTTTTTGCTTCCATCCGCAATAAACACGCTCAAAACTTGCCTGCCATTATCGCGGAAATCAAAAAAGCCAGTCCCAGCAAAGGGCTGATACGGCCTGATTTTCACCCTGCGGATATTGCGCGCGCTTATGAACGCGCGGGGGCGGCTTGTTTGTCTGTGTTGACCGACGAAGTGTATTTCCAAGGTTCGCCCGAGTATTTGAAACAGGCGCGTTCGGCGGTCAGCCTGCCGGTGTTGCGCAAGGATTTCATTATCGACGACTATCAGATTTATCAGGCGCGCACATGGGGCGCTGATGCGATTTTATTGATTGCGGCGGCCTTGGATGCCGAGCAGTTGACGCATTTTGAAGCCGTTGCCCACGATTTGGGCTTGACCGTGCTGCTGGAATTGCACGATCAATCCGAATTGGAAAAATGCCGCAGCATGACCACGCCGCTGTGGGGCGTGAACAACCGCAATCTGCGGACTTTTGAAGTCACGCTCCAGCAGACTTTAGACCTGCTGCCTGAGCTGTCGGGCAAAACGGTCGTTACGGAAAGCGGTATCCGAAACAAAGACGATGTGGACTTTATGCGCGGCCATGGCGTGCATACGTTCTTAATCGGCGAAACTTTTATGCGGGCGGCGGATATCGAAGCCGAAGTGCGTAAGTTGTTTTAATATCGTGCCGCAAGGTGTGCAAAGCACAAAATTTCTTGCCTGCTTTTGAGGCGGTCTGCTTCGGAAGCAGGCAGTTTAGTGTTTCCCCGACCGCCACACCGACCAGATAATCCACAGGCTGTTGGCGAAGGCGATAAGGTAGCCGACGAAGCCGATAAACTTGGGGCCGGTGTCTATACTCATGACGATGGACGAACCAATAATCAGGGCAGCGGTGACGATGCCCATGGTCAGGCGGTTGGCGGCGCTGTCGATTTGATGGCTGATGCGGTCTGACTGCTTGAGGTCTAGGGTGATGCCGAATTTGCCTTTTTGCAGCATTCTGGTCAGCCTGAAGAAGTCTTGCGGCAGCGACTCCGCCATTTGCAACAGGGTGCGCAGTTGCGTTTTGGCGTTGCGGGCGATGTGGGCGGCGGAGGCTTGTTCTTTGACGGCGGCTTCGGTGATGGGTTTGGCGCGTTCGAGCAGTTCGATACTGCCGTCGAGCCGTTTGACGACGCCTTCGAGGGTGATGAGGGTTTTGAAGAGCATCACGAGGTCGCCGGGCAGGGTCAGCCCGTGGCGGCGCATGATGGAGGTGATGTCGTTGATGACTTGGCTGACGCGCAGGTCGCGGATGGGCGTGTGTTCGTAGTTGAGCAGCATTTCCAAAACATCGGCGCCGAGCAGGTTTTCATCGGGCAAATCGCCCTGCGCCCAGTCGCTGAGGACGTATTGGATGAGCAGCGCGTCGTTGTTGGTTAGGGCGTTGATGAGGTTGAGGATTTCGCGGCGGCGGGTGTTGCCGAGGTGTCCGACCAGCCCGAAGTCGATGAAGGTGATACCGCCGTTGTCGTTGATGAAGATGTTGCCCGGATGGGGGTCGGCATGGAAAAAGCCTTGCCGCAGCATCATGGTGAAGAGGGTGTCGGTAATCCGTCCGGCAAGCCCGTTGCGCAAGGTGTGGGGCATGGTTTCGAGGTCGGCGTCTTTCAGGAGTGTGCCGTCGATGTAGTCTTGTACGAGGATGTGCCGGTTGGAAATGTCGGGATAGACGGCGGGGATGCGGACCAAGGGGTCGTCTGAAAAGGTCTGACCGAAACGCTGCATATAGCGCAGCTCCACCGATAAGTCGGTTTCTTTCGCCAGACTCTTGGCAAAATAGGCGACCATCAATACGGGCTGGTAACGGCGCACTTCGGGGATTTCGGATTCCATCAGTCTGGCGAGGTGGTTCAAAATCCGCAAATCCGCCTGAATGACCGGCTCGATGTCGGGGCGTTTGACTTTGACGGCGACGGCGGTTCCGTCTAAAAGTTCGGCACGGTGTACCTGCGCCACCGACGCGCTGCCGGCGGGTTTCGGGTCTATGCTGCGAAACACTTCGGAAACGGGTTTGCCCAGATAGGCTTCGACCAAAGTATAGATTTCAGACGATGGTATCGGCGCGACGTTGCTTTGCAGTTGTTCGAACTCTTCAATCCACTCCGCCCCGAAAATATCGACCCGCGTGGACAATACCTGACCGAGTTTGACGAAGGTCGGACCCAGCTCCTCAAACGCTTTGCGGAAGCGTCGCGGCGTACTCATATAACGGCTGTCGGGATGCACTTCGTCCCCGCCCGCCGCGCCCAAACGGATGCGCTGCACAAAGCCGCCCAAGCCGTATTTCGTCAGCACGGTAATAATTTCGCGCATTCTGGAAAAGTCGCGCATAGCGAGCAGAGTAGGTATCATCATTGGTCGGGTATCTTCGCAAAATTTTTTATAAACAACGCTTTAACGCAATATAACAGATGCTTTTTTGCCAAACATCCTGTTTTTTATATACAATCGCCTGAATATCCCAGATACAGAATAACATAATAGCAGGCGGCAGACAGGTCGTCTGAAAATGGAATCAGTCAAACATGAAAGCCTTATCCAGGCTGGCGGCACTATTGGCTTCGGTCTATGTGCTGTCCGGCATTCATTTTGCAAACGCCGACGATCTCGATTCGTTCGTCAGAAGCAGACAGCAGGTTTTAAACCAATTTGAAGATGCAAGACAACCTGCTTCCCCGGCACTCCTCCAACCCGGACGCGCAATCACTGCCGCGATCGCTCCCCGCCAACCCGTAAGTTCTGTACAGTCATCAGACAATGCAGACGAACTCATCAGCAGCGCGATGGGGCTTTTGGGCGTAGCCTACCGCTACGGCGGCACATCCGCGTCCACAGGTTTCGACTGCAGCGGTTTCATGCAGCATATCTTCAAACGCTCGATGGGCGTAAACCTCCCGCGCACTTCCGCCGCACAGGCAAAAATGGGTGTCGGCGTATCGCGTAGCGAATTGCAGCCGGGCGACATGGTGTTCTTCCGCACGATGGGTCGCGGCAGAATCTCCCACGTCGGCCTCTACATCGGCAACAACCGTTTCATCCACGCGCCGCGTACCGGCAAACGTATCGAAGTTACCAGCCTCAGCAACAAATACTGGAATGCCAAATACGCCTTCGCCCGCCGCGTGAAGAAAAACGATCCGTCCCGTTTCCTCAATTAAGTCTAGGAAAGTACCAACGTGAGTATGCCTGAAATGCCCAAATGGTATGACGACGACGGGCAAATCGTATCCTGCACTGAAAAAGTGAAAGTCATGACCGAAAACATGACCGAGCTTTATCAGGCGGCGCAAGACGCATTCGAAGACGCGCTCCTGATGGGATGCAGCGAGAAGCAGTTGCGCGAATACCTGCGAGCCTTGATTGAAGGTGTGGAAAATCCCTACCGGAAATCCTAGGCGGAAATCCCTATCCGACGGCGTGGCTTTTGACCATGCCGTTTTTTATGGGCGACAACCCGACAAGGTCGTCTGAAAGCCGGCAAGATGCTTTCAGACGACCTTGTTGGGTTTCAGCATTGATTGATTCAGATAAGCGCGAAAACGGCAAATCGATGTTGTATAGTGGATTAACTTTAAACCAGTACGGCGTTGCCTCGCCTTAGTTCAAAGAGAACGATTCTCTAAGGTGCTGAAGCACCAAGTGAATCGGTTCCGTACTATCTGTACTGTCTGCGGCTTCGTCGCCTTGTCCTGATTTAAATTTAATCCACTATATTCGGGCTGAGCCACACTTTTCAGACGACCCCAAGGGCGTTATGATTCAATTATTAACAAAGATTCATAAACCGCCCGTCTGCAAAGTGGCAAACCATAGAGGAAACCCGACCCATGCACACCATCCGCGCCTTGCTCGTCCTGCTCGGCTGCCTCGCGCTCGGCGAAACCGCCGCCTACCTTACGGGCATCAAATTGCCCGGAAGCATCATCGGCATGGGCATTCTGTTTGCCATGCTTCAGGCGGGGTGGTTGAAAGCCGAGTGGTTGCAGCAGCTTACCGACGCGCTGATGGCAAACCTGACGCTTTTCCTTGTGCCGCCTTGCGTCGCCGTCATCAGTTATTTGGATTTGATTGCCGACAGTTGGCTGTCGATACTCGTTTCCGCCGCCGCCAGTACCGTGTGCGTCCTGTTGGTAACGGGCAAGGTGCATCAATGGATACGGGAGAAAATCTGATGGACGGCATCCTTTCCCTGTGGCAGCAGCCCAGCGTCCTGCTTTTCCTGACGCTGGCGGTTTACGCGCTGGCACTCATCCTCCGCGCGCGGACGGGCTATCTGCTGCTCAACCCCGTCTTAATCAGCACCGTTACCCTGATTGCCTACCTCAAAATCCTCGACATCGATTACGCCGTGTACCACGATGCCGCGCAGTTTATCGACTTCTGGCTTAAGCCCGCCGTCGTCGCGCTTGCCGTCCCGCTCTATCAAAACCGCCAAAAAATCTTCAGCCAGTGGCTGCCTGTCATCGTCTCGCAGCTCGCCGGCAGCGTGACCGGCATCATCACGGGCATGTATTTCGCCAAATGGCTGGGCGCGGAACGCGAAGTCGTCCTCTCGCTCGCCGCCAAATCCGTGACCAACCCCATCGCCATCGAAATCACCCGCACCATAGGCGGCATCCCCGCCATTACCGCCGCCACCGTCATCGTCGCCGGGCTGGTCGGGCAGATAGCCGGTTATACCGTGCTTAAAAACACCGTCGGCATGCCCTCGTCGGTCGGCATGTCGCTCGGCACCGCCTCACACGCCATGGGCATCGCCGCCTCGCTCGAACGCAGCCGGCGCATGGCAGCATACGCAGGGCTGGGGCTGACCCTCAACGGCGTACTGACCGCCGCCATCGCCCCGATTATCATCCCCGTATTAGGATTCTGAACACTTTTCAGACGACCCCGATGAACCAAAAAGGTCGTCTGAAACCCAAACTCATAGCAACCCCAAACAAAGGAGCAGCAAAATGGCAGTCAACCTCACAGAAAAAACCGCAGACCAACTGCTGAACATCGACGGCATCCAACTCTTCACCGCCCGCGCAGGCATCAAACAAACCGACCGTGCCGACCTCACCCTGATGGTACTTTCCGGCGGCAACACCGTCGGTGCCGTCTTCACCACCAACCGCTTCTGTGCTGCCCCCGTCCACATCGCCAAATCACATCTCTTCGACGAAGACGGCGTGCGCGCCATCATCATCAACACCGGCAACGCCAACGCCGGTACAGGCGCGCAAGGCAGGATCGACGCCATCGAAACCTGCGCCGCCACCGCCGAACAAACCGGCTGCAAACCCTCACAAGTCCTTCCCTTCTCCACAGGCGTCATCCTCGAACCCCTGCCCGTCGGCAAAATCACCGCCGCCCTGCCCAAAATGCAGCCTGCCGACTGGGCGGATGCCGCACGCGCCATCATGACCACCGACACCGTGCCCAAATCCGCCTCGCGCGAAGGCAGCGTCGGCGAAAAACACACCGTCCGCGCCACCGGCATCGCCAAAGGCTCCGGCATGATTCATCCCAACATGGCGACCATGCTCTCCTTCATCGCCACCGATGCCAAAGTTTCCCAACCCGTCCTCCAGCTGATGACCCAAGAAATCGCCGACGAAACCTTCAACACCATCACCGTTGACGGCGACACCAGCACCAACGACAGCTTCGTCATCATCGCCACCGGCAAAAACAGCCAAAGCGAAATCGACAACATCGCCGACCCGCGTTACAAACAGCTCAAAGACCTGCTCGGCAGCCTCGCCCTCGAACTTGCCCAAGCCATCGTCCGCGACGGCGAAGGCGCGACCAAATTCATCACCGTCCGCGTCGAAAACGCCAAAACCCGCGACGAAGCCCGCCAAGTCGCCTACGCCGTCGCCCACTCGCCCCTCGTTAAAACCGCCTTCTTCGCCTCCGACCCCAACCTCGGCAGACTGCTCGCCGCCATCGGCTACGCCGGCATCGCCGATTTGGACACCGACATCCTCAAAATGTATCTGGACGACGTATTGGTTGCCGAAAACGGCGGCCGCGCCGCAAGCTACACCGAAGAACAAGGGCAGGCAGTGATGGCGAAAGACGAAATCACCGTCCGCATCAAACTCCACCGCGGACAAGCCGCCGCCACCGTCTATACCTGCGACCTGTCGCACGACTACGTCTCCATCAACGCAGCCTACCGCTCGTAAGGACAGATTGTATAGTGGGTTAAATTTAAATCAGGACAAGGCGACGAAGCCGCAGACAGTACAGATAGTATGGAACCGATTCACTTGGTGCTTCAGCACCTTAGAGAATCGTTCTCTTTGAGCTAAGGCGAGGCAACGCCGTACTGGTTTAAAGTTAATCCACTATAAGTTTTGGGTTTTCAGACGACGTTTGAGGTCGTCTGAAAGTTTGAAACAATGGTTTGAGAACGGCAAAAAAACGCGTGCGTGCGTACCGCATACACCCTACATGTCGGTTTTAAAGTTTGTGCCGCCCGCAGGTAGGGTGAGTGGCGTAGCCACGCACACAGTTAGTAGAGATTCAGGCTACGGTTTACTGCGCCACATCAAGGGAAACACGATCGAAAAGAAAGATATTTCCAGCAGTGTTCAACTGGTAGCGCGGGCTATGCCCGCGAAAATATAAAAGGTCGTCTGAAACCTGTACGCAGGCTTGAACTGGCCCCCAAATCTTGGACACTCATAAAAGCCTATTCAGGCGCTCTGTGCAAGCTGGGTTCTGTATGCGACAGGACTCAGCTTTTTCAATTTCAAACTGCAACGCTCCCGGTTGTAGTAATCCATATAGTCATCTATCTGCTTCATCAATTCATCTACCGTCAATTCACCTGCGTTATAGAAACACTCCGTCTTCAACACCGCAAAGAAGCTTTCCATCGGCGCATTGTCCCAACAGTTCGCCTTTCGCGACATGCTTTGAACCATGGAATACTCCGCAAGCAATTCCCTATACCCCGCCGTACGGTACGGCACACCTTGGTCCGAATGAAGCATCGTTCCTTTATCAGTCAGACGGGGGGCGGCTTTTTCGAGCATTTCCTTCACCATTTCGCTGTCGGCTCTGCGGCTCATGGCGTAGGCGACGATTTCCCGGTTGAACAAGTCCAAGATTGGCGAGAGGTACAGTTTGCCGTCCTTCCCTTTGAGTTCGGTAACGTCGGTCAGCCATTTTTCGTTGGGCTTTCGGGCTTTGAACCGGCGTTTGAGGAGGTGTTCCGATATCTCGCCCATGGCGGGATGGCGGTAGGCTTTTTTCGCCCGTATGAGGGCTTTCAGTTCCAACTGCTTCATCAACCGCGCCACTTTTTTGCGGTTCCAACCCAATGCGGCGGCAATGCGCCTTTGCCCGTAGCGTCCTTTATGCCGCCGGTAGGTTTCGACAAGGAGGGCTTTGTCGGCTTCGTCGGGGTCGGGTCGGTCTTGGTTGTGGTAGTAAAAGCTGCTTTTGGGCAGGTTTGCGATGTGCAGCAGGTATTTGAGCGGGTGTTGCGCCCTCAGTGTTTGGACGGTTTGGCTTTGTCCTTTGCGGTCTGCTTTTGGCTGAGGGCTTTTAACTCCTTTAGGTAGGCGACCTCTGCGCGCATATAGCACAACTCTTCGATAAGCTCTGCCTGCGTTTTTTCTTGGTCGGGTTTATCTGCGATGAAGGGGTTTTTGCGGTGTTGGGGCATGGTTTTGGATTGGGGATGTTCGAGTGCGCCGATACCGCCTTCTTGATAGGCGCGTATCCATCGTCTCAGGTGGGTTCGGGAAATGCCGTAGTGGTCTGCGGTACGTTGTTGGCTGCGTATATGCAGGTAGTGGAGTACGGCTTGGTATTTGAAGTGTAATGTATATTTGCTCATAAAAAAACTGCACCTTGTGAGTTGGAGGGGATGTCCAACTTTTGGGGTGCAGTTCAGCTTTCAGACGACCTTTGCTTTTCCAAAAAAAACAACCCGTGGGCAAAGCCCACGCTACGGTTAGCTTTCAACCTGTAATACGGCTTTGCCTGCGAAAACAGCCCATCAATTAAACAAAAATTCCCCTATGCCGTCATTCCCGCGCAGGCGGGAATCCATTTTTGAATCTCGGCAGCCGTTTTGCAAACATTTGATCTCAGACTTACAGCGTAGCGTGGGCTTTGCCCGCGGATGAAGATAGCGAAAAAACACCCTTTAGAGCAGGCTCTATGTTTCACTGCCGCCCGTAAAAACAAGGTTTTCAGACGACCTTTGTGATGTATAGTGGATTAACTTTAAACCATTACGGCGTTGCCTCGCCTTAGCTCAAAGAGAACGATTCTCTAAGGTGCTGAAGCACCAAGTGAATCGGTTCCGTACTATCTGTACTGTCTGCGGCTTCGTCGCCTTGTCCTGATTTAAATTTAATCCACTATAAATAAAGCGGTTATTTTTACACCGGCGTGTCGTCAAACCCTGTTCGTGGGCAAAGCCCACGCTACGGTTTGTTGAATATTTTTTGATGTCTTGGCTGTTGTTCGAGGGATATAGTGGATTAAATTTAAACCAGTACGGCGTTGCCTCGCCTTGCCGTACTATCTGTACTGTCTGCGGCTTCGTCGCCTTGTCCTGATTTAAATTTAATCCACTATAAATTTCCACTTTTGGAAATGCGTGTTTGTAATGAGAGCGGGCCGGATATAAATAGCCCGCTCATGGTTTGGCAAGATGGTAAGTAAAGGGTATGGCTTATTAGTATACTTGGATTTCGTTACCATTTTCTGTTACTTTGATGTAAGCCCCTGCTTCGACGGATACCATAAGTTCGTCTTGGTTGAAACACTGGGCGCCGAGCACATCTTCATACAGTTGCCCGTTATAAATTATGTAGGCATGTTCTTGCCAGCCGGTATAGCCGCCGTATCTGTTTTTGGCATTGATACGGGCGCATACAATGTAACCGCGGATGTCACGGATGGGTGTGTCGGTTTTTACCGGAAGGGAGGTCCGCTCGAGACGTACAAATTTGCGCGGCTTGGAAATACCATCCAGCATCAAGGAATTGGGGTCGATGAGGGTACGCGCGAGATGGCGTTTGACGATTTGTTCGTAGTCGCTCGGATAACGTCCGTAGTCGAGGTTGCGGATTTGCTCCATCGTTATGATCGTGGGTTTGGGCAGGCTGTAGCAGCCTGCAAGCAGGGTAGCACTTAATAAGGCAGCGAGTGTAAATTTCTTCATGTTTTTTCCTTGATTATCAGCTTTGTTGGGATTTTTTAACACGTATTTCCAGTCGGTCTGGAAAAGAGGGTTATTCTAATATATCGGACTACATTTTTCCGCTGTCTTTTAAAGAGCTCTCTTAACTCGTGATGCGGGCTTGGTCTGCGAAAACATACTGTGCAAAAAGGTCGTCTGAAACCTGTATGCAGGCTTTCAGACGACCTTTGTTTTTTAAAAAACAATCCGTGGGCAAAGCCCACGCTACGGCCGGTTGTGTTTTAAATATGGTATTTATAGTGGATTAAATTTAAATCAGGACAAGGAGACGAAGCCGCAGACAGTACAGATAGTACGGAACCGATTCACTTGGTGCTTCAGCACCTTAGAGAATCGTTCTCTTTGAGCTAAGGCGAGGCAACGCCGTACTGGTTTAAAGTTAATCCACTATAAATATCCCTTGTGAATTCAGTATCATGATTTGAAATCAAAACGCCTTGGGAGTTGGGTGCAATTTGTTGATTTTTTTGTAAAGTCCGCGACCAATGAATTCGATCATATTTTGATCACGCAAAATTTGCAACTGTTGGCGGATTTTGTCTTTGATATGGTTGTTTTGGGGAAATTGGATAGATAGTTTGTTTTCAAATTCATACATTTGCGACAATGTGAATTCTTTGGGGAGTTGGTCGATACATTTCATAATAGCTAAAAGCCAGCCTTTGCGCTCCGCATTTTGGTTGCGTAAAAATAGATTGGATTGCCATTTTTTCAGAACGATTTCGGGTTCGATAATGCGGGAATTGTCTATTAAGAATATTTTGCCGCTTTCAGGTAAAGGTACAAGATTAATGGAGCACATGATGTGGTGTGGTCGGTTTTTAATACCTTTATTTCTGGGAATAATCATGTCCGGTGTTATGAAATGTTTAGGTACAAGCACCAATTGCTGTATGGAGTAATCTGCTTTCTTATATGCAAGAAAGAAAAAGTTGGGGTTGGTATCTGACTGGATGCGCTCCAACATGGTGTGATATGCACCGTCAGGCACACTGTTACCTATAGTTTTTTGATTTTTACTCTTTAATTCATATTGCTCGTGACAGTTTGGACAAAAGAGGTCTGCAACAGGTTTGTTATTGGTAAATCTCTGCATCGGCTTGCTTCCGCAACAGGGGCAGTAGCCGTTTTTTTCTAGCCAAGTCTCGCTCATTACACGGATTTTGTGGGTTGCTTTATTTTGTTGCTTTCCCAATTCGGTATCGAAAAATAAATTCATGTTTTGGATTTTGAGATTTAAGTTATTTGAGGTCTGTAATGTAGACAACCCAATCTACCTTAAAAAGGTCGTCTGAAAACCCTGTTTCCAAGTTTTCAGACGACCTTTTTTAATTACAGCAATCAATGCCGATCGGCTTTACACTACGATGTTCACCAGTCTGCCCGGTACGACGATGATTTTCTTCGCAGGTTTGCCTTCCATGAATTTCACCGCGCCTTCGGTGGCGAGTGCGGCGGATTCGAGGTCGGCTTTGGATGCGTCGGCGGCGACGGTGATTTTGCCGCGCAGTTTGCCGTTGACTTGAACCATGACTTCGATTTCGGATTTGACCAAGGCGGCTTCATCGACTGTCGGCCAGCCTGCTTTCCACAGTTTAGCGCCGTTCAATTCGCTCCACAGGGTTTCGCAAATGTGCGGCACGATGGGCCACAACAGGCGTACGGCGGTTTCCAATACTTCTTGGGCGACGGCGCGGCCTTGTTCGCTGCCGGTGTCGGTTTTGTCGTATTGGTTGAGCAGTTCCATCACGGCGGCGATGGCGGTGTTGAACTGCTGGCGGCGGCCGTAGTCGTCGCTGACTTTGGCGGTGGTGGCGTGCAGTTTGTGGCGCAGGTCTTTGAGTTCTTTGGACAAACCGTCTTGGTTGCCTGCAAACGCTTTGACCGCGCCGCCTTGTTTCAGGTATTCGTAAACGGTGCGCCACAGGCGGCGCAGGAAGCGGTGCGCGCCTTCGACGCCGCTGTCGCTCCATTCGAGGGACTGTTCGGGCGGTGCGGCGAACATCATGAACAGACGGGCGGTGTCCGCGCCGTAGGCGTTAATCAGTTCTTGCGGATCGACGCCGTTATTTTTGGACTTGGACATTTTTTCCGTGCCGCTGATGACGACGGGCAGTCCGTCGGCTTTGAGGACGGCGGAAACGGGGCGGCCTTTGTCGTCAAAGGTCAGCTCGACATCGGCGGGGTTGATCCAGTCTTTGCCGCCTTTGTCGTTTTCGCGGTAGTAGGTTTCGCAGACAACCATGCCTTGCGTGAGCAGGCGTTCGAACGGTTCGTCCACGCTGACCAAGCCTTCGTCGCGCATCAGTTTGGTGAAGAAGCGCGCGTATAAGAGGTGCAGAATCGCATGTTCGATACCGCCGATGTATTGGTCGACCGCGCCCCAGTATTTCGCGGCTTCAGTCGATACCATGCCTTCTGCGAACTTGGGCGACATGTAACGGAAGAAATACCAGCTCGATTCCATGAAGGTGTCCATGGTGTCGGTTTCGCGTTTCGCCGCCTCGCCGCAGCATGGGCAGGTGGTTTCGTAAAATTCGGGCATTTTTGCCAAAGGCGAACCCATGCCGTCGGGTACGACGTTTTCAGGCAAAACGACGGGCAGTTGGTCGGCTGGGACGGGTACGTCGCCACATTTTTCGCAATGGACGATGGGAATCGGGCAGCCCCAGTAGCGTTGGCGCGAAATGCCCCAGTCGCGCAGGCGGTATTGGGTTTTCGGTTCGCCCGCGTCTTGGCTTTGCAGTTTGGCGGCGATGGCGTCAAAGGCCGTCTGAAAATTCATGCCGTTGAATTCGTTGCTGTTTACTAGGAAGTTATCTTCATTGTTTTGGAACTGCATATTCCAATTTAATCTGATGGTTTCCAATGCCCCGAAGATTTCACTCAAATACGGTTCATCGTCAAGGCCTGCCTTATTGACTTGTTCTAATACTCTATCTGCAAAACGTTGCGTTGGATTCTTTGAATAATCAAAAATATATTCAATATCAAACGGTAAGTTATTTTTAGCCGCAATTTTTTGTAATCGTGCTACCGCGCCATCAATCACTTTATTGCTGACAACCCATTTAATCGGCAAACCATATTTGCACGCGAACTCGAAATCGCGTTCGTCGTGCGCCGGCACCGCCATCACTGCGCCGTCGCCGTAGCCCCACAATACATAGTTGGCAATCCACACTTCCAGCTTGTCGCCGTTGAGCGGGTTGACGACGTAGCGGCCGGTCGGCACGCCTTTTTTCTCCATCGTCGCCATATCGGCTTCGGCAACCGAACCGGCTTTGCATTCGGCGATAAATGCCTGCAATTCGGGTTTGTCGGCGGCTGCGGCGGTTGCCAGCGGATGCTCGGCGGCAACGGCGACATAAGTCGCGCCCATCAACGTGTCGGGACGGGTGGTATAAACTTGCAGAAATTTTGCGTAATCGCCTTCCAAGCCTTGCTTGCTGTCGTCTGAAACGGCAAAGCGCACGGTCATACCGCGTGATTTGCCGATCCAGTTGCGCTGCATGGTTTTGACTTGTTCCGGCCAGTGTTCCAGCTTATCCAAATCGTTGAGCAGCTCTTCGGCGTAATCCGTGATTTTGAAGTAATACATCGGGATTTCGCGTTTTTCGATCAACGCGCCCGAACGCCAGCCGCGTCCGTCGATGACTTGCTCGTTGGCAAGAACGGTTTGGTCGACCGGGTCCCAGTTTACCGTGCCGTTTTTGCGGTACACGATGCCTTTTTCAAACAGCTTGGTAAACAGCCATTGTTCCCAGCGGTAGTATTCGGGTTTGCAGGTAGCGACTTCGCGCTCCCAGTCAATCGCAAAACCCAGGCTTTTGAGCTGGGTTTTCATGTATTCGATGTTGTCGTAGGTCCAAGCGGCGGGGGCGACGTTGTTTTTCATCGCCGCGTTTTCCGCAGGCATACCGAACGCGTCCCAACCCATAGGCTGCATGACGTTGAAGCCGTTTAAGCGTTTGAAGCGGCTTAATACGTCGCCGATGGTGTAGTTGCGCACATGCCCCATGTGCAGCTTGCCGCTGGGGTAGGGAAACATGGAGAGGCAGTAGTATTTGGGTTTGGAAGCGTCTTCGGAGACGTTGAAAATACGGGCGTCGTCCCATTTTTTCTGCGCCGCAGGCTCGATGGCGGCGGGCTGGTAATGTTCTTGCATGGTCATTCTGTTTTTCGCTTGAAAACGTTAGGAAAAATAAAGGATGGATTATAGCAGGTTGTCGTTAGGTCGGTTTGACAAAGGTCGTCTGAAAACAGAACGGTATTTTTCAGACGACCTCGCATTCAGACTCTTGAGTTTTTGCAGCCCCACCCATATATCCAGCCTAGTTTTTACACATATCAACAACCATCACTATCATGAGCAACCAAGATTTTTATGCAACACTCGGCGTGGCGCGCGGTGCGAGCGACGACGAAATCAAAAAAGCCTACCGCAAGCTGGCGATGAAATACCACCCCGACCGCAATCCCGACAATAAAGAAGCGGAAGAGAAATTTAAAGAAGTTCAAAAAGCCTACGACACCTTGTCCGACAAAGAAAAACGCGCCATGTACGACCAATACGGCCATGCCGCGTTTGAGCAGGGTATGGGCGGCGGCGCAGGCGGATTCGGCGGTTTTGGCGGATTCGGCGGCGCGCAGGGCTTCGATTTTTCCGACATCTTCAGCCAAATGTTCGGCGGAGGTGGCGGTGGCCGTCAGCAAAACTATCAAGGCGCGGATTTGCAGGTCGGCGTCGAAATCACGTTGGAAGATGCCGCCAAAGGCATCAAAAAACGCATCAACATCCCGACCTACGAAGAATGCGATGTCTGCCACGGCAGCGGCGCAAAACCCGGCACGTCCGCATCGACTTGTTCGACCTGTCACGGCTCCGGTACGGTACACGTCCGCCAAGCCATTTTCCAAATGCAGCAGACTTGTCCGACCTGCCACGGCACAGGCAAGGAAATCAAAGATCCGTGCGTCAAATGCCGTGGCGAAGGCCGCACCAAAACCAGCAAAACCGTTGAAGTCAACATTCCCGCCGGCATCGACGACGGTCAACGCATCCGCTTGAGCGGCGAAGGCGAACCGGGTACGCACGGCGCGCCCGCAGGCGATTTGTACGTCAACGTCCGCGTCAAAGAACACAAAATCTTCGAGCGCAACGGCTTGGATTTACATTGCGAGCTGCCCATCAGCTTCGCCGTCGCAGCCTTGGGCGGCGAAGTCGAAGTCCCGACCTTGGACGGCAAAGTCAAACTGAGCATCCCGAAAGAAACGCAAACCGGCCGCCGTATGCGCGTTAAAGGCAAAGGCATCAAATCCCTGCGCTCCAGCGCGACGGGCGATTTGTACTGCCACGTTGTGGTGGAAACGCCGGTCAACCTGACCGACCGCCAGAAAGAGTTGCTGGAAGAGTTCGAAAAAATCTCCACCGGCCTCGACCGCAGCCAAACCCCGCGCAAAAAATCGTTCTGGGACAAAGTGGGCGAACTGTTTGACTGATTCGGGTTTGAAAACAGTAAAAGGTCGTCTGAAAGCTGATATCGTCGGCTTTCAGACGACCTTTTCATCTGTCTGCAAGGCTTTCCCGTTATAATTCCCGCTTTCGTTATTTTCAGACGACCTCCCTTCTATGAAATCCTACCCCGATTCCTATCTCCATTTCGAAAACCTCGACGCCCCCGAAACGCAAAACTTTGCCGCTGAAGCACATGCCGAAACGCGCGCGCGTTTTTTGGAAAACGATAAAGCGCGCGCGCTGTCGGACGGGATTTTGGCGCAGATGCAGGACACGCGGCAGATTCCGTTTTGTCAGGAACACCGCGCGCGGATGTACCATTTCCATCAGGACGCGGAGTATCCGAAGGGCGTGTACCGCGTGTGTACGGCGGCGACCTACCGTTCGGGCTATCCCGAGTGGAAAATCCTGTTTTCGGTGGCGGATTTCGACGAGCTGCTCGGCGATGATGTGTATTTGGGCGGGGTGTCGCACTTGGTGGAGCAGCCCAACCGCGCGCTGTTAACTTTAAGCAAGTCGGGCGGCGATACGGCTTATACGCTGGAAGTGGATTTGGAGGCGGGCGAGTTGGTCGAGGGCGGCTTTCATTTTCCGGCGGGGAAAAACCATGTGTCGTGGCGCGATGAAAACAGCGTGTGGGTGTGTCCGGCTTGGGACGAGCGGCAGTTGACCGAATCGGGCTATCCGCGCGAGGTATGGCTGGTGGAGCGCGGCAAGAGTTTCGAGGAAAGCCTGCCTGTGTATCAAATCGGCGAAGACGGGATGATGGTGAACGCGTGGCGTTACCTTGATCCGCAGGGTTCGCCGATTGATTTGATTGAAGCGTCGGACGGTTTTTACACCAAGACGTATTTGCAGGTGTCGTCCGAAGGCGAGGCGAAACCGTTGAACCTGCCCGCCGATTGCGACGTGGTCGGCTATCTGGCGGGGCATCTTTTGCTGACGCTGCGCAAGGACTGGCACCGCGCGAACCGAAGCTATCCGAGCGGCGCGCTGGTGGCGGTGAAGCTGAATCGGGGCGAACTCGGGGCGGCGCAGCTTTTGTTTGCGCCCGATGAAACGCAGGCATTGGAAAGCGTGGAAACGACCAAACGTTTTGTGGTGGCGAGCCTGCTGGAAAACGTACAGGGTCGTCTGAAAGCGTGGCGGTTTGCCGACGGCAAATGGCAGGAGGCTGAACTGCCGCGCCTGCCTTCGGGCGCGTTGGAAATGACCGACCAGCCTTGGGGCGGCGATGTGGTTTACCTTGCCACCAGCGATTTCACCACGCCGCTGACGCTGTTTGCGCTGGATTTGAACGTGATGGAACTGACCGTCATGCGCCGCCAGCCGCAGCAGTTTGTTTCAGACGGCATCGAAGTGCGGCAGTTTTGGGCGGCTTCGTCCGACGGCGAGCGCATCCCTTATTTCCACGTTGGCAAAAACGCCGCGCCTGACACGCCGACGCTGGTTTATGCCTACGGCGGTTTCGGCGTACCCGAGCTGCCGCATTATCTGGGCAGCATCGGCAAATACTGGCTGGAAGAGGGCAACGCCTTCGTGTTGGCGAACATACGCGGCGGCGGCGAGTTCGGCCCGCGCTGGCATCAGGCGGCGCAGGGAATCAGCAAACACAAAAGCGTCGATGATTTGCTTGCCGTCGTGCGCGATTTGTCCGAACGCGGCATGAGTTCGCCCAAACACATCGGTTTGCAGGGCGGCAGCAACGGCGGCCTGATTACCGCCGCCGCCTTCGTGCGCGAACCGCAAAGCATAGGCGCGCTGGTGTGCGAAGTGCCGCTGACCGACATGATCCGCTATCCGCTGCTCTCCGCCGGCGCAAGCTGGACGGACGAATACGGCAACCCGCAGAAATACGAAGTCTGCAAACGCTGGCTGGGCGAATTGTCGCCGTATCACAATCTTTCAGACGACGTGCCATACCCGCCCGCGCTTATTACCACCAGCCTCAGCGACGACCGCGTCCATCCCGCCCACGCGCTCAAGTTCTACGCCAAATTGCGCGAAACCTCCGCACAATCGTGGCTCTACGCTCCCGACGGCGGCGGCCATACCGGCAACGGCACGCAACGCGAATCCGCCGACGAACTCGCCTGCGTGTTGCTGTTTTTGAAAGAATTTTTGGAGTAAGGGCGGGAGCGACACTGCTGCCGCGAATGAAAAAAGGTCGTCTGAAACTGCTTTTTCAGACGACCTTTTTTAATGGTTGTTTCAAATCAAAATATCTATGCCGCCGGCCCCATCAGCACTTCTTCGCATCCGAAGGCAAAAATCCGTAATGCCGCCTGAATGCTTCGTTGAACCGTCCCGCGTGTCGGTAGCCGCAAAAGTGCATGGCGGCTTGGACGGTGCTGCCGGATTCGATGAGGGCGAGCGCGTGTTCCAGCCGCAGGCGGCGCAGGCGTCCGGCGACGGTTTCGCCGGTTTGCGCTTTGAAATAGCGTTTCAGGTAGCATTCGTTCAATCCGACGCGGCGGGCGATTTCGGCGATGGTCAGCGGGCGGGCGAATTCGTTTTGCAGGATGTCGGCGGCTTCGTCTATGCGCCGGCGGCGGTAGCCGTTGTCGTGGCGGCGGAAGGTGAAGCGCAATAATCGGGCGGAGAGTTCCAGCGCGGCGGCTTCGTCGGCGAGCAGGCCGAAGCCGTCCGATTCGAACGGGCGTTGCAGCAGTGGGCAGGCCGCCGCCGTCAGTGCCGCCGCGTTTTGCGCCAGCCGTTGCAGGGCGAATCGGCCTATCGTTTGCGGCGAAAACAGGCGTTCGTCCAGCAAGCCTTCGTCGTGCCAGCGGCGTAGTTTTTCCAGCGAAAAATCCAAATGCAGCGCGCACATGCCGCCGTTGTCGGGCAGCAGGGTTTCGGATACGTCCGCCAACTCGCCGCGCACCAGCCAGATTTCGCCGGCAGACGGGCGGTATTCCCTGCCGCCCATTTGTAACCGGTTCTGCCCCGACACCATGACGAACAGGGCGCAGTTGTGGCTGAAATTGTGGATTTCGGTGGGAAACGCACCCGTTCCACTGCCGCGCATCCGCGACAGGGTGATGCCTGAGTCGAAGCGGTTGATGCACATTTCCAGATGCAAACCGGGCTGTTTTGCCTGCGCCATGAGCGCGCTGTCGGAGCAGCCGTCCAGCGCCCAGCCGGATTTATCGGAGCGGACATAGGTTTGGTACTGGCGGTAGATGGCGGCGGTGTTCATGGTCGGATGGGAATGGGTTGTCTGATAAGTGGATTAAATAGGAATTATTGCTAATAATCAAGCGCAGGGATTGGTTGAAACGGGAAAGGTCGTCTGAAAGCGTGTTTCAGACGACCTTTCCCGTTTCGGGAATTTGTTTTGCCGTTTCGGGAATTTTGCGTTCGGCAGCATGGTTTCTGCGAATTATTTATTTAATAATAAACATTCCTATTCGCACAACAAAGGAACCGCACACCGTGAAACCGAGTTTTTGCCTTGCAGCCTGCGCCGTGCTGCTGTCCGCCTGTTCGCCCGAACCTGCCGCCGAAAAAACTGTATCCGCCGCATCCCAAGCCACATCTGCCACCACACTGACCGTGCCGACCGCGCGGGGCGATGCCGTTGTGCCGAAGAATCCCGAACGCGTCGCCGTGTACGACTGGGCGGCATTGGATACGCTGACCGAATTGGGCGTGAACGTGGGCGCAACCACCGCGCCGGTGCGCGTGGATTATTTGCAGCCTGCATTTGACAAGGCGGCAACGGTGGGGACGCTGTTTGAGCCTGATTACGAAGCCCTGCACCGCTACAATCCGCAGCTTGTCATTACCGGCGGGCCGGGCGCGGAAGCGTATGAACAGTTGGCGAAAAACGCGACCACCATAGACCTGACGGTGGACAACGGCAATATCCGCACCAGCGGCGAGAAGCAGATGGAAACCCTGGCGCGGATTTTCGGCAAAGAAGCGCGCGCGGCGGAATTGAAGGCGCAGATTGACGCGCTGTTCGCCCAAACGCGCGAAGCCGCCAAAGGCAAAGGGCGCGGGCTGGTGCTGTCGGTTACGGGCAACAAGGTGTCCGCCTTCGGCACACAGTCGCGGTTGGCAAGCTGGATACACGGCGACATCGGCCTGCCGCCCGTGGATGAATCTTTACGCAACGAGGGGCACGGACAGCCTGTTTCCTTCGAATACATCAAAGAGAAAAACCCCGACTGGATTTTCATCATCGACCGTACCGCCGCCATCGGACAGGAAGGGCCGGCGGCTGTCGAAGTGTTGGATAACGCGCTGGTACGCGGCACGAACGCTTGGAAGCGCAAGCAAATCATCGTCATGCCTGCCGCGAACTACATTGTCGCGGGCGGCGCGCGGCAGTTGATTCAGGCGGCGGAGCAGTTGAAGGCGGCGTTTGAAAAGGCCGAACCCGTTGCAGCGGGGAAAGAATAGGGGTCGTCTGAAAACGGAGCTTCCGAAGAAAGCGGAGTTTCTGCGAAGCTAAATCGTGGTTTCAACGAAGTGAAAAGCAGCCTGCACGTTGAAAATGCCACCCAAGCAAACCTACGGTTTGCCGCCCTCTCCCTAACCCTCTCCCACGGGGAGAGGGGATGGGGTTGCAGGCTGCTTTTAAGGTTCAGGCAAATTTTAACTCTTGTTGAAGCTAAAGCGCGGTTTCAACGAAGTGAAAAGCAGCCTGCACGTTGAAAATGCCACCCAAGCAAACCTTCGGTTTGCTGCCCTCTCCCTAGCCCTCTCCCACGGGGAGAGGGGATGGGGTTGCAGGCTGCTTTTAAGGTTCAGGCAATTTTTAACGCTTGTTGAAGCTGTACTTTAGCTTCGCAGAAACTCGACTTCCTTCGGAAACCTCGTTTTCAGACGACCTTTTGGAACACCATAGGCACACGCATTGAGCGGCTGAGTCAAAGATTCAGACCAATGGCAGTCCGCACCCGAGTTTATGCGGCAAACAGCGAGGCTGCGGCAACCCGTCCCTTCTCCCCGTGGGAGAGGGTTAGGGAGAGGGCAGTAAGCCGCAGGCTTACATCAAAGCCGATAACGCTTCCGTTACAACCCCGCCCACTGAAAGCAGCCTGCAACGAAGCCAAAATGACAAACCGCATCGTAAACCACCCAACCCATAGGAGAACCCCATGCAAAACGAAACCATCAACCTGAAACAGTGCCTTGCCGCCATCAAAGAATACTGGCAGCCCGAAATCATCAACCGCCACGGGTTCCAATTCCGCCTGGTCAAACTTTTGGGCGATTACGGCTGGCATACGCACGGATACAGCGACAAAGTGCTGTTTGCTGTGGAGGGCGACATGGCGGTGGACTTCGCCGACGGCGGCAGCATGACGATACGCGAAGGCGAGATGGCGGTCGTGCCAAAGTTGGTGTCGCACCGCCCGCGTTCGGAAAACGGCTGCTCGGTGGTGCTGATTGAGCTGCCCGACCCGTCCGAGGCCGTCTGAAAACGAAGTTTCCGAAGGGAGCTGAGTTTTTGCGAAGCTAAAAGCAGCCTGCACCTTCAATATGCCGAAAGCACAACCCCACCGCACACCAACACACAAAGGAAATCCCATGACACGCTTCAAATATTCCCTGCTGTTTGCCGCCCTGCTGCCCGTGTACGCGCAGGCCGATGTTTCTGTTTCAGACGACCCCAAACCGCAGGAAAGCACCGAATTGCCGACCATCACCGTTACCGCCGACCGCACCGCGAGTTCCAACGACGGCTACACCGTTTCCGGCACGCACACCCCGCTCGGGCTGCCCATGACCCTGCGCGAAATCCCGCAGAGCGTCAGCGTCATCACATCGCAACAAATGCGCGACCAAAACATCAAAACGCTCGACCACGCCCTATTGCAGGCGACCGGTACCAGCCGCCAGATTTACGGCTCCGACCGCGCGGGCTACAACTACCTGTTCGCGCGCGGCAGCCGCATCGCCAACTACCAAATCAACGGCATCCCCGTTGCCGACGCGCTGGCCGATACGGGCAATGCCAACACCGCCGCCTATGAGCGCGTGGAAGTCGTGCGCGGCGTGGCAGGGCTGCTGGACGGCACGGGCGAGCCTTCCGCCACCGTCAATCTGGTGCGCAAACGCCCGACCCGCAAGCCATTGTTTGAAGTCCGCGCCGAAGCGGGCAACCGCAAACATTTCGGGCTGGGCGCGGACGTATCGGGCAGCCTGAACGCCGAAGGCACGCTGCGCGGCCGCCTGGTTTCCACCTTCGGACGCGGCGACTCGTGGCGGCAGCGCGAACGCAGCCGCGATGCCGAACTCTACGGCATTTTGGAATACGACATCGCACCGCAAACCCGCGTCCACGCAGGCATGGACTACCAGCAGGCGAAAGAAACCGCCGACGCGCCGCTCAGCTACGCCGTGTATGACAGCCAAGGTTATGCCACCGCCTTCGGTCCGAAAGACAACCCCGCCACAAATTGGTCGAACAGCCGCCACCGTGCGCTCAACCTGTTCGCCGGCATCGAACACCGCTTCAACCAAGACTGGAAACTCAAAGCCGAATACGACTACACCCGCAGCCGCTTCCGCCAGCCCTACGGCGTGGCAGGCGTGCTTTCCATCGACCACAGCACCGCCGCCACCGACCTGATTCCCGGTTATTGGCACGCCGACCCGCGCACCCACAGCGCCAGCGTGTCATTGACCGGCAAATACCGCCTGTTCGGCCGCGAACACGATTTAATCGCGGGTATCAACGGCTACAAATACGCCAGCAACAAATACGGCGAACGCAGCATCATCCCCAACGCCATCCCCAACGCCTACGAATTTTCCCGCACGGGCGCCTACCCGCAGCCATCATCGTTTGCCCAAACCATCCCGCAATACGGCACCAGGCGGCAAATCGGCGGCTATCTCGCCACCCGCTTCCGCGCCGCCGACAACCTTTCGCTGATTTTGGGCGGACGATACACCCGTTACCGCACCGGCGGCAGCTACGACAGCCATACCGGCGGCACGCCCACCATCCGCACCAACCGTTTCACCCCCTACACAGGCATCGTGTTCGACCTGACCGACAATCTGTCGCTTTACGGCTCGTACAGCAGCCTGTTCGTCCCACAATCGCAAAAAGACGAACACGGCAGCTACCTGAAACCCGTAACCGGCAACAATCTGGAAGCCGGCATCAAAGGCGAATGGCTTGAAGGCCGTCTGAACGCATCCGCCGCCGTGTACCGCGCCCGTAAAAACAACCTCGCCACCGCAGCGGGACGCGACCCGAGCGGCAACACCTACTACCGCGCCGCCAACCAAGCCAAAACCCACGGCTGGGAAATTGAAGTCGGCGGCCGCATCACGCCCGAATGGCAGATACAGGCAGGCTACAGCCAAAGCAAAACCCGCGACCAAGATGGCAGCCGCCTGAACCCCGACAGCGTGCCCGAACGCAGCTTCAAACTCTTCACCGCCTACCACTTCACCCCCGAAGCCCCCAGCGGCTGGACCATCGGCGCAGGCGTGCGCTGGCAGAGCGAAACCCACACCGACCCTGCCACGCTCCGCATCCCCAATCCCGCCGCCAAAGTCCGCGCCGCCGCCAACAGCCGCCAAAAAGCCTACGCCGTCGCTGACATCATGGCGCGTTACCGCTTCAATCCGCATGCCGAACTGTCGCTGAACGTGGACAACCTGTTCAACAAACACTACCGCACCCAGCCCGACCGCCACAGCTACGGCGCACTGCGGACAGTGAACGCAGCGTTTACCTATCGGTTTAAATAAGGTCGTCTGAAACGGAGTTTCCGACGGAAACGGAGTTTCTGCGAAGCTAAAGTGCAACTTTTGAAAGTACAGCTTCAACAAGAGTTAAAAATTGCCTGAACCTTAAAAGCAGCCTGCAACCCAATCCCCTCTCCCCGTGGGAGAGGGACAGGGAGAGGGCGGCAAACTGCAGGTTTGCTTGGACGGTATTTCCAACGTGCAGGCTGCTTTTCACTTCGTTAAAACTTCGTTTTAACTTCGCAGAAACTTGACTTCCTTCGGAAACCTCGTTTTCAGACGACCTTTTGGAACACCATAGGCACACGCATTGAGCGGCAGAATCAAAGATTCAGACCGATGGCAGTCCGCACCCGAGTTTATGTGGTAAACAGCGAAGCTGCGGCAACCCTAACCCTCTCCCCGTGGGAGAGGGTTAGGGCAGTGAAGCCGCAGGCTTGCATCAAAGCCGATAACGCTTTCACAAAGCCTGTGCGCTGAAAACTGAAAGGTCGTCTGAAAACGGAGCTTCTGAAGGAAGCGGGGTTTCTGTGAAGCTAAAACCGAAGCTGCAAAAGAAGCAAAAAGCAGCCTGCACGTTGGAAATACCGCCCAAGCAAACCTTTGGTTTGCTGCCCTCTCCCTGGCCCTCTCCCGCGGGGAGAGGGGGTTGGGTTGCAGGCTGCTTTTAAGGTTCAGGCAAATTTTCACTTCGTTGAAGCTCCATTTTCAGACGACCTCGTGGAGTACCACAGGCACACGCATCGAGCGGCTAAATCAAAGATTCAGACCGATGGCAGTCCGCACCCGAGTTTATGCGGTAAACAGCAAGGCTACGGCAACCCGTCCCCTCTCCCCGTGGGAGAGGGTTAGGGAGAGGGCAGTAAGTCGCAGGCTTGCATCAAAGCCGATAACGCTTTCACAAAGCCTGTGCGCTGAAAACTGAAAGGTCGTCTGAAAACGGAGCTTCTGAAGGAAGTAGAGTTTCTGCGAAGCTGAAACCGAAGCTGCAAAAAATCGAAAAGCAGCCTGCACGTTGAAAATACCGCCCAAGCAAACCTTTGGTTTGCCGCCCTCTCCCTAGCCCTCTCCCACGGGGAGAGGGGATTGGGTTGCAGGCTGCTTTTAGGGTTCAGGCAAATTTTCACTTCGTTGAAGCTCCGTTTTCAGACGACCTTTTGAAGCACCACAGGCACACGCATCGAGCGGCTGAATCAAAGATTCAGACCGATGGCAGTCCGCACTCGAGTTTATGCGGCAAACAGCGAGGCTACGGCAACCCGTCCCCTCTCTCCGTGGGAGAGGGTTAGGGAGAGGGCAGTAAGCCGCAGGCTTGCATTCGGAACGAAACGAAAACCGCCGCACGGAGTCTAATCAAACCGGTTACGAAAACAAATAACGCGGCCATATTCCGCTTTCAGACGACCCAAACCACCCGAAACATATAGTGGATTAAAATAAGAGACAAGACGGTAATGCCTGCTGTGTACAGCTAGAATACATAAGGGCGTTGGCAACGCCATATCATTGCGATTTTAGTCCGCCATAAATTTTGTCTGCAACCAAAGGAAAACCATCATGAAAAACATCAAAACCCAACTTTTCGCCATCCTCATCGGTCTCTCCGCCGCAGCCGCGCCTGCCGCCGAAATCGCCCAAAGCACGGGCAAAGTCTTTGAAGGCGCCAACTACACCGTCATCCGTGAAACCCTGCCCAAAGGCAAGGAAATCCCCCGCCACAACCACCCCGGCCACACCCTGCTGGTTACCCAAACCAAAGGCCGCTCGGTATTTTTGTTTGACAGCGGAAAAAGGCAGGAATTGCGGCAGGGCAGCGTCCTGAAGGCGGACGGCAGCGAATATGTCGCCATCAAAACCACCGACGACAGCGAATTGGTGATTGTGCTGGTGAAGGACACAGAGAACGGTCGGAACGGAAAATGACATCCGTAAAAGCCGGGGTGGGTGGCAAAAAATACTAACCGTCTGACGACAAACAAAAACAAATTCCCGCTTGTAGGTTAAAATCAGGCTATGCTAATATGCACAACAACAGGTTTTCCCAGAATAATCTGTGTTAGAATGCAGACTTAGATGGAAAACTCTATCCGAACTCGGTACAATACCGACAAATTTATTTCTCTTAAACAACCCGCCGCAAGGCAAAAGGAACGACTGATATGTCAAACATCGAACAACAAGTTAAGAAAATTGTTGCTGAACAACTGGGCGTAAACGAAGCCGAAGTCAAAAACGAATCTTCCTTCCAAGACGACCTGGGCGCAGATTCTTTGGACACCGTAGAATTGGTTATGGCTTTGGAAGAAGCTTTCGGTTGCGAAATCCCCGATGAAGAAGCCGAGAAAATCACTACCGTACAACTGGCTATCGACTACATCAACGCCCACAACGGCTAATCGGCCGCACCAAACACCCCAGCCTCTGCTGCGTTAGCGCAATAGAGGCTGTTACCTTATATATGTGGGGAAAAATCCGTTATAATAGCCGCCCGGAATCCGATTCCGAACCGCTATTATCATTTTCAGACGGCATCTTGCCGCATCCCACCGAAAACCAACAGCGAGATTATCATGAGTCAGAGAAGAGTAGTCATCACAGGCCTCGGCCAAGTATCACCGGTCGGCAACGACGTCGCCACCGCATGGAGCAACCTGCTCGCAGGCAAAAGCGGCATCGGCCGGATTACCCGCTTTGACGCATCCGACATCAACAGCCAAATCGCCGGCGAAGTGCGCGATTTCGACATCGGTCAATACATCAGCGCGAAAGAAGCCCGCCGCATGGACGTGTTCATCCACTACGGCATCGCCGCCGCGCTGCAAGCCATCAGCGATGCCGGTTTGGACGAATTGGAAAGCCTCGACAAAGACCGTGTCGGCGTGAACATCGGCTCCGGCATCGGCGGTCTGCCCAGCATCGAAGCCACCGGTAAAGCCGTTATCGAAGGCGGCGCGCGTAAAATCAATCCTTTCTTTATCCCCGGTTCGTTGATCAACCTGATTGCGGGTCACGTTACCATCCTCAAAGGCTACCGCGGCCCCAGCTACGGCATGGTTTCCGCCTGTACCACCGGCGCGCACTCCATCGGCGACTCCGCCCGACTGATCAAATACGGCGACGCGGACGTGATGATTGCAGGCGGTGCCGAAGGCGCGATCAGCACTTTGGGCGTCGGCGGCTTTGCTGCGATGAAAGCCCTTTCCACCCGCAACGACGATCCCGCCACCGCTTCCCGTCCGTGGGACAAAGGCCGCGACGGCTTCGTTATCGGCGAAGGCGCGGGCGTGCTGGTGTTGGAAGAATTGGAACACGCCAAAAAACGCGGCGCGAAAATCTACGCCGAAATCGTCGGCTTCGGCATGAGTTCCGATGCCTACCACATCACCGCTCCGAACGAAGAAGGCCCTGCATTGGCGGTTACCCGCGCGTTGAAAGATGCCGGACTGAATCCCGAAGACGTCGATTACGTCAACGCACACGGTACATCCACTCCGTTGGGCGATGCCAACGAAACCAAAGCGCTCAAACGCGCGCTGGGCGACCATGCCCGTAAAGTTATTGTCAACTCCACCAAATCCATGACCGGCCACTTGCTCGGCGCGGCAGGCGGCGTGGAAGCGTTGTACAGCGTGTTGGCAGTACACGAGCAAAAATCCCCGCCAACCATCAACATCTTCGAACAAGACATCGAAGCGGGCTGCGATTTGGACTACTGCGCCAACGAAGCGCGCGACGCGAAAATCGACGTTGCCATCTCCAATTCCTTCGGCTTCGGCGGTACCAACGGTACACTGGTGTTCAAACGTTTCAAAGACTGATTGAAGCGGTTTGAAACAAGACAAAAGGTCGTCTGAAAACCTGAAACAAGGGTTTTCAGACGACCTTTTTTATCATGTTAAACGTTGGTCTGCATTGAAAAAACCGAATTTCGCATCATGCAAAATCCGGCTTGGAAAGTGGTTGAAAAGGCTTTTATCGATATCTGATTTTCGTCTTATGCCTGATAATCGATACCCAACTGTTTCAGCAGATATTCAAATGTTTCCGGCGTATCGAAGTGGAGGACGATTTTGCCTTTTTTGTGATTGGTGGTTTTGACTTCGGCGTTAACACCCAGTCTTTCGGTCAAAACGTCGTTCAGACGACGTATATCGGGGCTGATGGTTTTTTTGATTTCCTGTTTTGCCTGATGGGCGGCTTGGCTGCGGCGTTCGACTTCGCGTACCGACCAACCGTTTTTCACCGCTTTTTGCGCCAATTCAAGCTGCTCGACCACGGGCAGGGTCAGCAGGGCGCGGGCGTGTCCCATTTCAAGATGGCGGTGGTAGAGCATTTCTTGGACCGGCTCGGGCAGGCTCAACAGGCGCAGGCTGTTGGAAATGGCGCTGCGGCTTTTGCCGACCGCCTTGGCGATGGTTTCATGAGTCAGTCCGAACTCGTCGGCGAGGCGTTTCAAACCTTGCGCTTCTTCAATCGGGTTTAAGTTTTCGCGTTGCAGGTTTTCAATCAAACCCATTGCCAGCGCAGTTTCGTCGCTGATGGTTTTGATGACGACCGGAATCTCGGTCAGTCCGGCGAGTTGGGATGCGCGCCAGCGGCGTTCGCCGGCGATCAGTTCATATTGGGAAAGGCCGTGTTCGCGCACGATGACCGGCTGGATAACGCCTTGCGCCTTAATCGAATCCGCCAGCTCCTGCAAGGCTTCGTCGTCCATCTGTACCCGCGCCTGATAGCGGCCGGGTTGGATGTCGTTGATGGCGACGGTAGTCAGGCGGTCGCTGCTGCTGTTGTCCACGCCGTTGGAAATCAGGGAATCTAAACCGCGGCCCAAACCGCCTTTTGCTTTTGCCATATCGTGTCCCTTTCAGACGACCCTAAGGATGAAAAAACAGTATTCTATCGGATATTCACAAGCGCCGACAATTTGTATTGCTGTGTTATTCCAAGTGGCGATTTTTACTATAATGAACCCCCTCGGTTATTTTTCAGACGACCCACAGAAAGATTATTTATGACCCGACGCCTGATTATCGGCATCAGCGGTGCCAGCGGTTTCCAATATGGAGTCAAAGCCTTACAGCTTTTGCGCGCACACGACGTCGAAACGCATTTGGTGGTTTCCAAAGGTGCGGAAATGACACGCGCTTTGGAAACGGGCTACACCAAAGAAGAAGTCTATGCGCTCGCCGATGTCGTGTATTCCGTCAACCACATCGGCGAACGCATTGCCAGCGGCTCGTTTAAAACAGACGGGATGTTGATTGCGCCTTGCTCCATGCGGACGCTGGCATCCGTCGCACACGGATTCGGCGACAATCTTTTGACCCGCGCTGCCGATGTGGTTTTGAAAGAACGCCGGCGGTTGGTGTTGATGGTGCGTGAAGCGCCGTTAAACCTTGCCCATATTGAAAACATGCGCCGAGTGACCGAAATGGGCGGCATTATTTTCCCGCCCATCCCTGCCATGTATCAGCAGCCGCAAACCATTGACGACATCATTACCCACAGTGTGGCACATGCTTTGGACATGTTCGGCATCGAGACCGAGGGCGTGCCCAGATGGAACGGCGGACAAACCGAAGCAGACTGAAGACGATGCAGTTTGATAACGGCAATTTGCCGTCCCGAAGCTCGCCGCAAACGTGCTAAGCTGCTGAATTTTCCAGCAGAATCAGGTATAATGGCGGTCTATTTCCGTCCGTCGGACAGCTTGACCGTCCGGGTGGCGCGCCCAACTGTCGTTCAGACGACCTCAGCAGAAATTCTTTTAAAAAAATCTTACAGATAAAGACCATGACTGACCAAAAACACGAAGAATACGGCGCCGACAGCATACAAGTGCTGGAAGGCTTGGAAGCGGTACGCAAACGCCCCGGTATGTATATCGGCGACACGCAGGACGGCAGCGGCCTGCACCACATGGTGTTCGAAGTATTGGACAACGCCATCGACGAAGCACTGGCGGGACATTGCGACAAAATCACCGTAACCATCCATGCCGACAATTCCGTCAGCGTGGCCGACAACGGGCGCGGTATGCCCACCGGCATCCACCCGAAAGAAGGACGCTCCGCCGCCGAAGTCATCATGACCGTATTGCACGCGGGCGGCAAGTTCGACAACAACAGCTACAAAATCTCCGGCGGCCTGCACGGCGTGGGCGTGTCCGTCGTCAACGCACTGTCCGATTGGGTAACGCTGACCATCTACCGCGACGGCAAGGAACACTTCGTCCGCTTCGTGCGCGGCGAAACCGAAGAGCCGTTGAAAGTTGTCGGCGATTCCGACAAAAAAGGCACGACCGTGCGCTTCCTCGCCAGCGCGGAAACCTTCGGCAACGTCGAATACAGCTTCGACATCCTCGCCAAACGCATCCGCGAACTTTCCTTCCTGAACAACGGCGTGGACATCGAATTGATTGACGAGCGCGACGGCAAACACGAAAGCTTCGCCCTTTCCGGCGGCGTGGCAGGTTTCGTGCAATACATGAACCGCAAAAAAACGCCGTTGCACGAAAAAATCTTCTACGCGTTCGGTGAAAAAGACGGCATGAGCGTCGAATGTGCGATGCAGTGGAACGACAGCTATCAGGAAAGCGTGCAGTGCTTCACCAACAACATCCCGCAGCGCGACGGCGGTACGCACTTAACCGCATTGCGCCAAGTGATGACGCGCACCATCAACAGCTACATTGAAGCCAACGAAGTCGCCAAAAAAGCCAAAGTTGAAACCGCCGGCGACGATATGCGCGAAGGTTTGACCTGCGTGTTGTCCGTCAAACTGCCCGACCCCAAATTCTCGTCGCAAACCAAAGACAAACTGGTTTCCAGCGAAATCGGCCCCGTCGTCAACGAAGTCATCAACCAAGCCCTGACCGACTTCCTCGAAGAAAATCCGAACGAAGCCAAAATCATCACCAGCAAAATCGTTGATGCCGCGCGCGCGCGCGAAGCCGCCCGCAAAGCCCGCGAAATTACCCGCCGCAAAGGCGTGATGGACGGCTTGGGGCTGCCCGGCAAACTCGCCGACTGCCAAGAAAAAGACCCTGCCTTGTCAGAGCTTTATCTGGTCGAGGGCGATTCCGCCGGCGGTTCTGCCAAACAAGGCCGCGACCGTAAATTCCAAGCCATTTTGCCGCTCAAAGGCAAAATCCTGAACGTCGAAAAAGCCCGTTTTGAAAAAATGCTCGCCAGCCAAGAGGTCGCCACCCTGATTACCGCGCTGGGCGCAGGCATCGGCAAAGAAGAGTTCAACCCCGAAAAACTGCGTTACCACCGCATCATCATCATGACCGATGCCGACGTGGACGGCGCGCACATCCGTACCCTGCTCCTGACCTTCTTCTACCGCCAAATGCCCGAACTGGTCGAACGCGGCTACATCTACATCGCCCAGCCGCCGCTCTACAAAGCCAAATACGGCAAGCAGGAGCGTTACCTCAAAGATGAGCTTGAAAAAGACCAATGGCTGCTCGGCCTTGCCTTGGAAAAAGCCAAAATCGTTTCAGACGGCCGCACCATCGAAGGCGCAGAACTTGCCGATACCGCCAAACAATTCCTGTTGGCGAAAACCGTTATCGAACAGGAAAGCCGCTTCGTGGACGAACTCGTCCTGCGCGCCATGCTGCACGCGTCGCCCATTGATTTGACGTCGTCTGAAAACGCCGATAAAGCCGTTACCGAACTTTCCGGCTTGCTCGACGAAAAAGAAGTCGCCCTCGAACGCATCGAAGGCCACGAAAGCAACCGCTTCATCAAAATCACCCGCAAGCTGCACGGCAACGTCATGGTCAGCTACATCGAACCCAAGTTCCTCAACAGCAAAGCCTACCAAACCCTCACCCAAACCGCCGCCGCGCTCAAAGGCTTGGTCGGCGAGGGTGCCAAGCTTTATAAAGGCGAGAACGAGTACGACGTGGACAGCTTTGAAACCGCGCTGAACATCCTGCTCCAAAACGCCCAAAAAGGCATGTCCATCCAGCGATACAAAGGATTGGGCGAGATGAACCCCGAGCAGCTTTGGGAAACCACGATGGACCCCGCCGTGCGCCGTTTGTTGAAAGTGCGCATCGAAGACGCCATCGCCGCCGACGAAGTGTTCGTTACCCTGATGGGCGACGAAGTCGAACCGCGCCGCGCCTTCATCGAAAACAATGCCTTGATTGCGCAAAATATCGACGCTTGATAGGGGGTGAAGCATGAAAAGGTCGTCTGAAAATGGGGATTTCCGGTTTTCAGACGACCTTTTTGATTGGTGGGAACGTTGCGGCGTCATGCCACATGAAATATTTGAATCATGTGGTTTGTTGCCCTGATAATCCACTATAAAACGCCACTGTCTGTACCTTTGGGTAACAAATTGCGACCAATCGGAAATTTTATCCGCATTTTTTTCAAATCATAGGCATATTAATATGCAAATGTAGTTTTATTATTGCAAACTTCCTTCTTGGGTCACGCTGGAGCGTATGGTGTTTCGGCTGTCCGCATTTTTTAACTCATTTTTATGGAAACCCCATGATGAAAAGCAACCGTCTTGCCTGCGCTGTTTTGGCAGCCTTGTTATCCCTCCAAACCTTGCCTGCGTATGCCGCCAAACCGGATACTGCTTCAGCCGTCGAAGCATCTGCGCCAAACTCGAAAAATGCTTCAACTGTTTCAGAGGACGAGATCGCCAAACAAACAATCACCGGCCCGGCAGTTATCGACTTGGGCAACCAGGCAAAACTGAAACTGCCCGCCAAAATGGTCTTTATTAAAAAAGATGCCGCCAATAGCTTGATGGAAGAATGGGGTAATGGCACAAATCCCGACCGCTACGGGCTGATTATTCCGGAGCAAAAAAATAAAGACAGCGCAGCCCCTTGGTGGGTCGATTTGAATTTCAATGATTCAGGTTACATCAAAGACGACGATGCCAAAGAATGGGATGTCGAAGGCATGCTCAAGCAGCTGAAAGAAGGTTCTGAGGAGCAAAACAAAGAACGTGCCGCCCGCAACCTGCCTGAATTGGAAACGCGCGGCTGGGTGGAAAAACCGCAATATGATGCGGCTACCCATCGCCTGATTTGGTCGATTGACGTTTGGGAGAAAAACAAACCCGACCAAAATCCTGCCATCAACTACAACACTTACCAGCTCGGCCGCGAAGGCTTTATCCAACTGACCATGGTCACCGATTTGAACAGCGTAGACCAATACAAACCTATCGCACGGGAATTATTGGGCAATATCGAATTCAACGAAGGCAAGCGTTACAGCGATTTCAATGCCGCGACCGACAAAGTGGCGGAATACGGATTGGCTGCCTTAGTCGGCGGATTGGCTGCGAAAAAACTGGGCTTGTTGGCTCTTGCAGGCGCATTGCTCGCCAAATTCGGCAAATTGATTGCTGTCGGCGTGATTGGGGCAGGCGCGCTGTTTAAAGGCTTATGGCGCAAAAAAGATAAAAATCAAAGCGAAGAATAAGTTTCTGCGAAACTAAAAAAGGTCGTCTGAAAATTTTCAGACGACCTTTTCAACGTTTTAAGAACGAATCCGTTTCAACACTTCTTCCTTACCGATTAATGCCAACACGGCATCGACGCTGGGGGTTTTCGCCGTGCCGCAGACGGCGAGGCGCAGGGGCATGCCGAGTTTGCCCATTTTGATGCCTTCTTCGTCGCAGAAGGGTTTGAACAGGTCGTGGATGGCTTCGGCGTTCCAGTCTTCCAGCCCTTCGAGGCGTTCGGCGAAGCGCAGCATACGGGCGGCGGCTTCGTCGTCCCAATGTTTCTGCACGTCCGCTTCGGCGGGCGTTTGTTTGACGTAGAAGTAGAGGCACTCGTCGGCGAGGGTGTTCAGGTCTTGTGCGCGGTCTTTGACCAATGCCAACACGTCTTCCAACGCGGGTTTTGCCGTGTCGTAAATGTCGCGCAGGGCGAGGCGGGGTTTGACGAGTTCGGCAAGTTTCTCGTTGGGCGTGATTTTGATGTGTTCGCCGTTTATCCAGTAGAGCTTTTTCAAGTCCATGCGGCTTGGAGACGGGGAAACGTCTTTCAAATCAAACCATTCGATGAATTGTTCCATCGTGAAAAATTCGTCGTCGCCGTGCGCCCAGCCCAAACGCGCCAGATAGTTGAGCATGGCTTCGGGCAGGATGCCCATCGCGCCGAAATCGGTAATGGCGACGGTATCGCCGCTGCGTTTGGAGATTTTTTTGCCTTGTTCGTTGAGAATCATGGGCAGGTGGCCGTATTCGGGCAGGTTCGCGCCGATGGCTTTTAAGATGTTGATTTGTTTTGGGGTGTTGTTCACATGGTCGTCGCCGCGGATAACGTGGGTAACGCCCATGTCGTAGTCGTCCACGACGACGCAGAAGTTGTAGGTCGGCGTACCGTCGGCGCGGGCGATAATCAGGTCGTCGAGTGCTTCGTTGGGAATGGAGATTTCGCCTTTGACCAAATCCGTCCACTTGGTAACGCCGTCTAAAGGCGTTTTGAAGCGGACGACGGGTTGCACGTCGGCAGGGATTTCGGGCAGGGTTTTGCCTGCTTCGGGACGCCAGCGGCGGTCGTAAGTCGCCGTGCCTTCTTTTTCGGCTTTCTCGCGCATGGCCTCCAGCTCTTCTTTGCTGCAATAGCAGTAGTAGGCGGCGCCTTTTTCCAAGAGTTCGGCGATGACTTCTTTATAGCGGTCGAAACGGCGGGTTTGGTACACGACGTTGTCGGCGTTGTCGTAATCGAGACCGACCCATTTCATGCCGTCGAGGATGATGTTGACGGATTCGGCGGTAGAACGCGCCAAGTCGGTGTCTTCGATACGCAATAAGAACTCGCCTTTGTGATGGCGGGCAAACGCCCATGAAAACAAGGCGGTGCGCACGCCGCCGATGTGCAGGTAGCCGGTGGGGCTGGGGGCGAAACGGGTTTTGACGGTCATGATGGCTCCAGAATCTTTTAAAACGGGTATTTTACTGTTTTTAGACGGAATCGGACAATGAAAGGTCGTCTGAAACCTGAAAATTCGGTTTTCAGACGACCTTTTTTCCTTTATTCGTCTTCTGTTTTACTCATCGTCAGCCAGTCCCAAAAGTTTTCGCTCCATTTGCCGATGCGGTAGAGGAAGAGGGCGTAGCTTTCTTGAAGCAGGAATTTGTTTTTTTCCTTGCTTTGGTCGAACCGCGTGGTCGGCGTGGCGGAGATGTAGGCTTCGATGTCGAGGTCGGAGGCGATTTCGAGGGCGCGGGCGAGGTGGTAGGGGTCGCTGACGATGATGATGCTTCCGATGCCTTCGGCGCGCAATATCGGGCGGATGTTGCGGATATTTTCGTAGGTGTTGCGCGAGGTGTTTTCAAAGAGGATGTTGTGCGCAGGTATGCCTTGTTTGAGGGCGTAGCGCCGACCGACTTCGGCTTCGGTCATGTAGCCTTTTTTGGGTGTTCCGCCGGTGAAAACGATTTTTTCGACGCGGTGGCTTTGGTAGAGGGTGATGGCGTGGTTGATGCGTTCGCGGAAGATGGGCGAAGGCCGTTTGTCCCACGCGGCGGCGCCGAGCACGAGGGCGGCATCGGCGCGGATATGACCGGGCAGGGGCTGCGAGCCGGTGTGGTACACCTGCCATGCGCCCTCGCCGAATATGCCGAGTACCAACAGGATACTCAGGCCTATGCCGCGAAAGAGGTAGTAGCGCAAGCCGTTGCGGCTGCGGAACAGGGAAATCATGTAGGGACGGCCTTCCCGCGCTTCAGTCCAACAGGGCTTCGATGTTTTCGAGCGGTCTGCCGATGGCGGCTTTGTCCTGTGTGGTCAGGATGGGGCGTTCGAGCAGGGCAGGGTGGGCTGCGATGGCTTCGAGCAGGGCTTGGTTGTCGAGGTCAGGCTTGTCCAAACCGAGTTCTTTGTACAAGTCGTCTTTGACGCGCATCATGCCGCGTACGGACGCCAAGCCCAGCTTAGCGAAAATGTCTTTCAGTGTCGCCAAGTCGGGCGGGGTGTCGAGGTATTTGACGACTTCGGCTTTGATGCCGCGCGCTTCGAGCAGGTCGAAAGCGGCGCGCGATTTGCTGCAACGGGGATTGTGGTAGAGCGTGAATTCAGACGACATAGGGTTCTCCAATGTTTTTAGATTTTGCTGATGGGCTTTATTATCGGCTGCCTTGGCGATTTCCTCAACTTATCACCCAATAATCGTCATTTTTTACCGCTAAAATCCAACATCTTCATTTTCTCCATAGACAGCACGCTGAAAGGGGTTACAATGCGTTCATCTGATTGATGCAAAGGATGGAACTTATGAAAAAATTATTGCTTGCCTCTGTTTTGATGACCGCCGCCCTGTCTGCCCCTGCGTTTGCCGCCGACCCGCTGGCAGGCTGGAACGACAACAAACCGCAAAGCCTGCAATCGCTCAAAGCGCCTGTGCGCGTGGTGAACCTGTGGGCGACCTGGTGCGGTCCGTGCCGTAAGGAAATGCCCGCCATGTCCGCTTGGTACAAAGCGCAGAAAAAAGGCAGTGTCGATATGGTCGGTATCGCGTTGGATACTTCCGACAACATCGGCAAATTCTTGAAACAAACCCCCGTCAGCTATCATGTTTGGCGTTATACCGGCGCGGACAGCCGCAATTTCATGAAGTCTTACGGCAACAACGTCGGCGTCCTGCCGTTCACCGTCGTCGAAGCCCCGAAATGCGGTTACAAACAAACCATCACCGGCGAAGTCAACGAAAAAAGCCTGACCGCCGCCGTCAATGCAGCTAAAGAGAAATGTAAATAAGCCAGGCTGAAAGCGAACTGAGAAAACAAAAAGGTCGTCTGAAAACCGAAATCTCTGGTTTTCAGACGACCTTTTTATCTTTTGAGGTTTATACGCCCTGTTTCAAGCTGGCTTCGATGAAGCCGTCCAAATCGCCGTCCAATACGGCTTTGGTGTTGCCGACTTCGTAGCCCGTGCGCAAGTCTTTGATGCGCGAGGAGTCCAAGACGTATGAGCGGATTTGGCTGCCCCAACCCACATCGGACTTGCCTTCTTCCAACGCTTGTTTCTCTTCATTACGTTTGCGCATCTCCAATTCATACAGTTTGGATTTCAACATTTCCATCGCAGCGGCTTTGTTGGCGTGTTGCGAACGGTCGTTTTGACACTGCACCACAATCCCCGTCGGCTCGTGGGTAATGCGCACGGCGGAATCGGTTTTATTGATGTGCTGACCGCCCGCGCCCGATGCGCGATAAGTGTCGATACGCAAATCGGCGGGGTTGATTTCGATTTCGATGGAATCGTCGATTTCGGGATAGACGAACACGGATGAGAACGACGTATGGCGTTTGTTGTTCGAGTCAAACGGCGAGTAGCGCACCAGGCGGTGAACGCCGGTTTCCGTGCGCAGCAAACCGTAGGCGTATTCGCCTTCCACGCGGATGGTGGCGCGGTTGATGCCCGCGATTTCGCCGTCGTCTTCTTCGAGGATTTCGATTTTGAAGCCTTTGCGCTCGGCGTAGCGGCTGTACATGCGGAACAGCATGCCCGCCCAGTCTTCCGCTTCCGTACCGCCCGCGCCTGCGGTGATGTCGATAAAGCAGTTGTTCGGGTCGGCGGGCTGGTTGAACATCCGTTTGAACTCCAAATCCGCCATCTGTTTTTCCAGTCCCGCCACGTCTTCCTGCACGGCGGCGAAACCTTCTTCGTCGTTTTCTTCGACGGTCATTTCAATCAGCATTCGGTTGTCTTCGATGCCCGACGCGATGTTGTCGAGCGTCAACACGATGCCTTCGAGGATTTTGCGCTCTTTGCCGATTTCTTGGGCGCGTTTGGGGTCATTCCACAGCTCAGGGTCTTCGGAAAGGCCGATGACTTCTTCCAATCGGTCTTTCTTGCCCTGATAGTCCATATAGACGCGGATGTCTTCGCTGCGCTTTTCCAAATCGTTCAGGGTGTTGTTGAGCTGGTTGATTACTTCGGCTTCCATGATTCTTGTGTTCTTTCAAAATTTTAGGGGCGTATTGTAAGGGATTTGCGGGCTTTTTTCTATGATAAAGGTCGTCTGAAAACCTGAATCTCAAGTTTTCAGACGACCTTTGCGTTTGCATTATCCGCCAGCTATGTGGCGGATTCATATCCGGTCTGACCGGATTATTTATTCAGACGCTGCCATTGTGCGGGGGTGTAGGTTCGGGTAGTGGTTTTCTCGTTGCCACGACGGTCGGTTCGGGTTTCAGTTACCACGACCTTGTCCTCGTCAGAGGTATCGACTGAACGGGAGTAGAACGGCACCAGACTATACTCATCGTGGTTGTAACGGTAGCGTTCTTCGATACGGGTGCAGCAGTCGACTTCATTCGTCACAATCAGGGCTTTTTGTTTGTTGTCGACGCGGAACATCCCCATGTAATTCTTGGTCAATTCAGTCAGTGAATAACTTTGGCTAAAATCACCATACTCGCCTTGCTCGTAGATATCGTATGTAGGAGAGTTTTTAGGGCCTTTATTGCCTGTCGCAACGGCAATATCTTTGAGTCCGTCAAAGGTAAAGTCTTTCATAATCAAAGGGCTTTTTGCCGCAGAGATTTTGCTGCCTTCGCCGCGTTCAAATATCAGGTCGTCACTCTTAAAAACATTTGTGGTTTCCTTCTTAGGGTGATACAAAAACACCGCGCCTTTGCCGCCGCAATGATTGTCTTTGCAGCCCTCGACAGAAATATGCGCCTGCCAGCCGTCGGGCAGATCGGTCACACGGAAAAATTCTTTTGCCTGAGCGCCGGCAGCGGCGAAAAGAGCAAATAGCATGAGGTATTTTTTCATCAAAGTTCCTTTACGTTTAACCCCGACCGGGTAATGAAATCAAAATTATGCAGAAGAGTAACCCTCTTCATGTCAGGCAGCAAGGGCAATTAAGCCAAACAGGTATTCTTCCATAATTTTCTTATCCTTGCTTTACAAAATGACAAAAGGTCGTCTGAAAGCAGGAAAGGTTTATAGATAGGCGGGAAAGCGTTGTGTACATAATTTATAGTGGATTAAATTTAAATCAGGACAAGGCGACGAAGCCGCAGACAGTACAGATAGTACGACAAGGCGAGGCAACGCCGTACCGGTTTAAAGTTAATCCACTATAACCGATTGGAGCGCGGCATACGGGGAAGCATTGCCTACGGACGTAAAGGTCGTCTGAAAACGGATTTCAGACGACCTTTGGTTTGGTAGGGAAGGAGGAGTTTAGAAAGGCTGCACGCAGATTCCAGGTTTGTGTGATGTGCTGGTGTGTGAATGTGAGACGCTGCCAAATTAGACAGCCCGCACCCTAAAACCCCGCCCGATCTAATTCTTCCAGCAACGCAGGCCGGCGCGGTTTGTCGCTATATCGTTCCCTGATTTCGTCGGCGAAGTCTTCCATTGCCTGCCGTTGTGCGGAATATTGGCGGCGGAGAATCTTTAATTGGTTAAAGAGCTGACGGTATTGCTTACGGTTGCTTGCCTTATTGATTTCAGCCGCAAAGATTTTCAGGTAGCAAGCTACGATTTGGTCGTGATACGGCTCGGGGAAAGACGGGGCAAAACGTTCCATCATGTACAACGAAAGGTGTTGCTGCAATAGGGCGAGCAGCCGGTCGAATTCCTGTTCATGCTCCAATATTTCAGCCCGCAGCGAATATTGACCCGATAAGCGCGCAAGCAGGCGGTTGAATTCATGCGGCCATTCGGCGGCGGAAAACGTGGCTTTCCACGCTTCGTAATGCGGCAACGAAAGGCTGGTGGAAAACGCCAAATCCGCTGCGATTTCGCGTACATTTTTACCGGTTTCCTTCAATACATCGAAAAGTTGCAGCTTCCATTTGTGCGCTGTGCCGAGTGTTCCTTCATCTTCGGCAATGCTGATGCCTTCGCGCAAGAGGCGTTCCGCTTCCGTCCAATCTTGCTGCCCGACTGCTTGTTCTACCGCAATTTGTCTGAATTTCGGCAGGCGCAGATGTCGTCTGAAATAATCCTGCGCGGCAGCAGTATCGCCTTTCGCCTGCAAAACCTGCCAGCCCTCGATTGCCCAAAATTCATGTTCCCAACCCGACTTGGTAACAGCCAAACGTTTAGCCACATAATCTTGCCACGCCTGCCATTCGCCGCGCAGCCGCCAGATTCGGGCGCGGATTTGGTAGATTTTATTGCCTGCCTCCGAGAAATCAAAATAGCGGCTGTCGTCCAAACATTTGTCCAAAAAATTGATCAAACGCTTTGGGACATTTTCCATGACCGCCTCTTCCAGCAGGTCGATTGCCATATACATGGCATCGCCCAACATACCGTCCGAATCGTCCGCCTTTTCAAAAGCATCCTGCAAACGCGGTATCAACAGAGGCAAAGCCTGCGCCAACGCCGCCGTCCCCTCTTGCGCCACATCTTCCAACCAGTCTTGCAGCCTGATACCCAAATCGGCGGCTTCGTGGTAATCATAATATCGGGTTCGGGAAAAGATTCGGGAGAGCTGCTGGCGATACAGATTGCCGCCCTGTTTAGGCTGCTGCGCGTCGGTTTCGTCCGGCTGCCCGTCCGGCGTTTGGGAGCGCACCGCATACCACAACGCCGCCATATGCTTGCACGCCCCGCCATAAGGGCAATCGCAGCCCCCGTCCTTAATGTACAAATCACTATCCAGCTTCAGCCATACCGAATAGTTTTCCGAACCGCACACCTCCGCCCGATAACGCCCTGCAGAAGTTTTTTGGACAGCACCAACTTTGCCCTGCTGAAAATACAGCAGGCCGCGTTCGGCGATGTGGGGCGGGAACAGGTGGAGCGGGTGGATACGGGGCATGGTTGGTTTCCAAGAAGTTGTTGAAATATGGGGAGTTTACTGGTTCGGGCGGCGTTTGGGGAGAGGGTAGTCGGAATCTTTGCTTTGCAAAGTGGCAAAAGGTCGTCTGAAAATGGGTTTCAGACGACCTTTGGTTTGAGTGGAAAGGGGGAGTAGTTTGGAAGACCGATGGAATATGTACCTAAAGCGCACACATAATCATGTGTAGACTACAACTTGCTGTTAGGTCTCAATACATTTTTCCCATAAATCATGACTTCGGAACCCTTAATTCTTTTATATGCGCAGTAGGATAAGATGTATTCTTCTTGATAATAATTTTTATAAATAGACTTAATCTCATTACAATTATCATATGAAACAATCCAAGGTGTTTTAATTGTACCTAAAGCATCACAAATCTGAACGTGGTCATCGTGATTATAGAAATTACGGTACAAACGATGACCTTTAATATAGTAAGGTGGGTCAAGATAGATTAAAGCAGGGGAAGGTAATATTTTGTCTGCTTTACCTAATAGTTCAAGCGCATCAAGGTTATACACATGAATATTATTGGCATAATTAGCAATACGTTTAATTAGGCTAGATAAACGGACTTTATTAAACCGAGCATCCAATTTGTATGTACCATTTTGGGCTTTGCCACCAATTACGCCCGCTTTTAAAATACCAGAGTGATTGGTGCGATTTAAATAAAAAGTTGCAAAACCATGCTCTAAATCAGAATGGTTTTCAGGATGTTTTAAAATCAGCTTTTGCTTCTCCCATTCTTCAATAGTTAAGGGAGCTTGTTGTAGTAGTGCTAGAAAATCATCTGTATTAGTAACGATAGCATGCCAAAAGTGATAGATGGCCAAATCTGCATCATTAATATGGATATCGGAAACATAGCCGTTAAAGAGTAAATCCAATGCTACTCCTGCTCCACCTGCAAACGGTTCCATATAATGACCGCCTTTGAGATGATTTGTTTCAATGACTGATTTTACAAAAGGAGCAAAAGCCCCTTTACCGCCAGGATAGCGTAAAGGTGTTAGGGGTTTGGGGTTGCCTGCCATATTTTTTACTCAATAATTTTTTATTCTTAATAATAAACTAAAAAAGTCAGCATCATTAAGAATTGTCTGGTATTCTATTTTCACTTAAACGAGCACTTTTCGGCCAAAGTTCTGGGTCTAATTTGTGCAACAATGCTACTTGGCGGAAACAATGGCGCAAGTCCCGGTAGAATTGTTCTATTTCTGTGTAATGGTTATCCAACCAAAAATCGAAAACTATTTTAAATTCTTCGAGATTGTCATTAAAAACAGTTTTATTGCTTTCTCTTCTTACACCTGATGCAGATTTACCATCTTGTCTCAATTGATTAATTCTTTCTTCAATCGCTGATATTTGCGGTTTAATTGAGTTAATATACCGGTGCTTGGTCAAACCGTTGCTTAAGGCTGTATCAGTATTCCAAAAAATCTGAGTCTGATACATTTCGAAATTTTGTTCGTTAGCTAATTCGTCGTAGTAATCAAAAATCAATTGTTCGGGATTTTTGTTGCCAGGCAATACAATAATATTATGTTTCATTGCTTTCTGACCGTTATTGTCACCATCTAATATACAAATGGCATTCATGGTGTTTTGATTTAAATACTGGTCTTTGAAAATTTCTTTCAATATTTCGCAACCGATACTGGCATTAACAAAGTGAAACTTGTCTCTTAAATCTCTAAAATATCTGCATCTGCTGTCAAAGTAGCCAAAAATCGCATTTAAAATGACACGCGCTTCATTATCTTCGGTAAATATAGGGATTTTAGGTGACGCGCTATAACTTACAGTTTGAATTTCCTGTAAGTGACGCTCAATTTTATGAATAGATGGGTCAGGTAATAAGGTTACATGATCACCTTGGTGAGTAAGATAATTTAATTTGATATGGTTGCGATAAGTAGGGGTTAATGCTTTCTCTAGCAAGTATAAGCTATGCGTAGTAAAGAAAATCTGAATCTTATATCTTTCAGAATATTCAATTAAGGTATGAAGCAGACGCAATTGCATAGCAGGGTGAAGCGTTGCGTCCATTTCGTCAATTAACAAAATGGACGCAGGTTGGTCGATATTATGCAGACTTGGAGCATTTTCGTAGTAATAGCGAAGCAGTACCAAATTTTTTAAGATAATAATCGCATTATCTTCACCAACTGATGCTGTATTGGAGTCGATGCCTTCAGTATCGGTCAAATATTCAGTTCGAGTTTTAATATTTGCGATAATCTGAGGGGTTGATTCAATTATTTTGATGCCAGTTATATGCTGGACTAACTGATAGAAAATTACATTATATTCTTCAGGCAACTCTTTTCTTACCCCTTTGACAGGAGTATCGTTCTTCATTTCCCCGAAAGGTAGCAATCTAGCTAAACTTAAATAAACTGTACGTAAGGTTGGCAAGCTTTGGTTTTGGGAAGATGAATATTGAGGAATGAGCCGAAAGCGTGAGTGGGCATTGTCCGCATTATTGTGCCTTCTAAATTCAATAGACTGCCCATCGCTATAATATACTTTAAATAATTCACCACGCTGTCCAGGGGCAGGGTCGTTGTATTCCTTATCACCTTTTGTCAACAATTCGATTTTTGCATTGACTTGAGCAGAAATATTGTTAATCACTTTCAATTCACTTGCGGGTACTAATTGAGTATTAGTGGATTTTTCTGCTTGGAATGCATTGCTGATGAGATATAGGATAGATGATTTACACGTCCCGTTTAATCCTGAAATAATATTGATATGATTGCAAAATTCTAATTCTAAGGGGGCTTTTAAGCGTCGATATTGTGTAAAGGTAATACGTTTAATCATATTTAGGCTGCCTTTTTAGATACAAAGACTATTTTTAATAAAACAACAAGAGTAATTGTAGTTTTATATTGATGTGAAAATTACGGTAAATAATGCTTATTTATGCATTATCTATTCCTAAGTGTATCAGAAAATTGTTTTTTGATTCCATTATGTACTAAATAATGAATAAGGGTAGTAAAAATTTATTCTGTAATTGATTAAGATGGTTGGCAAGGTTGTTCATTTTGCAAGCAGCCCGAAAATTTGTGGGTCATTTTTATTCATTTCTCCTTCGTTTCCCACACCTTCAACAGTCTCTTCACCGACACCGGATACGGCGTCTTCAATTCCTGCGCGAACAGCGACACTCTCAATTCTTCAATCATCCATCTAAACGCGGCGAGATCGTCTGAAACGGGTTGTCCTTGTTTCACCAAGCCGTCGGTTTTTTCCTGCCACATTTGTTCCAGCTCTTGAATATCGGCTTCGCGGGCTGCGTCGCGGGCGGGGTTGCCGCTGTATTTTTCGAGGCGCAGGGTCATGGCTTTGAGGTAGATGGGGAGGCGTGGCCATTGCGCCCACGGGGTGCGGGAGGCGAAGCCGGCGGCGAGCAGGGTTTGCAGGCGTAGTCTTAGGAGGTGGGTGAGCGGGTGTTTGCCAAGTTTGCCGTTGAGTTCGGCGTAGGCGGCGGCGGTTTCCTGCAAGTAGCGGCTGAGGGTTTCTTTGACGGCGGGCAGGCGGCTGCGGGCGCGTTTGATTTGTTCTTTGAAGGCTTTTTCGTTGCGCGGCAGTTCGTCTTCGCCGATAAAGGCGCGGTCGCAGACGGCTTGGGTAAGGTCGTCGCGCAGGGTGTCGGCGTTGATGTGTTTGAGCAGCATGGCGGCTTGGGTGAAGCCTTGGATGCCTTTGTTCAGGTCTTTAACTTGTTCTTTTAGTTGTAGTTTCATGAGTTCTATCACGCCTAATCTGTGGGCTTGTTCGGCGGCGTCGGACGTGTCGAACAGGCGCAGGGCGATGCGGCCGTCTTTTTCTTTTTGCAGGCCGAGGTAGCCGGTGAGCTGTTGTTTGCCGCGGGCGAATTTGATGGATTCGGGCAGGGTGCCGATGTCCCATGCGGTAACGTTGTCGCGCTCGAATTCTTGGGTGTTGTCGCGGAAGGTGGTGGCGGCGGCTTTGCCAAGTTGTTGTTGGATTTGGATTAAATCACGCCCCATGGCTAATTCTTGTCCGCCGTCGTCGATGATGCGGAGGTTGAAATAGCAGTGTTCGGGCAGCCTGAACGCGGCCCATTCGTCTTGGTTGATTTGCTCCAGTATGCGGATGTCGCCTGCGGTTTTGGCGATGGCTTGGGCGAGTTGGGGCAGGATGGGGGCGTTGCGGTCGGGGTTTTGGCTTAAAAATTGGGTGATGAATTCGGGCACGGGCACGCAGATGCGGCGGATTTGTTTGGGCAGTGCTTTGATTTGTAGCTGGATTTTTTCGCGTATCATGCCGGGCACGAGCCATTCGAGGGAAGCGGGGCTGATGCGGTTGAGGACGGTGAGCGGCAGGGTGAGGGTAACGCCGTCGAGCGGGTGGTGCGGCTCGAAGCGGTAGCTGAGTTTGAATTTGCCGTCTGCGGTTTGCCAGTGTTTGGGGAATTGTTCTTCGGTAATGTGCGCGGCGGCGTGCTGCATGAGGTCGTCGCGGCTGAGGAACAACAGGCGCGGGTTGTCGCGCTCGGCGGTTTTGAGCCAGGCTTGGAAGGTGCGGATGTCGGCGAGGGGGAGGGGTTTCAGACGATTTTTTGGGGTTTTGGGTTTGGGGTCGTCTGAAAAGTTTTGTAGGGTGGGTGAACTCGGTTCACGCACGCGGTTGTCCGTATCTTTAGAATCCGCGTGCGTGGCTTGCGCCACACATTCTACGTTGTGCTTTTGAGATTTTAGGACATCTGCTGCATCCGCGCGTGCCAATAAGATGAGTTCGCCGGCAGTCTCAGCATCGGGATAATGCACCAAGCCGGCTTCGTCAAATCGCGCCATTACGCCACTTTGTAATGTTGCCCATTTTTCGGCGGAACCGATGGACGGGTCGCATTGCTGCTCGGCAATCAAGGCAACGATTTTGCCGTGCCATTGTCTGCTGTCGATCGTTACACGGTCACCAAGCAGTATCGGTTGACCGTTGGCGTAGCATAGGGAGTTTTCAGGTAGCCTTTGGGCTTTGGGGTCGTCTGAAACCGTTGAAATTGCGGTACTCTGTCCCCTCTCCTGTGGGAGAGGGTTAGGGAGAGGGTTTGCTGAGGTTGCAGAAAAGTTGGTTTGGGCGGCAACTGTTTTGCCCTCTCCCCAGCCCTCCCCCACGGGGGAGGGGGAGGGTTGCTGCGGATTTGTAGGATGCAGGCTGCCTGAAACCGTTGAAGCTGCGGTACCCTGTTCCCTCTCCTGCGGGAGAGGGTTAGGGAGAGGGGTTGCTGCGGTTGCGGAAAAGTTGGTTTGTGCGGCAACTGTTTTGCCCTCTCCCCAGCCCTCCCCCACGGGGGAGGGGGTAGTTTGTGCGGCCGCATCAATGCTGTCGGTTTGCAAAATCATGCGGTAATTGATTAAAACCGAGCCGTTTCGCTGAATTTGGTTTTGGTGTTGCAGTATAAATCCCTGTTTCTTAAAAAAGGGCAACGCGGCTGCGGACACATCTGTCGTTACCGTTTTATCTGCATCCGCCTGCGGTAAAACGGCAGACAACAGCGCGGAAGCGATGCCTTGCCGCTGGTGGGCAGGGTCGGTAAATAGGCAGTCCAAATGATTTTGCTCGGGCAGGTATTCGATAAAGCCGAGTATGCGGTCATTTTGCGCTGCCAATCGGATACAGCCGCGTCCAATCCGTTTTTGCCAAAAGGCGGCATTGTCCGCGCCCTGTATCCATGCGGCTTTTTCGCTGTCGCTATAATGGCTTGTTTCAATGTGCAGGACGGCGCGGCGGAACAGTTCGGCAATTTGGGCTGCATCATTATGTGTGGCGGGGCGTATGCGGAATGTTGTTGCGGATGATTTCAGGCTGCCTGAAACCGTTGAAACGGCGGCACTCTGTTCCCTCTCCTGCGGGAGAGGGTTAGGGAGAGGGCTTGCTGAGGTTGCGGAAAAGTTGGTTTGTGCGGCAATTGTTTTGCCCTCTCCCCAGCCCTCCCCCACGGGGGAGGGGGTGGTTTGCTGCGGATTTGTAGGATGCAGGCCGTCTGAAACCGCGTCCGCCGTATAAAAATCGGGCAGCCGTTCGTGATAAAACGCAAACAGGGCTTCGTCATCGACCAGCACGTCTTGCTTGCGCGATTTGTGTTCGAGTTCGGTAATTTCCTTAATCAGCTTTTTGTTGTGGACAAAAAAGTCCGCTTTCAAATCGCATTCCTGCGCCACCAGCGCGCTGCGGATAAAGATTTCGCGCGCTTCTTCGGGGGCGATTCTGCCGTAGGACACGGGGCGGCGCGGCAAGACGGTCAGGCCGTAGAGCGTAACGCGTTCGCTGGCGATGACTTCGCCGCGTTTTTGTTCCCAGTGCGGCTCGAAATAGTGGTAGCGGACGAGGTGCGGCGCTTCCTGCTCGATCCATTCGGGCTGGATGGCGGCTACGTCGCGCGCATAAAGTTTTGTCGTTTCAACGAGTTCTGCCGCCATCACCCATTTGGGTTTGGCTTTGAACAGGGCGGAGGCGGGGAAAAGGTGGAAGCGGCTGCCGCGCGCGCCGGTGTAGTCGTTGCCGTCGGGCGATTTCATGCCGACGTTGGCGATAAGGCCGGTGAGCAGGGCGCGGTGGATTTGTTCGTAGCCCGCTTCTTTGGCGGCGCGGATTTGGGCGCGGTGTTGCTTTTTATCCAGTTGTTTTTGTTTGAGTTTGGCGGATAGGTCTTGGTCGCCCGCATTTTCAGACGACGTGAGCTGCCTGACTTCGGGAGGCCGTCTGAAAGCGGCTTCCTTGGTGGTCAAACCCATTTCAATCGCGGTTTGGGCAAGCTGGTGGTGCAGCTCGCGCCATTCGCGCATCCGCAGGTGCGACAGGAAATATTGGCGGCACCACTGCACCAGCTGCTTGTTGGACAAGCCTTTGTCGCGCTCGCGCTGGAAGCTGTCCCAAATGTTCAGATAGGCAAGAAAATCGGACTGCTTGTCGGTAAAACGCTCATGCGCCTTGGCCGCGGCATCGCGCGCTTCCAGCGGCCGCTCGCGCGGGTCTTGAATCGACAGCGCGGACGCAATCACCAATATTTCCGCCATGCAGTCGTGTTTCTTCGCCGCTAACAAAATGCGCGCGATTTTCGGATCGATGGGCAGACGTGCCATTTGTTCGCCGAGTTTGGTCAGGCGGTATCGGGGAGGGGCGACGATATTGCCTGAAGCGTTTTGACGGTCGTCTGAAACGGTTTTGTCGTTTGTCGGATTGTGTCGGGCATGAATGCCTGAGCCGCGTGCTTGATTTTTAGTGTTTTGCATAGTCTTGTAGGTCGGGCGTTCGTGTCCGACATGGTCTCAATTTATATCGTTTATAGGTTTTGCACAGCCTTATTGCGGATAAACATATTCCGCTTTGCCGTTTTTGATTTTCAGGCTGCCTGCATCGCCTGTAATCAGGTTGCCCGTTACCGAGCCTTCGGTGCAGCCTGAAACCTTCATATCGTAGCCCAGCGTGTGAATCAGGAAAGTTGAAAGCTGCTGGTGGAAGGCAATTTCGCAAGGTGCGAAGGCTTGGTTGGCGGATTGCTGCACGGCGGCATCAGGGCTGTATAGCACCAGCGGTATGATGTAGCTGTTGGGATGTACCGTATCTTGGTTGAAGGTGTTTATCTGTTACAGATTGTTTTTCTCAAACGAGGTCGTCTGAAAATGGTTTGTGTGGTTGATTAGGGGGCAGACATAAATTCCCATCCTACTTGATATACACAATTTTAGTACCGTCAATACGTAGGATTTGGGTGTCTTGTAAATGTTGTAGCAGTTTGTCGGTTTCTTGTGCATTGGATTTTGTGAGTGCATGGATTGTATTGCGTAAAGTTTTGGTTTTGTTGGGACGGTTCTTTAACGATAACGCGGCAATTACTTTTTTCCAAATAGTTTCATCAGGTTCCCACACGATTTTTTTAGGCTGCTTGGGCGCGGGCTGCGGTTTAGGTTCGGCAAACGGCGCGTATTCGATTTTCCCGTTTTCTTGGCGGATCAGGTTTTGTTCGCGCAAATGCCGAGCGAAGGCCTGAATATCATTGGGGCTGACCGTCAGGCAGAGCGCATCCGCGCGGCTTTGCACGGCGGCCTGAAAATCGGCATAGGTTTTGGGGCGCAGAGTCAAAATATAGCGTTGGATTTTTTGCAGCAAATCGCTGTCGCTGATGTGGTAGGACACGGTTTCTTGTTCATCAAGGTTGATAAAACCTTGTGTTTTCAGTTTGTTGATAACCTTGATAGTCGTTATATCGCATTCTTCTTCGGTTTTATCGACAAACAAATCACATAAAACATATTTATTCAGGTATTTTTGCAAATTATGCAGGCGGCAGGGACGGAAAGCGTTGGGGCGGCGCAGCGCGACTAGGGCGGCCTGGAAATAAGGTGCCAACGATTGTTGCGGTTTGGGCTCGGTTTCAGGCTGCAGACTGTTTTCCAACAATGCCGGCGGCGGTGCGGCCGTGATTTTCTGATGTTGCACTTCGTCTATATTGGCCAGGCGCACAATCCCTTGGGCTTGTTGGGTTTCCAAAATATGTTCGACCAGGACATCATATCCGCCGTCGCGCGAAAGTATGCCGATTTGGGCTTCGGGGTCGGTGGCGGTAATTTGTCCGAGATAATAGGACAGGTAAAAATCCAATGCGTTTTTACCCGTTTTTTGCAATTGGACAAGATGGGCGCGTTCGCCGAAACGCAACAGGGATTTCACCAGACTAATAGGCAACATTTTGTGTAATACACCTATAAATAGCCAAATATGGGTATTTTCAGTTGGTAATTTGTCTAAGTTTTGTGGCTGGACGTTTTCAAAATCTATGAGTAAGTGTTTCATGTTTTTACCGTATGCAATGTTGTAGGTCGGGCATCTAGATGCGCGGTAGTTTTATTGTTTGTTGGTTTTTGTCAGGTAGAAGTGTATATCCTACTTGTTTTCAGACGACCTCCACAGCCCCCAATTCTAGCAACACCTGAAACCCATCATTGATATACCGCGAATCGGGCATTTCTAAAAACGGGAATGCCGCTACATCGCCGAGTTTCAATGCCGCCATGCGCAGGATGACGGCGGCTAGGTTGCTGCGGACGATTTCGGGATCGGTGAATTCGGGGCGGCTGTTGAAATCTTCTTCTGAAAACAGTCGGATACACACGCCTGCGGAGACGCGTCCGCAGCGGCCGGAGCGTTGGCGGGCGGCGGCTTGGGAGATTTTTTCGACATGAAGCTGCTCCACTTTTGCCCGTGCGGAATAGCGTTTGACGCGCGCGAGGCCGGTGTCGATGACGTATTTGATGCCCGGCACGGTGAGCGAGGTTTCGGCGACGTTGGTTGCCAGTACGATGCGGCGTTTCGCGCCTGTGGGGTGGAAGATTTTGTGCTGTTCGGCGTGTGATAGGCGTGCGAACAGGGGCAGGATTTCGTCGTTGCGGCGCAGCGTGGATTTGCGCAGGGCTTCGGCGGCTTCGCGGATTTCGCGTTCGCCCGGCAGGAACACCAAAATATCGCCTTCACCATATCGCGCTAATTCGTCCGCCGCATCGACAATCGCGTCGGTCAGCTCTACTTCCGCGTCGTCTTCGTCTTTGCTGGTCAGCGGGCGGCATAGGATTTCGACGGGATAGGTGCGCCCGCTCACTTCCAGCACGGGCGCGCCGTTGAAGTGTTGGGAGAAGCGTTCTGCGTCTATCGTTGCCGAGGTGATGATGACTTTCAAATCGGGGCGGCGCGGCAGGAGCTGTTTCAGGTAGCCCAAGAGGAAGTCGATGTTCAGGCTGCGTTCGTGCGCTTCGTCGATGATAATCGTGTCGTAGGCGGCGAGATAACGGTCGGTCTGGGTTTCTGCCAGCAGAATGCCGTCGGTCATCAGCTTGACGCAGGCATCCCGCGAGGTGTGGTCGGTAAAGCGTACTTTATAGCCGACCGCGTTGCCGATTTCCGATTTCAGCTCTTCGGCAATCCGCTCCGCCACCGAGCGCGCGGCCAAACGGCGCGGCTGGGTATGTCCAATCAAACCTGCCGCCCCGCGCCCGAGTTCCAAACAAATCTTGGGCAACTGCGTGGTTTTGCCCGAACCGGTTTCGCCGCAAATAATCGTTACCTGATTTTCGGCAATGGCTTTTTTGATTTCCTCGAGCTTTTCGTGAACGGGCAGGGTGTTGTCGAACTCGGGTTTGGGCAATGTGGCCAAACGTTTCAAAAAGATTTCGTGCGATTTTCGGTATTTTTCTTCGACTTTGGACAAGCCGCCGTATTTGTTGGGATTTTTGAAGGCGGATTGCAGGAAGTGGCGGTCTTTGGAGAGGGTTTGGGAGAAATCGGGATGGGGCATGGTACGGGCGGATGTCGGTGAGAATAAAAATGGTAGTATTATAGCAAACTGGCTTTGCCTAATCGGTATGGGTACTATTTAGCCCCCTTTTGCAGGCAGGCTGTATTGTTTAATGAAAAGGAATATCTATGAAAAAGATTTTATGTTTGGTTTTGGCGATGAGTATGGGCAGCGTGGCATTTGCCGCGGAGTACAGAACGAAACAACCCATTGCCCACGACTGGCTGAAAATCAACGGCAATCAGTTCAATATTGAATCTGCCAACGAACGCGGGCATATATGTGGCGCGCAAGGGAAAATGGATAAGAATAAGGTTTGGAAAGATGGGGAAGGCTGCCAAATATCTTTTCAATTCAAGGGGGATGAGGTGAAAGTGGATGCCGAGGGCTGCGAAAATTATTGCGGCGCGGGTGTATCTTTCCCGTCGGAGTATTACAAGTTGCCGCAGGTTTGTTCGCAACAAAGTGTCAAAAAGATGGAAAACCGTTTTCAGACGACCTTACGTTCAGGAAAATTCGAACAGGCTGCGGACATCAAACAAAATTATCTGAAACAGTGCGGCGACTTCCTCAATCCGATTGAAACAGTGACTGCCGCCAACGATGCCGCCGATGCTTACCGTCAGGCAAACAACAAAGCCGCCTGTATCCAAACTTTGGATGCGGTGCAGGATCATTATGAGAGCCAATTGTTGGATAAGGACTTGGTGAATAAGATTAATGTGCAGATGGAGCGTGACAAAGCTTTGCGCCAACAATGTAGCTGAACACTGATAAAAAGGTTGCTAGAAGGTCGTCTGAAAAGTAAATGTGTACTTTATGACGACCTTTATTATTGCCGTTGGTCGCAAAAAATGCTCGTTTGGCATATTTATTACAAAGTCATATTGTTTGTGCTTAGAATGCGTTCCTGTCTTCGTCAGATAACAATTTTAAGAACAAAATTATGAAAAAATATCTTGCTTTGATGTGTGTTGCAGCCCTATCTGCCTGCGGTGGCGGCAGCTCTTCCCCCAGTACGCAATCCACGCCGACACAGGCTCCAAAATCTGCCCAAGCCCTGCCCTCGGCAGACGCAGCTTCCGCATTGCCGGTAGCTGCGAAGTCGGAAAAACCGGAGTCCGGCAAACAATTTTTCAGCGGAACCAATTCTTCTGATTCCGCAGTGGCATTCAATCATGCCGATTGGAACAAGATTACCGTCGAAGGCGTAGAGGTCGATCTTGCAGCCGTACAAGGTGAGAGTTTTAAAAACGGCTGGCGGGACAGTGTCGGCGGTTCGGAGAATAAACGCCTTGCCAATTTTGGTGGCAATTACGTCCTGCACCACAGCACACCCGATGCGGTTGCCGGCATCGTGAAGACCGAATCGCAAAACAATTACGCTTTCTTCAACGGTAATTTTACCCGTGAAGCAGAAATGCCGAAAATCGGACAGGCGGTTTACGACGTATCGACCGTCAGCGTGCGCGGTACTCTGGCGCAGGCATACGGTACAGGCCGTCTGACTGCCGATTTCGAAAGCAAAAAAGTCAGTGGCAGCCTCGGCTATTTCAACAAAACGCTCACCGTTGATGCGGATATCAACGGCAACAGATTTTCTTCCGTCACCCCGACGGCAGAAATACACGGCGGTTTCTTCGGTTCCGCAGCCGCAGAGACAGCAGGTGTTTATCAGGTCGGTAAAATCGTAGGGACGTTTGCCGGCCAAAAACAATAAAAAGTGAAAGTTGCATTTACTTTTTTACAAGGGGTGCAGACACTCAAAATTTCACGACTTTCGGCATAAATATCAAATGTGTAGCAACGGCACGGTAAAGTTGGTCATCTTACGTGCCTTGTTACTCAAGCAGAAAGTATTTAAAAACGAAAAAAGCACAAAATTTTGAATCGTCGAACCACCCCAAGGGGAAAGGTCGTCTGAAAACGGTTTGGTTATCCGTTTTCAGACGACCTATTTTTATGGTCGGCTCTCGCAAAGACAATGTTGAAGTGTTCACAAAAACAGTTGCAGCGAAAAGAAAGAGCAGTTTTGTAGCGATTCCTCTATATCGGTTACAATCCGTTTTTTTCCTTAAACCAATATTCCAAAGCACAAAATTATGCTGAAAATCATCTCTGCCAACGTCAACGGCATCCGCTCCGCCTACAAAAAAGGGTTTTACGAATACATTGCCGCATCGGGCGCGGACATCGTCTGCGTGCAGGAACTCAAAGCGCAGGAAGCCGATTTGTCCGACGAAATGAAGAATCCGCACGGGATGCACGGCCATTGGCATTGCGCCGAAAAACGCGGTTACAGCGGCGTGGCGGTGTACAGCAAACGCGCGCCTGACAATGTGCAAATCGGTATGGGCATTGAAGAATTCGACAGGGAAGGGCGGTTTGTGCGCTGCGATTTCGGCAAGCTGTCGGTGATTTCGCTTTACCTGCCCAGCGGCACCAGCGCGCCGGAGCGGCAGGAATTGAAATACCGCTTTTTAGACGCGTTCTATCCCATGCTTGAAGCCATGAAGGCGGAGGGGCGCGACATTGTCGTCTGCGGCGACTGGAACATCGCCCACCAAAACATCGACCTGAAAAACTGGAAAGGCAATCAGAAAAACTCAGGCTTCCTGCCTGAAGAGCGCGAATGGATAGGCAAAGTCATCCATACGCTTGGCTGGACGGATATGTGGCGCACGCTCTATCCCGACAATCCCGGCTATACTTGGTGGAGCAACCGCGGACAGGCGTATGCGAAAGATGTCGGGTGGCGCATCGACTATCAGATGGTTACACCCGAACTCGCCGCCAAAGCGGTGTCCGCGCATGTTTATAAAGACGAGAAATTTTCCGACCATGCACCTTTGGTCGTGGAGTACGACTATGCTGCCCAATAAAGTTTTCGGCAAATACGATTGGAATGTGAACGGTAAAACCGGCATAGGCGCGGCATGGGTGGTCGCCGCGTTTGTATTGCCTATGCTGGTGTGGACGATATTCATGCTGGCGCGGATGTCCGGCTGGGTTGAAATGACCCGCGCCAATCCGCTTTGGGCGTTGGTGTGGCTGCTGTTTTCGCTGCCCTGCCTCATGATTGCCGCCAAGTGTTTCGGCTGGAAAGGCTGGCGGTTGATTGCCAACATCCTGATCTGCCTCGCCACCTGCGCCGTTTTAAGTGTCCCCGCCGTGCTCTTGATTACCTTTACGCTCAAAGATTTGCTCAAATAGGTCGTCTGAAATGCGAACTTTCGAACTCGAAGACCTGACGCTTTTCTTGATACGCGACGCGGACGAAGCAGAAATGTGGATAGACCGCTGGGCGGTCAGCTATCCCGTCGTCCAAACCGCTGCCGCTTCCGCCAGCCAAAGCGTCACCCAATGGCAGGCAAACCTTCAGTCGGCGTTTGAAGGCATCAGCGGCGAACACATCGCCGTCGTCGCACACGGCGCAGGCGTATCCGCTTTTCTGGCGTGGCTCTACCAAACCGACATCCTGACACAGAAAAAAATCGTCAACATCATCCTTGTGTCGCCGCGTCCAGAAGCCTTCCCCGACGATGAAATACACACCTTCCAGCGCGTCCGTTGCCCCTGCCGCACCGCGCTTGTCATCGCCGAACAAAACGGCACGCTGCGCAACTGGGCGGAAGAACGGGCAAACCTGTGGAACGCCCGCCTCCTCCTGTCGCCGCACTCCGGCACGCTCAACGGCGCTCTCGGCGGCTGGCAATGGGGCATGAAGCTGATGCAGGAAATGCTCTTGAGTTGAACAAAACACTTGCAAGGATAAAACAGAAAAGGTCGTCTGAAACTGGAAATCAGGTTTCAGACGACCTTTTCGCAGGCAAGTAACAGTTTCGGGTAAAATACGGCGGTTCGCCAATTATCCGAAAGAATCCCATGTATTCCTTAGCCCGCAGCCTGCTGTTCAAACTCGATGCCGAAAAAGCCCACCATTTCACCCTCGACGCGCTCAACAAAGTATACAAACTCGGTTTGCTTCCGATTCTCGACAACCGCACCAAGCCCGTCAAACTCATGGGTATCACCCTGCCCAATCCCGTCGGACTGGCTGCCGGACTTGACAAAAACGGCGAATACATAGACGCATTGGGCGCACTCGGCTTCGGCTTCCTCGAAATTGGCACGGTCACGCCCAAACCACAGTCCGGTAACCCGCAGCCGCGCCTCTTCCGCGTTCCCGAACACCAAGGCATCATCAACCGCATGGGCTTCAACAACCACGGCATAGATGCCATGATTCAAAACATCGAAAAAAGCCGTTATCAAGGCGTATTGGGCATCAACATCGGCAAAAACGCCGTAACCCCCATCGAAAACGCCGCCGACGACTATTTAATCTGCCTCGAAAAAGCCTACGCACACGCAAGTTACATTACCGTCAATATTTCCTCACCCAACACCAAAAACCTCCGCGCACTGCAAGGCGGCGACGAACTGAGCGCGCTGCTCGAAGCCCTGAAAAATAAACAGGCGCAGCTTGCCGCCGCGCACGGAAAATACGTCCCACTCGCCGTCAAAATCGCTCCCGATTTAGATGAAGCACAAATCGAAGACATCGCCCACGTTGTCCAATCCGTCGAAATGGACGGCATCATCGCCACCAATACCACCATCGACAAATCAAGTCTCGGCAGCCATCCGCTCGCAAATGAGCAGGGCGGTTTAAGCGGTCTGCCCGTGCGCGAAAAAAGCAACCAAGTGCTGAAAATATTGGCGGAACACATCGACGGCAAGCTGCCGATTATTGGCGTCGGCGGCATCATGAACGGCAAGGACGCCACAGAAAAAATCCGCCTCGGCGCAACCGCCGTCCAAGTGTACAGCGGCATGATTTATAAAGGCCCGGCATTAGTGAAGGATTGTCTGGCAGCGTTGAAGTAAACACGATTTCCAACATAAGAGGTCGTCTGAAAACCGGTTTAGCTGGATTTAAACGGTTTTCAGACGACCTTTTTAACGGAAATTCAGATCTCAATAACCCATTAATACAATTTACTATTAAGGTAGTTTAATCGTCTTTAAAACTTACCTATTTATGATTCACGGGTTATATAAAGCGTATGCCAAGACAATGGTAAACCTGATGCCTTATTCTCAAACTCTTTTTTCATACTGACAACAAATGTTGCTTTCAGCTTATGTCCATTTCTAACTGTCTCAAATTCATAGAAAGCATAATTAGTAGGTGCTATATGGTCATAGACTTTTTGATCAGTCATATCATCAAATACTGTCAGCGTAAGATCATATTTGATTTGTTCTTCACGAGGTAAGTCCTGCAAATAATATTTTCTTTTAAAATTTAAGCCTACGTCTTGAAAGTCTTTAGGCGTAAAAGAAAAAATATTTTCCATATCAACATAAATCCATACCTTATTCCATAATGACTTCTCATCATTTCTAAATAGATAACTGTAATAGTATGCAAATATGCCGCGTTCAGCATTATTTGGCTTTTTGATTACATAAGTATAATGGAGCGTTGCACTGGTTACAGGTACGTCAGTTTCTTTAGGAACATTCCGTTGAACATAAAACAATGAGTCCTCTTCAAAATCTTCTAATCTTTTTAAATTGCTTAATAAATTAATATTTTCAGATATAAATTGCTTTACAGTTTCATTGTTTTGTTTAGTATATTCATAACCTACATTATTAGCCAAGTCATACTGTTCCGGAGTTACTGTATTGTACAACCAGTAAGTATATGGTTTTTGGTCGGTCCAATAATTATTGGATAAAAAGATTAATAAAAAAGATATGATAATAAGTATGAATATTATGCATTTTTTAAACATAATATTTCCTTTTCAAAGGAGAATTGCTTGAAATAACCTGAGGTTGAGTCATACAAGATTTCTCCGCATTAAACTTTATCCGTAATGCCTGTCCCAGTTTTTTACCATCAGGACGGGGTCTTTACATAAAGCATTACGATGTTTATTCAAGTATATTCTCATAAAAAAAACAAGCAGTTTGGAGTAAGGTCATCAAATTACCTAAAAATGTCGGATTTCCAGCACAACTTCCACTTGCCTGTTAATCAGGTAAAGAAATTATATTCAGTTTTAAATTAATCAACCAGATTATGAGAACAAATAGAGTTCCGTAATACATTCCATACATAAAACTTCTCAATTGACTTGTTTTTCTTTCGGTATGAATAAATCCTCCAGAGAATAATAAACAAAATAAAAACATAAAATAAAAAAATGGTTCATGAATAAGTAGCATCAATAGAGTTATTGTCCATATTGCAGTATATATATAAAAATAATTAGGGAAAATATAATTTCTTTCAAAGAAATTCATATCTTTCATTCTTTTTCTCAGTTCTACGTCGTTTTTCCACTCAATAACAAGAAAAATAAAAAGAATGAATAAAGCAATACTTGGCAAGTAGATATTAATAATAGAATTGATGCCCATGTTTCAGTATATGAAGAAAATATAATGGTTTTTTGAAACCTAAACCTGAGATGGTATTTGAATCAGGATTGATCTAATGTGTTTTAACGGTATTTGAAGGACAAAGCTCTAAAGCTTCCTCGGATCGGAGTGATGTAAACATATAATGTACTAGATCAGGATTGTTTGAATAGTATTTACTGACCAAATAAGGAGAGTTGTTTGAATAAAAATAACAATATAATTTACCATTATCCAAAAAAGGTTGTTTTTGGGAAGCAGGAATATTGAAGTCGTTTAAATAGTCTATTCCTTTAGAAGTTATAGGATAAAGTTGAGAAAAGGGTATTTCATCCGCTTTATTTGTTTCAAAAATAACGATCATTTCATTTGTTTCAATAAAAGTCCTCAAGAATATATTGCGACTGCTTTTGGGAAAAATATCAATGTACCAAGAAAATGACTTGGAATTTAAAAACTCATCAGGAGTTTTGTAATGGAAATCATCATGTTGATCATGGCTGAACATTAATATTATTAATGGTATAACTATGATTGCAGATAGCGTGCCTAAAGAGATTAAAGCTAATTTAATAAATTTCTTCATGGATGCACTTTTTAAGGCGAATTGCAGTTTTAATCAAAGGACTGTCACGGATAACTAAGGAAATTCAGTTCAAAGCAGACTTATTACTATGAGGAAAAGCCTCTAAGCTCGTACGAGCTAAATAGCTCATCGAAACAGTTTGTTGCAGGCGTTATTACCAGAGTAGTAGCCTACTTTTTAATCTGTATTTGATAGGTCGTCTGAAAGTTTTTCAGACGACCTTTATTTAAATCTAACTTACACTTGCTTATTTGGATTATGCTTGTTATTTAGTGAATGATTTTAAAAATATAATCACGAACCAAACACATGTAATATCCATAAAAAGAATTGCAGGCATATGAACTTAAGGTATATGCACTGAATAATAATGTAAATATACTTATGGGTACCGAAATTGGTAAGGTTTTCATATTTCTTATAAAGAGTAAATTTATCAGAGTAGCTACTGAAAACAGACTTGCAATATAGCTTGATAATTTAATAAATGTAAGTAAATATGAAAATAATTCTGCATCCATCACTATTGTTATTTTTATGAGCCATACGGTCAAAAATATCAATGACGGAAGATTTAGCAAAATTTGAGCAATCAGTAAGAAGTAATTTTTTTGCTTCATTTTTTTAATATTCCCAATTTGATCATGAATATCTTTAGTTTACCCCTAGCTATTCTAATAGTATGAAAAACCAACTGTATGATTTATAACTTGTATGATGCGGCGCCATGCCCATAGGGAAGTAAGTCATTCCTACCTTTACACCTAAACGAAAATGAGAATTTTGTATTTCAGTATCTGAATTAGATAACAAACTAACCATTTTCTTCGTGGCAATTTTGGTGCAACTGTAAGTACCTAAATTAGGTCGTCTAAAAGTTTTCGGAAGACCTTTGTGAAAGTTAGGTTTTTTACCTAATCTACGCTTACTCACTCAATGACGGTCAGTTTGCTTTCCCAATATTGCTTTCTGGCTTTATTTTTTGGAATATTTTTGCTACCTTGCTCATATATTTCTATTAATTTTCTAGCAGCTTTGATTTCACCGTTATTGGCTGCACGTTCAAACCATTCCACTGCTTTTATTTCGTCTTTTGGTACATATCTTCCTTCCCAATACCACAATGCCAAGAGAGTTTGGGCCTGTTCTTCTCCTAATTCAGCTGCCTTCATATAATACTCATAAGCTTTTTTCTCATTGATGGGGAAGACATTATTTTTTTCAGAGTACAATACGCCGGCTGCGGCATAAGCGTAGGGTTCATTTTGAGCCAGAGCTTTTTCTAACCATTGCTTAGCTTCCTGTTTTTCAGCTTCTGTTTTGGCGCTTTCAGCCAACTTTCCTGCTAAATCAGCCTGAGCAAAGACAAGATTTAATTCAGCTGCCTTCCGAAGCCACAAAATTGCCTCCTCATTTTTTCCTATTGAAGAATAAATGTTTCCCAAATTGTAAATAGCAGTTTGGCTACCCCCATCGATAGCTTTCTTCATCATGTCTAAAGCTTTTTGGGTATTTTTTGGCACACCTTTGCCATTTAAGTAAGCCACTCCTAAATTCTGATAGGCTTCTGCTACTCCTTGATTTGCAGCAATCTGGTAATATTCCACACTTTTTTTGAAATCAATAGGTACTCCTATCCCATGACTGTAAAAATAACCTAAATTTGAATAGGCGATTACATCCCCTTTTTTGATTGCTTTTTGTGTCCATTCAATTGCTTTTTTTTCATCTTTTTTGCCCCCTCCACCAATGGAATATAGCCATCCCAAATTAGATTCTGCTGCGGTATAACCTTGTTTGGCCGCTTTTTCGGTCCAATAAAATGCTTTTTCTAAATCTTTGGGTGCTTCCACGCCATTCAAATATCGCGCTCCTAGGTTATATTGGCTCTGTATATCATTATTTTGGGCACACTGTTCTAACTTAGGTAAGCTGTCCATTGGCTCACAAGTTACGACCTTTTTTTGTTCAAAGTAATTGCAAGAAGAAAGAGCTAAAGCAATTGATACAATATAAATTGTTAGAAAAAATTTATTTTTCATTAATAATCTCTCATTTCAATTCTAGATTACCGTTTTTTACTTGGTGTCCCCAGTTTTTCTGCTTGATTTATGCTCCTATTTGTAAATTCTTTTTTTATCTCTAAACCTATAGTTTGCCTAAAATCTCCCATACCTATTTTTCCTAGGCGGTCGCCTGTTACTGCACCTGCAATATTGCCAGGCACTCCTTTAAGAGTTTCACTTGCTGATTTACCTTGACAAATATAGTCAGAGAAGGCTCCAGAACTAGCAGCTAATCCCACACCAGCGGTTAATTTAAGTTTTGAACTTAATTGTGAGAAGCGTATTCCTGCCATACCAGACGTCACATCTACTGCGTATACACAAGCACTAAACTTACCTTCCTTGGCTTGGTTGGCTGCTGATACTACAGAGGAAAGACCAACAGCTTTTTCAAATGAATCATTGTAAATAATTTTAGGATTTTTTTAGGATGCAATTTGAAATATATATTCACATATATGACAATAATAATTATATATACCATTAGGATTAAATCTTAGAATGGAAAATATATTGAATTCGCATATAATTATACTTGTTAGTATAACAATAATATTTTTTCTCTTGCAAAATAAGATGAGGATGCAACAAAATAATCCAATTATTCCGCTTAGTATTTCTATAAAATATAAAAAAAATATGCCATATATTCCTAAAATAAGTTTTGAAGTGATAAATTGTATAAATATTATCAAGGCTGGTATTGTAAATATTATTTGTAATAATAATATTTTATAATAGCTTTCCGTATTGAAATATTTAGTTATATTATTTGACTCCATCATGTTTCTTTAACTGATTGTAAATATCACTAGTGCTTCCCATGCTATCGTAAAGTCCCCAAAATCCATATGTATAAATATTAAAATGTTCATAGCCAATAGGATGCATAATAGTCGTAGAACCGTTACCTTTAAGATTCGTGACTGGCACAGGGGAATACTGAGTACCCTTGCAAGAACGTGAGTCTGATCCTACACTACCCTCACTTGCTTCATCAGAGTGTGAAATTACAAAAATTGTTTTCTTTGTAGTTAGGTTGTCGCATCTATATTCACACTTTTTGTGTTGTGTAGTCCCTGGTGGATAATATCCATGTCTGCCTCCGCCAGCTTGTTCATTAGCTATGCAATCGTATTTATCCAAGCCCAAAGGGTCAATCCAACTTTTTGTATTTTGCGCATAAATATACAGGCTCTCCCCGCCTGCTAACCCAATCGGGTCCTGCTGCGTAAACCGCCCAATCTCCGGATCATAGTAGCGGAAGAAGTTGTAATGCAGCCCAGTTTCTTCATCATAATGCTGATTCTGCAGACGGAAGGGTTGATGTATATCCAGTTTCAGATGACCTTATACCGATTTGATCGTTGTGGTAATACAGGATTTCTTGTGCCTTGTCTGAGCTTGAGCTGTTGTAGGTGGAGATCTTTGTCAAATTCCTCTAAATTCCTACCAAGATCTCTAGGGGATTTTGGAAAAGGTCTCGATCTGGATGATTTATGATGAAATATTAAAAAATAAATCAAAAAGATAGGTAAGACAAAAAATAATGACAAACGGTAAAAATGTCGTATGGATGGTTTCTGAAAGTGATGGGTGAATAGATTTGGGACTAAAGAAGGTCGTCTGAAAGTTGAGTTTCAGACGACCTTGATAAATGCCAGGTTCTAATTCAGATTTTATAGATTAATTTAAAAAGAAAAATGTTATTTTATAATTTGAGGGTGGATGGGTTGTTAATCCTTATCATGCCCAATAGTTTGAAAGAAATATGGTTCTTCAAATTGGCAAGGTTCGTTGCCACATACATAAATTTCTTTTAAATAGCTATTTCGCTTTAAAATGGCATCTGTAGCACATTGCAAATATTCAAATATCCCCTCTCTCCCAACCTCTTTCTCTGGCAATATCAAGCATTTATCAAATTTGTTTTTATTCCATTGCCTTTGTTGATGAATTAAATAATTTCTTATATTTACATTTTTCTGCTTTTGAGCAATTGAATAATTATTATTTAATTCTTTCTGTGCCAATAAATATGACTTAGAAAAACATACAAGAATATCCTCTTGTATTATACTGTTTACATGGCATGGTTTGTTTAATGCATCTTTATCAATAACTGTTTCAGGTAAATCTCCAAGTGTAAAAGTTGGGGCGAGGCAAATTGTAATAAATAAAGCTCTATTATTTAAAGCGATCACAACGCAATCCTTCCTTTAATATATATAGTGGCAAACAGTTATTTAAAATATTTGGTTTCCATCTAAGCCTACACTTACTAAAATGGGTTAACAATACAATTATAGTGGATTAACTTTAAACCAGTACGGCGTTGCCTCGCCTTAGCTCAAAGAGAACGATTCTCTAAGGTGCTGAAGCACCAAGTGAATCGGTTCCGTACTATCTGTACTGTCTGCGGCTTCGTCGCCTTGTCCTGATCTAAATTTAATCCACTATATTATTTGCTAATAATGAGCAGAAAGACAGAGAAAACCGATTACGAACCATAGATATATGGCTAAGGAAACCAAACGGCGTCCGATAAGTTTATTCCGTAAAACAAATCCTAAAATTAAAGTAATGAAAACAATTGGTAAGCCGATATATATTAAATTGTCAAAATATCTGCCTTGGCCTAAATATGGAAAGATCAAGTAGACTCCAAAAATCCCGCCCATAAAATAAATCAGCATGCCCGGCCCTAGGAGTAGAGCGGTAAGTATATGTGGCATTAATAAAATTGAAAGCCACTGTTTAGTTTTTGAATTCATTTAAATCACCAATATATAAAACTTTTTATATCGATAGGGTAAATAGGCCGGGTACTTCTGCAAAACCGTCAAATCGTCGAAATATGGGTTTTTGAAGCCAATCTACGCTTGCTTTTTCCCGTTTCAATCAGCGTGAACCGTCGCGCGGGAGTGCTATTAAAGGAGGAACAGGCGGGTCTTGATAGCTTTCGTCGATCTCAAAGCCTTCTGCGCGGGCTTTGTCTTCCATTTTTTTCCTTTCCTTTGCCAGTAAGCGGAACTGTTTATCCAAGGCTTCGCGGTAGCTTGGTTTGCCAAATTCTTCTTGTGCATATAACCGGAGGAAATCCCAATATGCACTTATAGTAATTCTCAGAGCATACTGACCGTTGCCGTATTGGTCTCGATATTGTTCTGAGTTATCCTTACCAAGCATAAACTCCACAAGCACACCCTCCGCATATAGAGTCCCTATCTGAGCTAAGTTGGGCAGTTTCTTCCATTCCTCAGGGGTTAGTTCAATAGCGGTGGGAATGCCGGTTATCGGTTTTGCTTTAATTCTACTGTTTTCCACTTCAAAAAAGGCGGCAGCATTTTTACGGTCGTGCTTAATCCTTGGTGCGCTGCGAGAAATCAAATCTGTCCAACCGGCTTGATGCATCTGCCTGATCAGATTATAGAAATTCTGTCTTGCTTCTTCGTCACTGACGTTGCTGCTTTTGCCAAGGTCAGAAAACATGTCAAATTGATTAACACCTAAGAACGGGTTATGACTTCGATTTTCATATGCGGTAATACTGCTTACATGAGGTATTTTAAAAGTATGTTTGCCATGTTCAAAAACAACGGTTTTTTCCTGATTAAAGTCTATTTCATATTGATTGACATTAAAAAATTCTGAGTCGTCAGAAGGTCCTGCATAATTTTCAGGAAATTTGTTAACAAAATGTTTGCTGGATTCTGGCAGGGTAATGGACACCGTGTCGGGCAGGTTGTCTTTGGGTGTCTCTTTTGAGAAAGGGATGCGGCCTCCCGATAAGAAGACGATGGCGGTGAATGAAATGATTTTATTTATCCAATTTTTAGGCATGATTATCGTCCGTTTTTTGCGATTTAAATCTGTATTAAAGGTAGGCGCAAAGACAATAAGGCAACTGCCAATAATAATTTTTTCATTTTTTGCTTATCTTTGGGTTGGCGTCTATTTTTTTAAATACTGCTAGATGAAAGTCTGAACATAAATCAAAAAGCCCAAAAGGACAAATGGGTGATGATGAGTGGTAAAGATGTCGTGTGAATGGTTGGTATAGTGGATTAACTTTAAACCAGTACGGCGCTGCCTCGCCTTAGCTCAAAGAGAACGATTCTCTAAGGTGCTGAAGCACCAAGTGAATCGGTTCCGTACTATCTGTACTGCCTGCGGCTTCGTCGCCTTGTCCTGATTTAAATTTAATCCACTATAAGAGCGGGTATGGATGGTTTGGATATGGAAAAGGTCGTCTGAAAACTGGTTTTCAGACGACCTTTTGACTTTTTAGCCGATGTTAAGGCTGATAACTGGGTTTCATGCCGTTGGGCAGGAGTTGCCAGACGTAGCCTGTGGTTTTCATTTTGCCGGCAACTTCGCCTGCTTCGTCGCCGTAGCCCCAGAAGTAGTCCACACGGACGGCGCCTTTGATGGCGCTGCCTGTATCTTGCGCCATGATGAGGCGGTTGAGGGCTTTTTTGGTGGTCGGATGGGCGGTGGCGACAAACAGCGGCGCGCCTAAGGTGATGTAGTGGCGGTCGATGGCGCCTGCGTATTCACCCAAGAGCGGGGTGCCCAATGCGCCGACCGGGCCGGCTTCGCTGCTGCCGGTCAGTTCGCGGAAGAAGACGTAGCTGGGGTTTTGTCCCAAGACTTCGGCGAGGCGGCCGGGGTTTTGCTTCATGTAGGCTTTGATGCCCTGCATGCTGGTTTGTGCGAGGGGGAGGTAGCCTTTGTCTGCCATGTAGCGTCCGATGGAGACGTAGGGGTGTTCGTTTTTGTCGGCAAATCCGACGCGGATGTATTTGCCGGACGGGGTTTTCAGACGACCCGAACCTTGGATGTGCATGAAGAAGAGTTCGACGGGGTCTTCTGCGTAACCGAGGATGGGGGCTTTGCCGTTGAGCGCGCCGCCGTTGATTTGGTTGCGGGTGTAATAAGGAACGAAGCGGCTGCCTTCAAATCTGCCTTTGAGGGCGGTGCTGCGGGCGGTAATGGGGAATTGGGACAGGTCGGCGGTATGTGTGCCGCTGTTGTCGATAACGCCGCTGTTGGCACCGGTTTGGCGGATGCGGACGGTGGCTTTGCTGCCCCTCAAATTGGCGGACAGGGGGACGGAAACGAAGTCGTTGGGGATGCCGTAGATGGGGAAGCGGGCTTTGCTTGTGGCTTTGTCATCGCCGAGCAGGACGGGCTCGTAGTAGCCGGTGATGGTGCCGGCGGGGTTGCCGTTGTTGTTGACCTGCCAAGGGGTGAAATAGCGTTCGAAGAAATGTTTGGCTTGGAAATGGTGGAGGGGCGTCTGCATGGCTTGGGCGCAGACATCTTGCCAGCCTGTGCGGTTTTTCAGTTTCTCGCAGCCTAAGCGGAAGGATTGGAGGCTTTTGACGAAGTGTTGGGTGCTCCAGTGCGGCAGTTCTTGGTGGGACACGACGGTGTAGGTCGCGCCGCCGCCGCTGACGGTGGTACCGGCGGGGTCGGGCGTGCCGGTGGGGCGGTCCGGGCCTTTGACGGTGGTGGTGTCGACTTCGGGAAGGTTTTTGATGCGTTTGCTCGGGCAGGCGGAGAGGACGGCTGCGGCGATGGTGAGGAGTGTGATGCGGTATAGGTGTTTTTTCATAATGCTGTCTTAAAGGTCGTCTGAAATCTGCCGCCGGATAGGGTGAAACGTATCAAGCGGCTGCGCCGACTTGCTTGGGATGTACTCAGAAAATCGGTTCGCATCGGATGGACAGATTTGCAGACGGGATATTTGGTCCGTTTATTCAAGAGCTTGGGATTTTAACACAGTTTGCCTGCCTGCTTCGGCGGTATGAAAAAGGTCGTCTGAAAACCTTGTATATCGGTTTTCAGACGACCTTTGCCGTATCTTGAAGCCAATCTTATTTCTGATTGTCTTCGATGATTTTTTTGAGGTGCGGCATGGGGCTGTATCCGCTTTGGCTGCGGCCGTTCGGGAAGACGAGGGTAGGTGTGCCGTTGAAGCCGAATTGTTCGCCCAAAGAAGTGGTTTCGGCAACGGGATTGTCGCAATTGGCTTTGCCGCTCGGGAATTGGCCTTTGCGCATCCAGTCGGTCCAGGCTTGGGTCGGGTTGGGCTGGCACCACAGGATTTCGGCTTTGCGCGCGGCATCGGGGTGCAGGCTCGGAATCGGCATCATGAAGTTGTAGATCGTGATGTCGGTCATTTTTTCAAACTCGTGTTCCAAGCGTTTGCAGTATGGGCAGTCGGGGTCGGAGAAGACGGCGACTTTCAGCTTGCCGTTGCCGCGTACTTCTTTAATCGCTTTGTCCAAAGGCAGGGAGGCGAAGTCGATTTTGTTCAAATCGGCGGCGCGTTCGTCGGTCAGGCTTTTGCGCGTGTTGACGTCGATGAGGTCGCCGACGAACATATAGTCGCCTTTGGCATCGGTGTAAATGATTTGTTTGCCGCTGACGACGACTTCATAAATGCCTTGAATAGGGGTTTCGCTGACGCTGATGACTTTCAGGCCTTGGGATTCGTAAATTTTTTCGAGGCGGGCTTTCAAGGCTTCGCCGACTTTGCCTTGTACGGGGGCGGCGGGCTTGGCGGCTGAAGAGGGCGCTGCATTTGCCTGTGAAACGGGCGTTTGCCCGCACGCGGTCAGTGAGATCAGAGCGATGGGGGCTAAGATTTTGATTAATTTGGTTTTCATTTTTAAGTATAGGCGTGTGTCAAGAAAACCGCATTGTATCAAACCTCTGTCATGCCTGCATTGTATTGAGGCTCAATTTATCGTCTGAAAATAGCTTTCGGCTGTTAAAATACGCAAAAAAACGATTTGCTTGCCTGTATGATCTACCACCGCATCGCCGTAAACGTGCCGCTTTCAGACGGCCTTTTGACTTATTCCTATTCCGAGCCGCTGCCGCAGGGAACGCGGGTGCTTGTGCCTTTCCGCAACAAAACCGTGGTCGGGATTGTGTGGGAAACGGATATTGCGCCGGATATGGATGCGGCGCGGATTTTGAGCGTTCAGACGACCTTTTCGGACGAGCCGCCGCTGCCCGAAAGCTGGCGTGATTTGCTCTCGTTTACGTCGCGTTATTACCACTATCCGACGGGGCAGGCTGTGTTTGCCGCGCTGCCGCAGGGTTTGAAGGAAACGCGCGCGGTGGAAATGCCGCAGCCGCCGTTGTTTTACGCGCTGAACGAAGTGGGCAGGGCGCAAACGCCGCCGCCGGCTCGGTTCAATAAAAAAGCGGCTTTGTGGGACGCGCTGCTGTCGGGCGGGATGACGATGGCGGCGTTGAAGCAGGTGAATGTACAGGCAGCGAAATTAATCGAAGATTGGGCGGAGCAGGGTTGGATTGAAACGACGGAAGCGGCGAAACCCGTTTTAAGGCCGTCTGAATTTGTGTTGAATACCGACCAACAGAAGGCTTCCGATGAAATTCAGACGACCTTCGGCAGCTTTCAACCGTTTCTACTGTACGGCATCACCGGCAGCGGCAAGACCGAGGTGTATTTCGATGCGATGGCGAAAGTGTTGGTACAGGGGCGGCAGGTGTTGTTTCTGTTGCCGGAAATCAACCTCACGCCGCAGCTTTTGAAGCGGGTGGAAAACCGGTTTGCTGACGTGCCGACTGCCGTGTTGCACAGCCAGATGGCGGCAGGCAGGCGCACGCAGGATTATCTGCGCGCAATGTTGGGGCAGGCGAAGTTGGTCATCGGCACGCGGCTGGCGGTGTTCACGCCGATGGATAATGTCGGGCTGATTGTGGTCGATGAGGAACATGACGGCTCGTTCAAACAGGACAACGAATTGCGCTACCATGCCCGCGATTTGGCGGTGTGGCGTGCGAAGCAGAGCGGCTGCCCTGTCGTGTTGGGCAGCGCCACGCCCAGCTTGGAGAGTTGGCACAAGGCGCAAAGCGGCGCGTACCGCCTGCTGCAACTGACCGAACGCGCCCATACCGCCGCGCAACTGCCGCAAGTGGAGATCCTCAACGTAGGCCGTCTGAAACTCGACAACGGCTTCTCGCCGCAAGCCTTGCAGCTTTTGAAACAGAATTTTGAAGCGGGCGGCATGTCGCTGGTGTACCTCAACCGTCGCGGTTTCGCGCCCGCGCTGTTTTGCGGCGACTGCGGCCATACCTTCGGCTGCCCGAACTGCTCCGCCAAAATGGTGCTGCACCAACGCGCCCGCCAACTGCGCTGCCACCACTGCGACCACCGCGAACCCATCCCGTTCAAATGCCCCGACTGCGGCAACCAAGACCTGACCGCCGTCGGGCACGGCACGCAGCGCGTCGAAGAAACCCTGCGCGCCTTCCTGCCCAAGGCCGCCGTCGTCCGCGTCGATAGGGACAGCACCGCGCACAAAAACGACTGGGCGGATTTGTACCGCCGCATCGCCGACAACGAAATCGACATTCTGGTCGGCACGCAGATGCTTGCCAAAGGCCATGATTTCGCGCGGCTCAACCTTGTTATCGTGTTGAACGCCGACGGCAGCCTGTACAGCGCGGATTTCCGCGCGCCGGAAAGGCTGTTCGCCGAGCTGATGCAAGTGTCCGGCAGGGCGGGGCGCGCCGACAAACCCGGCAAGGTGTTGATACAGACCCAACTGCCTGAACATCCCGTCTTCGCCGCCGTCAAAGCGCAGGACTACGCCGTGTTTGCCGAAAACGAATTGAACGAGCGGCAAATGTTCGCCATGCCGCCCTTCGGTTTCCAGACCGCCGTCCGCGCCGACGCACCGCGCGTTGCCGATGCGATGGAGTTTCTCAACGCTGCCAAAGAAACCCTCGCCCCGCTGTTGCCCGAAAGCGTCTCCCAGTTCGGCGCCGCCCCCATGCTGATGGTACGCCTCGCCGAACGCGAACGCGCGCAAATCTTCCTTGAATCAACATCCCGACAGGATTTGCACCGCTCCGTGAGTTTGTGGGTGCAGGTGTTGCAGCAAAACCGCGACGGCAAAATCAGATGGTCGGTGGATGTGGACGCGCAGGAAGCGTAAGCGGAATAGGGAAGGGGTCGTCTGCAAAAGCGGAAGAGGCATTTTCAGACGACCTTTTTGTTTAAACCATCTTTCTGGTTTGTGAAACGCGGCAAGGCCGGGATGGGCAGGGTTGCGCCTGCATTGAAAAACATTTGAGCCTTCACAAAAGCCCTACGATAAAATACGCGGCATGAAAGCCTGATGCTGCGCCGCAGTTGGCAGTTCAGGCTTTGCCGACATATCGCCCATTTTGAGTTCCATACGGAGTTTGCATGTATATAGGACGCTTCGCCCCCAGCCCTACGGGTTTGCTGCACATAGGCTCGCTGCTGACCGCTTTGGCTTCTTATGCCGATGCGCGCGCCAACGGCGGCAAGTGGCTGGTGCGTATGGAAGACTTGGACCCGCCCAGGGAAATGGCGGGCGCTGACGCGCATATTTTGCACACATTGGAAGCGTTCGGCTTTGAATGGGACGGCGAAGTCGCCTACCAAAGCCGACGGAACGGGTTGTATCAAGAGGCATTGGGTCGTCTGAAAAGTGAGGGGCTGGTATATCCTTGTTATTGCAGCCGTAAAGACTGGCAGGCGGCGGCAACGGCGGGGGCAGACGGATTTGTGTACAACGGGCGTTGCCGTGTTCCGGCGCAAAGGCCTGAAGCGAATGGGAAAACGCCTGCTTGGCGGATTGCCGTTCCCGACAGGATAATCGGTTTTCAGGATGAAATTGTCGGCTATTACGCCCAAAATCTGGCACACGATATCGGCGATTTCGTCCTTCTGCGTGCGGACGGTTTTTGGGCGTATCAACTTGCCGTGGTCGCGGACGATGCCGAACAAGGAATCACACATATCGTGCGCGGACAGGATTTGCTGGTGTCCACGCCGCGTCAGATTTATTTGCAGCAATGTCTCGGCGCAAACACGCCGCATTATGCGCACCTGCCTTTGCTGGTGAATTCGCTGGGGCAGAAATGGTCCAAACAAACGCTTGCTCCCGCCTTGGATTTGAACCGGCGCGAAGCGCTTTTGCGGCAAGTGATGCGTTATCTCAATCTTCCCGACGCGCCCGAGGTTGACCGACCCGAAGAATTGTTGGCGTGGGCGGTTTTACATTGGGAGATACGGACGATACCGTGTAATGACATAGTCACGGAGTAAATTTGTAAATTTGCAACAAATTACTTGAGGTATTACTTAAATTTTTTAATTTTTGTAAGTAATCGCTTGTTTTTTGGATAAAGTTAACAGAATTAAGGTATATTCCTAAACACCTCAAGACCACTTTCATTTCAGATGAATGTTTGGCCTGTCTGCCAAAACGGCAGAAAGAGGCAACCGTATGAGAAAAATGTTTCAACATACCGAAAACACGCGGGAACGTTGTGTATTGATTTAAAATTCACATTCGTATTTAAAATAACAAAGAAAAAAAGATTATGTTAAGTGCCATTATTGTTGAAGACGAAGTGCTGGCAGCAGAGCGTTTACGGGTCTTACTTGAAGAATGCAATGTCGTCTTGCTTAATGTATTCCACCATGCCCAGCCGGCATTGGATTGGTTGAGCATACATGAAGCAGATATCGTATTCGCCGATATCGGCCTGCCTGAAATCAACGGTTTGGAGTTTGTCGAGCGCATCAAGCGCGGTGCCAAACGCCAGCCCGAAATTATTTTCACCACCGCCTATGAAGAACACGCCCTGCGTGCCTTCGAATTGGCTGCCGCCGACTACCTGCTCAAGCCCATCAGAATGACCCGTCTGCAAGCTGCGCTTGACCGTGTTGGCGAAAAATACCGCGAAAAAGCCGACGATTTCACCCATTTCACCGTCTTTAGCCGTGATCTGATGATTGAAATCCCATGGCAGCAGGCGCGTTATTTATTGGCGGAACACAAAACCGTATTCCTGATTACCGGCGACGGGCAGCGATACGAATTGCCCAAAACGCTGGTTTCTTGGGAAGAGCTGCTCGGGGACAAAGTAATCCGCATCCACCGCAACGCCATCGTGTTCCGACACACCTTAGACTGCCTTATCCGCTTGGATGAAGAGGAAGACGAGAGCAATGCCATTTGGGGCGCGAAGGTTTTGGACGTACCCAAACCGCTTCCCGTCAGCCGCCGCCAATTGGCGACCCTGCGCAAAATTCTGAAAAAACAAATCTGATGGCGGATTTGCCCCATCATCAACAAAAACCCTGCCTTTTGGCAGGGTTTTTGTTTTTCAGACGACCCCTTGTCGTGAGCCGGCACGGTAGTCGTAACAAGGCGGCAGAGTAGCGGATAGATAAGATTAGGATAAGGCGGGGCAACACATTTTTCTGTTGTCCGAACCTTATTGCGATGCGCCGTCATTCGCCGTTTTATCGTGATCCCGCACGATTTTGTCGTACACGGCTTCGGGCAGGTAGCGGCGTATCATGTCGCGCCAGCCGTCGGGGCCGACCAAGCCTTTGACCATGGTGGAAGATACTTCGGCGATTTCGCGCGGCGGCATCAGAAAGACCGTCGAAATTTCGGGCGCAAGGTCGCTGTTGATATAGCGCATGGAGCGTTCGTATTCGTAGTCGGCGGCAGAACGGATGCCGCGAACGATAAATCCCGCGCCGATTTCGCGCGCGTAGCGGACAAGGAAGCGGTTTTCAAATACGCAGATGCGGACATTGGGAAAGTCGCCCGTAATCGCTTCGAGCATGGCGCGGCGTTCGTCTATGGTGTAGGTGTTGCGTTTTTCAGGATTGATGCCGATGGCGACGACGAGTTCGTCAAAAAGCGCCTGCGCTTCTTTTATCATCCAAAGATGACCGAGTGTCGGCGGGTCGAAACTGCCTGCGTAAACAGCGCGGCGCGGGGGAATCGTTTTCATGGAAAGTAGAATGAGTGATGGCAGCCGTCAGCATAGCGGGCGGGGGCGGGAATGTCAAAAAGGTCGTCTGAAATACACAATCAGTCCGTATTGGGGCGAAACCGGGTTTTCAGACGACCCATTCATTAAAACATGATTGATATGAAATCAAACGCATGAAGATTTGCTTCAGACGGTTTAAAGCAATAACGCGGCGACACCGGATTAGCCTTCCTTTACTTCGAAATCCTTTAATAGCATAATAAATAGAAATTATTATCAAAATTTATCCGTATTAGGCAAATGGGCGAAAGTGCATTTGTATAGTGGATTAAATTTAAATCAGAACAAGGCGAGGCAACGCCGTACTGGTTTAAAGTTAATCCGCCATATTTCAGACGGATTCGATATGGAGATTGGAAAATGGAACTGAAAAGACGTGATTTCTTAAAAATGACCGCCGCGCTGGCAGCGGCAGGGGTTTCGCCTTCGCTGCTGGCAGCCGGTAAAGAGCAATTTACCGTGTACGGCGCGCCGGCGATGCCCAGCGTAACCATTGCCGTAGCGGCGTTGCAGGGTAAGCTGGCGAAGCAGGCGGATGTGTCGCTGAAGGTTTGGCGCTCGCCCGACCAGCTTCGTGCGGGCGTGGCGAGCGGGCAATTTAAAGTGATGATGAGTCCGAGCAATGTCGGCGTAAACCTGCGCAACCAAGGGCAGAAAGTCGGCATGGTCAATATTTTGACCAACGGCATCACGCAGTTGGTCTGCAAAGGCAGCGCGATTGCCTCGCCGCAGGATTTGGCCGGCAAAAAAATCCTCGTGCCGTTTAAAAACGACATGCCCGACATCGTGCTGCAAGCCTTGTTGAAAAAACTGAAAATCGACGCGCATAAAGTCGGCATCACTTATACCGCCACGCCGCCCGAAGCGGTGGGGCTGTTTTTGAGCAAGGACTACCACGCCGCCATCTTGCCGGAACCGATGGCGAGCGCGGGTATGCTCAAAGGCAAAACCATGGGTGTAAACGTCGTGCGCGGCTTTGATTTGGTGAAGGCATGGGGGCAGGCGTTTGACACCAAACCACTGATTCCGATGGCGGGCATCATTGCCAACGAAGAATATTTCCACGCGCACAAGGCGCAGTTCGACATCTTCCATCAGGATTTGAAAAACGCGCTCAACTGGATACTGGCCAACCGTCAAAGCGCGGCGAAAATCGGCAAAAACTATCTCCCCGCCCCCGAACCCGCCCTAGTCATGGGCTTAGACGGTGCGCGGCTGACGGTAACCAAAGGCAGCGAAGTCAAGAACGAGATTTTGAAGTTTTACGAAATCCTGATGCAGTTCAACCCGAAACTCTTGGGCGGCAAGCTGCCGGATAACGGATTCTTCTTGGCTTAAAAGAGGAGAGAGGCCGTCTGAAAATAATGGAGTAGCCATGAAATCTGCCTTGTCATTTTCAGGCGGCCTATCAGATAATAGTTCGAACAGTACACAAAGAGCCGTCATTCCCGCGCAGGCGGGAATCCAGTCTCTGATATTGCAGGAATGTTTTAAAATTGCAGCAACGTTAAACCTCTGGATTCCCGCCTGCGCGGGAATGACGGCAGGTAGTAACCGTAGGTTGGGTTGTTCAAACCAACAAAACCGTCGAGTTACCTGAAATGTTGGGTCATGTCCCAACCTACGCTTGCTATAGAATCATAATCTAACCACCAGCTTATCAGATAAACCTGAGAAAAGGGATGGTTTGGTTATTTAGTCATAAGTTTATTTAACAACACGGAGTAATACTATGAGTATTTTTTGGGATGTTAATGGTAATTTTCAGTGGAGTAGTATTGCCGCCTTTGTTGCGTTGTTATCAACCATTATAATGGTAATAATGCAGATATTTAATAACAAAAAAAGTATTGATGCTAATTTAAAAGCGAAGTCTAGGGTTGAATGGATTCAAAATGTTAGGAAATTATCAGCTGATTTTATAAGAGTTTCTTACGAATATAAGGGTTTGATGGATGAATACATTAAAATAGATAAGGAGAAAAATATTATATTTATAGATAAACCAATAGAAGGAGAAACTAAATCTAAGATGGGTGAAAAATGGACTGAATTTCTCTATACATATAATTTATTTTTGCTCTATTTTAATGAAGGAGAAAAAACTGATAAATTTAATAAAATTTCAAATGATACAATTATTAAATCTGCCGAAAATTTAAGAGAGGAAGTGAAAAATTTCCATTATAAAGTAAATGGGATGAAGGAAAAACAGTTCTACTATAAAGGGATAAAGCCATTTAGGAACAATATGAGACAATATCTAAAAGGTGAATGGGATAGGGCTAAAAGTGGGAAATGATAAGTTTAGTGTAGATTGATTAGCCACTGCTCATGACTAAACAAAACACCAAAATCCCAAACCAAGGTCGTCTGAAAAACACCATTTGGGGAAACTAAGCCGTTTCGGTTAGGTTATCGTTCCGCTAACCTAACCGCCCCTTTTTCAGACGACCTATCGTCCCCAAACCATTCCCTCTAACCAACACCTAAACCATGATTAAAACCGACAAAATCCGCAAACCGCAGTCTGCGGTGTTTTACATCATCGACTACCTTTGGAGCGGCTTTGCCGGTTTGAGCGTGGCGATGGTGGTGGTGGCGTTGTGGGCGTGGGGTAGTGCCGTGTTCGGCGAGTTTATGCTGCCTGCGCCGGTGGAAGTGTTTCAAAAGTCGTTTGATTTATTGAAACATTTTCAGGAAAACGAAATCGGGATTTCGCTGTGGCGGTCGGTGGTGGGCATTTCGGTTGCGCTGGTAGCGGGATTGGCGGCGGGGCTGGTGGCGGGCAGTTTTAAGACGGCGATGGCGTTGTTCAAGCCTGTGATTACGATTTTGTTGGCGATGCCGCCGATTATTTGGGTGGTGATGGCTCTGTTTTGGTTCGGTTTCGGCAATCCGAGCGTGTTATTTACCATCATTGTGTTGGTTGCGCCGCTGACGTTTGCGAGTGCGGCGGTCGGGATGGCGAGCGTGAACAAGCAGCATGAGGAATTGTTTGATGCTTATAAATTAGGCCGTCTGAAAAAAATCCGTTATCTGTATATCCCGCATCTGACGGGCTATGTGATTTCCAGCATCGGCGTGGCGGTGGCGATGGGGGTGAAAGTGGTGATTATGGCGGAACTCTTGGGCGCGAGCGAAGGCGTGGGAGCGCGGATTGCGGACGCGAGGGCGATGCTGGAAACTTCGACGGTGATGGCTTATGTGGTGTTAGTTATCGTGTTTGTGTCGCTGTTTGAATACCTGATTACCAAGCCTTTGGAAATTTTGTTTATGCCGTGGAGAAGATGATGCTCTGTCTTGAAAACGTGCGTTTTGAAATTCTCCGCGACCCCATCGTGCGCGATTTCAGTTTGAACCTGCAACATGGCGAAGTGAAAGCCTTGTTCGGGCCGAGCGGCTGCGGCAAGACGACGGTTTTGCGGCTGATTGCAGGCTTGGAAACGCCGAAATCGGGCATGATACGCAATACTTTCCGCAAAACGGGTTTTCTGTTTCAGGAAAACCGCCTACCGGAAAACCTGACCGCGATGCAGAATATCGCGATTTTTATGGACAAACCCGATGAAGGCGAAATCATCGCGCTGGCGGCGAAAGTCGGGCTGACGGCGGGCGATTTGAACAAATATCCGACCGAATTGTCCGGCGGTATGGCGAAACGGGTGGCGTTTTTGCGCCTGCTGCTGTGCGGCTGCGATCTTGCCTTGCTGGACGAGCCGTTTGTCGGTTTGGACCGCGATTTGCGCGATATTTTGGTCGCCATGCTGGTGGAAAAAATCGAGCGGCAGGGCATGGCGTGTATGCTGGTAACGCACGACCGCTTCGAAGCCGCGCGCCTGAGCCATGAAATCATGCTGCTTTCCACTAAGGGCATGAACGTACAAAACGTGATGACCCTGCCCACGCCGCTATCTGAACGCGATTCGGCTTTTGAAGAAGCTGTGGTGGCAAGGGAGTTTCAGGGGATTCATTATTATGAGTGATGAGGGGGATTTGAATATCTGACGAACCTTGCGGTTCGTTGCCCTCTCCCTAACCCTCTCCCACGGGGAGAGGGGATTAGGTTGCTGAAAATCAGAGAGTGCAGGATTGGGAATCAGATGTCAGGTAAACCTGAAAATGTTAGGGTTTGGCAGCCCGATTCCCTCTCCCCGTGGGAGAGGGCTAGGGAGAGGGTAAGCAAGCCGCAGGCTTGCTTCTTTAGCGAAAGATACGAATCTGTTATCCGAACGCGATTCGGTTTTTGAAAAAGCCGTGGTGCCAAGGGGCAGGGGATTCATTATGAGGTGCTTTATGTTTTCGACTGTGATTACTGCTGCTGTTTTATATATTGCTACAGCAGTAGATTTGTTGGTAATACTATTAATATTTTTTGCTAGAGCAAATACTAGAAAAGAATATCGAGATATTTATATCGGACAATATTTAGGTTCTGTAATTTTAATATTAGTTAGTTTATTTCTAGCTTTTGTTTTGAATTATGTTCCGGAAAAATGGGTGTTGGGTTTATTAGGTTTAATACCGATTTACTTAGGTATTAAAGTTGCTATTTACGACGATTGTGAGGGCGAAAAAAGAGCTAAAAAAGAATTGGATGAAAAAGGGTTGTCAAAATTAGTCGGTATTGTTGCTTTGGTTACAGTTGCTAGTTGTGGTGCAGATAATATTGGACTTTTTGTTCCTTACTTTGTGACTTTAGATCTTGTCGACTTATTAGTTACTCTTCTTGTATTTTTAATATTGATTTTTGTTTTAGTATATACAGCACAAAGATTGGCTAATATTTCAGGTGTTGGTGAAATTGTAGAGAAGTTTAGTCGTTGGATAATGGCTGTTATTTATATTGGTTTAGGGTTATTTATTATTATTGAAAATAATACAATTCGAACAATAATATCAATAATATGAATGATACGGGCATTTGAGTATCTGACAAACCTTGCGGCTTGCCTCTTTGGCAAAAGATACAGCCCTGTCCACCCAATAAATCCATATCCGAAAGCATCTTCATGCAGAATCAAGCCAAGCCATGAATAAATTTTTCACCCACCCCATGCGGCCGTTTTTCGTCGGCGCGGCGGTGCTTGCCATACTCGGCGCGTTGGTGTTTTTCATCAGCCCCGGCGCCATCGTCCTGCACCGCCAAATCTTCTTAGAACTCATGCTGCCTGCGGCATACGGCGGTTTTCTGACTGCTGCGATGCTCGAATGGACGGGCTATAAAGGTCGTCTGAAACCCGTTGCCACCGTCTTGGCGGCGCTGTTGCTTGCCGCATCCGTCCTGCTGCCGTTTGCGCCGCAAACCGCTTCGTTTTTCGTTGCCGCCTATTGGCTGGTGTTGCTGCTGTTCTGCGCTTGGCTGATTTGGCTCGACCGCAATACTGACAACTTTGCCCTGCTAATGTTGCTTGCCGCGTTCACCGTTTTTCAGACGGCCTATGCCGTCAGCGGCGATTTGAACCTGTTGCGCGCGCAAGTGCATCTGAACATGGCGGCGGTCATGTTCGTATCCGTCCGCGTCAGCGTCCTTCTGGGTGCGGAAGCCCTTAAAGAATGCCGTCTGAAAGACCCCGTATTCATTCCCAACGTCGTCTATAAAAACATCGCCATCACCTTCCTGCTGCTGCACGCCGCCGCCGAACTTTGGCTGCCCGCGCAAACCGCCGGTTTTACCGCGCTCGCCGTCGGTTTCATCCTGCTTGCCAAGCTGCGCGAACTGCACCATCACGAACTCTTGCGCAAACACTACGTCCGTACCTATTACCTGCTCCAGCTTTTTGCCGCCGCAGGCTATCTGTGGACAGGCGCGGCGAAACTGCAAAACCTGCCCGCCTCCGCGCCCCTGCACCTGATTACCCTCGGCGGCATGATGGGCGGCGTGATGATGGTGTGGCTGACCGCCGGACTGTGGCACAGCGGCTTTACCAAACTCGACTACCCCAAACTCTGCCGCATCGCCGTCCCCATCCTCTTCGCCGCCGCCGTCTCGCGCGCTGTTTTAATGAACGTGAATCCGATATTCTTCATCACCGTTCCCGCGATTCTGACCGCTGCCGTGTTCGTGCTTTATCTGTTGACGTTTGTACCAATATTTCGGGCGAATGCGTTTACGGACGATCCGGAGTGAGCGTTTTCGTTTCATTCCCTATTTAATCGCAAGCCCTGTGTCGCCTTAAGTCAAAAGGTCGTCTGAAAACTAATTTCAGACGACCTTTTGTGTTGCCGCGCTTTATCTGCCGTACATTTCCCACAAGCTTTCTTGCAGGCTGAAGGCGGGTTCGCCGTTTTCGGGTTGGGCGCGGGTGTAGCTGCCGTCGGGCTGCATCAGCCATGCGCGGGTGTTGTCTTGCAGCGCCATTTCGATGCCTTCATGGATGACGCGGGCTTTGAGTTCGGGCGTGGTGATGGGGGTGGCGACTTCGATGCGGCGGAAGAAGTTGCGCCCCATCCAGTCTGCGCTGGAGATGAAGGTGTCGTCTGCGCCGTTGTTGTGGAAGCAGTACACGCGGGAGTGTTCGAGCTGTCTGCCGATGATGGAGCGGACGCGGATGTTTTCGGACAGACCTTTGACACCGGGGCGCAGGGTACACATGCCGCGCACGATGAGGTCGATTTGCACGCCTGCGCTGCTGGCGCGGTAGAGGGCGTCGATGATGCTCGGTTCGATCAGCGAATTCATTTTGGCGCGGATGCGGGCGGGCTTGCCTGCTTTGGCGTGTTGGATTTCGCGCTCGATGCGGTCGATGACCATTTTGTGCAGGGTGAACGGGCTTTGGTAGAGCTTGTTCAGACGACCCGGTTTGCCCAAACCTGTGATTTCCATAAAGAGGGTGTTCACGTCGGCGGTGATTTGGTCGTCGGCGGTGATGATGCCGAAGTCGGTGTAGATGCGCGATGTGCCTTGATGGTAGTTGCCGGTGCCGAGGTGGGCGTAGCGTTTGAGCGCGCCGTTTTCGCGGCGGATGACGAGTGCCATCTTGGCGTGGATTTTGTAGCCGAATACGCCGTAAACGACGTGTGCGCCTGCGTTTTCAAGCTGTTGCGCCCAATTGACGTTGTTGGCTTCGTCAAAACGCGCCATGAGTTCGACGACGACGGTTACTTGTTTACCGGCAAGGGCGGCTTTCATCAGGGCGCGGACGAGTTCGGAATTGCTGCCGGTGCGGTAGATGGTCATTTTGACGGCGAGGACGGCGGGGTCGGCGGCGGCTTCGCGTATCATGTGGACGACGGGGTCGAAGGACTGATACGGATGGTGCAGCAGGATGGGCGACTGTTTCGCCAGTTTGAAAATGGAGCCGTTCTTGCGCAATGCTTTCAGACGACCTGCCCCGCGTGCGGGAAACTTGAGGTCGGGACGGTCAACCAAATCGGGCACGGCATTGAGGCGCACGAGGTTGACCGGGCCTTTGACTTGGTAAAGCTCGGCGGAGGTGAGTTTGAACTGGGCGAGCAGGAAGTCGTGGATGTGGGGCGGGCAGGTGTCGGCGACTTCGAGGCGCACGCCGTCGCCGTATTCGCGGTCGTGCAATTCGTTTTGAATCGCGGCGCGCAGGTTTTTAAGGTCTTCTTCATCGACGGTCAGATCGCTGTCGCGGGTGAGGCGGAACTGGTGGCAGCCTTTGACCGTCATGCCTGGGAAGAGTTTGCCGACGTGGGCGTGCAGGATGGAGGAAAGGAAAACGAAGCCGCTGCCGCCGTCGCACAATTCGGCGGGCAGGGGGACGACGCGCGGCAGGATGCGCGGGGCTTGCACAATCGCCATGCCGGAAGGGCGGCCGAACGCGTCCGTACCTTCCAATTCGACGGCGAAGTTGAGCGATTTGTTCAACGGGCGCGGGAAGGGGTGCGACGGGTCGAGTCCGATGGGGGTGAGGATGGGCAGCAGTTCGGCGTCGAAATACTGCTCGATCCATTTCTGTTGTCCTGCCGTCCAGTTGCGGCGGCGGTAAAAATGGATGCCTTGTTTGCTCAACTCGGGCTGCAAGACTTCGTTGAACAGGCGGTATTGCTCCTGTATCAGCGCGTGTGCTTCGGCGGCGACGGCGGCGATGGTTTCGGACGGCGTGGTGCCGTTGTCCAAACGCTCGTGCGGATTCATTTTTTGAGCACGTTTGAGCCACGCCATGCGTACCTCGAAAAATTCGTCGAGATTGGAAGAGACGATGCACAAAAACCGCAAACGTTCCAAAAGCGGTACGTTTTCATCCTGCGCCTGCGCCAAAACGCGGCGATTGAAAGCGAGCAGGCTCAGTTCGCGGCAGAGGATGCGGTTTTGTTCGGGCATGGTGTTCTCCTGAAGCGGGTGGGTCGGACAGTCAATTGGGAAGTATAACGCGTTTCGGACGGGCGGGGCAGTGGTGCTGGATGGGCGGGTGGTTGGCAGGGTGGGAGGTCGTCTGAAAAGGCTGTCGGGGCGTTTTTTGTATGGGGCAAGTGTTTTCAGACGAGGTGTATAAGAATGGTTATTATTTGTGCAAATATTGTTTATTTTTATAGTAAATGGTATCGTTAGCACGATTTTTTAGGGCGAAAGCCGGTCTGAATTTTGCCCGAACTGCCCCTGTCTGTTTTCAGACGACCTTGTTGTAGTGGATTAACTTTAAATCAGGACAAGGCGACGAAGCCGCAGGCAGTACAGATAGTACGGAACCGATTCACTTGGTGCTTCAGCACCTTAGAGAATCGTTCTCTTTGAGCTAAGGCGAGGCAACGCCGTACCGGTTTAAAGTTAATCCACTATATCGTCTTTATGGCGTTTGTTTTTCCATCTGAATTATTTTTCCCTTATGTCCGTCAAACCTTTATCTTTAAATTTAATCAACTGCTTTGTGCTGGTGGTGCTGTTTGTCGTCAGCCTGTCTGTGGGCGTCGGCAATTTCCGCTGGGCGGATGTGTTTCACTGGACATTGTCTGACAGCACGGAATTGATGCTGGTCAGCCGCCTGCCGCGCACGTTTGCGATTGTGCTGGCGGGAGCGTCGATGGCGGTGGCGGGGATGATTATGCAGATTTTGATGCGCAACCGTTTTGTCGAGCCGTCTATGGTGGGGGCGAGTCAGAGCGCGGCGTTGGGCATGTTGGCGATGAGGTTGATGTTTTCGAACGCCGACATAAGGGTAAATATGGCATTTGCTGCCGTGGCGGCGTTGGCGGGCATGCTGGTGTTTATGATGCTGATACGCCGTTTGCCGCCGACGGCGCAGTTGATGGTGCCGCTGGTGGGGATTATTTTTGGCGGCGTTATCGAGGCGGTGACGACGTTTATCGCGTATGAGTTTGAGATGATGCAGTTGTTGAGCGTGTGGCAGCAGGGCGATTTTTCGGGCGTGCTGTTGGGGCGTTACGAATTGCTGTGGCTGACGGGCGGCTTGGCGTTGGCGGCGTATTTGATTGCCGACCAGCTGACGATTTTGGGCTTGGGCGAGACGGTGAGCGTGAATCTGGGTCTGAACCGGACGGTGGTGTTGTGGGTAGGCTTGGTGATTATTGCGATGATTACGTCGCTGGTGTTGGTAACGGTCGGCAATATTCCGTTTATCGGGCTGGTCGTGCCGAACATCATCAGCCGCCTAATGGGCGACAAGCTGCGCCAAAGCCTGCCTGCGGTGGCTTTGCTCGGCGCGTCGCTGGTGCTTTTGTGCGATATTTTGGGACGCGTGATTGTGTTCCCGTTTGAGATTCCGGTCTCAACCGTGTTCGGTGTGTTGGGTACGGTGTTGTTCTTGTGGATTTTGTTGAGGAAGCCTGCCCATGTCGTCTGAAAACAAGCGTAGCGCGCTTCGCTCGAACAAGGTTGCGTTTATGCAGGGTTCTTCCCGTCCGCTGTGGGCGGCGTTTGTCTTGCTGCTCGCTTGTTGCACCTTGTTCCTGACTTTGAACATCCAAGGCGATTGGGATTTTGTGTTGCAGTTGCGGCTGACCAAGCTGGCGGCTTTGCTGCTGGTGGCGTATGCGGTCGGGGTTTCGACCCAGCTTTTCCAAACGTTGACGAACAACCCGATCCTTACACCTTCGATTTTGGGCTTCGACTCGCTGTATGTGTTTTTGCAAACGCTTTTGCTGTTTGCTTTGGGCGGGGTGGGCTATACGTCGCTGCCGCTGACGGGCAAGTTCGGCTTTGAGCTGGTGATGATGATGGGCGGCTCGCTGCTTTTGTTTTACACGCTCATCCGGCAGAGCGGACGCGATTTGTCGCGCATGATTTTGATCGGTGTGATTTTCGGGATTTTGTTCCGCAGCCTCTCTTCGCTGCTGACGCGCATGATTGATCCGGAGGAATTTACGGCGGCGCAGGCGAATATGTTTGCGAACTTCAATACCATCCACAGCGAGCTTTTGGGCGTGGGCGCGCTGATTCTGCTGGCGAGCGCAGTGGTGGTTTGGCGCGAGCGGCACCGTCTGGACGTCCATCTTTTGGGGCGCGACCAAACGATTAATTTGGGCATAAACTACACGCGCAATACTTTGTGGCTGCTGCTTTGGATTGCCGCGCTCGTGGCGACGGCGACGGCGGTGGTCGGGCCGGTCAGCTTCTTCGGCCTTCTGGCTGCTGCGCTTGCCAACCATTTTGCCCCGAGCGTGCGCCATAGCGTGCGGCTGCCGATGACGGTGTGCGTCGGCGGCATCCTGCTGGTCGGCGGGCAAACCGTGTTCGAACACCTGCTCGGCATGAAGGCGGTGTTGAGCGTAGTGGTTGAATTTGCGGGCGGGCTGGTGTTTTTATATTTGGTGCTGAAACGCAAGCGATAGGTCGTCTGAAAACTTTCCCAGCCTGAATTCGAATGGCGTAAACCACTATTTCCAAACGGGATATTTCGTTTTGCACGTCCTTAGATTTGACGGCGTGAATGAAACTAAATATCGGGTTCTTACTCATATTAAGCATCACTATCAAGGTGCGTGCTATGAGTAAAGTGTTGAAATACCGTCCTGATTTGGACGGGATACGGGCATTGGCCGTTTTATCCGTCATCATATTTCATATCGATCCCCAATGGCTGCCGGGTGGTTTTTTGGGCGTGGATATGTTTTTCGTGTTGTCGGGATATTTGATCACGACCATTATCAGCCGCGAGATTCGCGACGGCAGTTTTTCGTTTCTTGAGTTTTACAAACGCCGCGCCAAACGCATTTTGCCTGTCTTTGCCTGTGTATTGCTTTGCACGACGGTCGTTGCCGCCATTTTCTTTTTGTCTTTCGATTTGCGCCAATACGTCAAATCCGCCGTCTATGCCTTGCTGTTTGCCGCCAACCTGTTCTTTGCCCGCCGCGGCGGCTATTTTGATGCGGATGCGACGGAAAAGCCGTTGCAGCACATTTGGTCGCTGTCGTTGGAAGAACAGTTTTACTTTATTTTCCCCGCGTTGCTGATTTTGTTTTTCCGTATCAGCAAACGGCGCAATGTGCGGACGTTTATCCTTTTGCTGATTGTCATCAGCCTGTTTTCCGCGCTGTTGCCGACTTTGGGCATGGAGGCGTATTTCCTGCCGCATGTGCGTGCTTATGAGCTGCTTGTCGGTTCGCTTTTTGCCTTCATTCCGCCTGCCGAACAAAACGATAAAGCCAGTACGCCGCTATTCGGATGGCTGATGATGGCGGTCATCGCCGCCACGCTGGTGCTGCCCTACGGCGTCCTGCCCGGCGCGGGAAATATCGAACGGCTGCTTTGCTGTCTGGCGGTCGGCGGTTTGATTTATTCGGGCAAATCATTGCAGATGCAGGAAGGTTTCAATACGTCCAAACTGTTGAGCCTCAAGCCGGTGGTGTTTATCGGGTTGATTTCGTATTCGCTGTATTTGTGGCACTGGGTGGTGTTGGCGCTCATGCGCTACATTTATATGGACGCGCAGCTTCCGCTTGCCGCATCGGCGCTGGCAGTCATCATCATGCTGCTGTTGTCGGTGTTGTCTTATTATTTTGTGGAAACGCCGGCGCGGAAGGCGAAGAATTTTACGACGGCGAAATTCAAATGGAGCATGGCGGCTTATTTCGCGCTGCTGATTCCTGCGGCAACCTACCTGATGACCGCCAAACCCGCCGCGTTTGAAAGCAGTTTGTACAAGGCCGATGAAAGCAAAATTTGCGCGGACACGCTGACCAAAACCGACTGCGCCGTCGGCGCGGCAAACCAAAAACCTGAAGTTTTGGTCATCGGCGATTCGCATGCCGCCCATTTGAGCCCGTTCCTCGACATCGTCGGCAAAAAAGAAGGCTGGTCAGCAGACGTTATCACGTCCAACAGCTGCGCCACCGCGTTCGGATTTGTCCTGCCCGACAGCGACCGCCGCGCCGACCGCTGTAATCCATATAACAGGTTTATCGAACAAAAAACCAAAGACTATCCTGTCATCATCATTTCGCAACGCTGGTTCCTCCATACCGCCAAACCGGAATTTTTGGAACGGTTCAACACAATGCTGGAGGATTTGGTGAAGGCGGGCAAAAAAGTGTACGTTTTGGCCGATACGCCTATGGACGGGCAGTTGCCGTTGCGGCGTTATTATCTGAGACAAAAGCTCGGTATCGACATCAATTATGTTTCAGAGGATAAAAAGGCAGAAATCCGCGATTCCGCCAAGTCTGAAGACGAAGTCGAAAAAATCGTGAAGCAGCACCGCGGCGTGCAGTGGGTGGACTTTATGCAGTACATCCCCGCGGACAAACTCATAGACGGGCTGCCGGTGTATTTCGATACCAACCACCTCAACCCGTTCGGTTCAAGTAAAATTGCCGAAATGTTTATCAACGATAAACGCACCCTGTTGAAATAAGCACAAAGGTCGTCTGAAAACAGATTCAGACGACCTCTTTAAAGCAAAAGGATACCGTATGACTCAAGAACACTTTCCCGAATTTTTCGAGCAAGCCCCGACGCTGACCGTCCAAGACGCGCTCGCCGAATTTCTCGGCGCGGCAGAGGAGGGCATCATGCAGTATCGCTACGCCGATGCCGTCCGCCTGTGCGGACACTCCTGCCCCACCGTCGCAGGCGCGTACCTCATGACGCTTAAAGGCCTGAAAGCACTTTACGGCAGCGACCTGCCGCAGCGCGGCGGAATCGAAGCCGCCATGCAGGGCGCGCGCGACGAAGGCACGGTCGGCGTTACCGCATCCGTCGTCCAACTCTTAACCGGCGCCGCTCCCGAAACCGGCTTCGGCGGCGTCGGCCCGCAAGGACGCTTCGTCCGTCGCAACCTGTTGAGTTTCGATGCCGACATCGAAGGCACGCTGACCCTGCGCCGCAAAGACAACGGCAAAACCGTCGCCGTCAGCCTCAACGCCGCCATGCAGCCCTTCGCCCCCGAAATGCGCGACATCATGCCCAAAGCCGTCAGCGGCACCGCCACCGTAGAAGAACTCAAACGTTTCGGCGAACTCTGGCAGGCGCGTGTTAAAGCCTTCTTGATTGATTTGGCAGACAATCCCCAATTCGTCATCGTTCGCGAAATCTGAAGCCCATCCTTTTCAGACGACCTCTCATGTTCGGAGGTCGTCTGAAAACAAATCCACACATCACACCCATCATGATTACCATCCGCAACGTCAGCTTCCACATCGGCGGCAACCCCATCCTCAACAACGTCAGCCTCGACATCCCCGAAGGCGGCATCACCGCGCTCATCGGTCCAAACGGCGCAGGCAAATCCACGCTCCTCTCCTTCATGGCGCGCCTCCGCCCGCTGGAACAGGGTAGCATCAGTTACGCCGGCAAAGATGTTTCGACCACGCCCACCGCCGAGCTGGCAAAAACGCTCTCCATCCTAACCCAAGAAAACAGCGTCATGAGCCGCATTACCGTGCGCGACCTGCTCATGTTCGGGCGTTACCCCTACCACCAAGGCAGGCCGACCCCCGAAGACCTCGCCATCGTCGAAAACGCACTTTCTGAGTTCAAACTGGACAGCTTCGCCAACCGCTACCTGACTGAACTCTCCGGCGGACAACGCCAACGCGCCATGATTGCCATGGTCTTCTGCCAAAGCACCGATTACGTCCTCTTGGACGAACCGCTCAACAACCTCGATATGTACCACGCCCGCGCCCTCATGCAGCTGCTCCAGCGGCTGACCCGCGAACACAAACGCACCACCGTCGTCGTCCTGCACGACATCAACCAAGCCGCCGCCTACGCCGACCACGTCGTCGCCATGAAAAACGGACAAGTCGCCATGACCGGCGCGCCGAACGACATCTTTACCGCTGAAAATATTAAAGATTTGTTTGATATGGATGTGGACGTATTGGACTATCAGGGCAAGAAGCTGGTTATCCATCACGTTTGAGATACGGATGTGGAAAAGGTCGTCTGAAAGTTTGAACTGGCCCCCAAATCTTGGACACTCATAAAAGCCTATTCAGGCGCTCTGTGCAAGCTGGGTTCTGTATGCGACAGGACTCAGCTTTTTCAATTTCAAACTGCAACGCTCCCGGTTGTAGTAATCCATATAGTCATCTATCTGCTTCATCAATTCATCTACCGTCAATTCACCTGCGTTATAGAAACACTCCGTCTTTAACACCGCAAAGAAGCTTTCCATCGGCGCATTGTCCCAACAGTTCGCCTTTCGCGACATGCTTTGAACCATGGAATACTCCGCAAGCAATTCCCTATATCCCGACGTACGGTACAGCACGCCTTGGTCCGAATGCAGCATCGTTCCTTTAGCAGTCAGACGGGGGGCGGCTTTTTCGAGCATTTCCTTCACCATTTCGCTGTCGGCTCTGCGGCTCATGGCGTAGGCGACGATCTCGCGGTTGAACAAGTCCAAGATTGGCGAGAGGTACAGTTTGCCGTCCTTCCCTTTGAGTTCGGTAACGTCGGTCAGCCATTTTTCGTTGGGCTTTCGGGCTTTGAACCGGCGTTTGAGGAGGTGTTCCGATATTTCGCCCATGGCGGGATGGCGGTAGGCTTTTTTCGCCCGTATGAGGGCTTTCAGTTCCATCTGCTTCATCAACCGCGCCACTTTTTTGCGGTTCCAACCCAATGCTGCGGCAATGCGCCTTTGTCCGTAGCGTCCTTTATGCCGCCGGTAGGTTTCGACAAGGAGGGCTTTGTCGGCTGCTTCGGGATCGGGTCGGTCTTGGTGATGGTAGTAAAAGCTGCTTTTGGGCAGGTTTGCGATGTGCAGCAGGTATTTGAGCGGGTGTTGCGCCCTCAGTGTTTGGACGGTTTGGCTTTGTCCTTTGCGGTCTGCTTTTGGCTGAGGGCTTTTAACTCCTTTAGGTAGGCGACCTCTGCGCGCATATAGCACAGTTCTTCAATAAGCTCTGCCTGTGTTTTTTCTTGGTCGGGTTTATCTGCGATGAAGGGGTTTTTGCGGTGTTGGGGCATGGTTTTGGATTGGGGATGTTCGAGTGCGCCGATACCGCCTTCTTGATAGGCGCGTATCCATCGTCTCAGGTGGGTTCGGGAAATGCCGTAGTGGTCTGCGGTACGTTGTTGGCTGCGTATATGCAGGTAGTGGAGTACGGCTTGGTATTTGAAGTGTAATGTATATTTGCTCATAAAAAAACTGCACCTTGTGAGTTGGAGGGGATGTGTCCAACTTTTGGGGTGCAGTTCAGTTTTCAGACGACCTTTTGTTATATCCATCTTATTTGAGCAGCTAGGCAGATTGAGGGTGCATCAAGTTTAAACTGGTAGGGTGTTGCCCTCACTTCAGCTCGCGGAGAGGCATTTTCTAAAGTGTTGAAGCACCTTAAAAAATCGGTTTCGTACGATTTGTACTGTCTGCGGTTTCGCCGCCTTGTCCTAATTTAAACTTAATCGACTTTATCGCGTTATTTCCGTTTTACAGGAACTTGGCGGCAAGGTATCCGGCAGCCACCAAGCCGAACATGGCAAGAATACCCAATACGCTGATCAGGATGTAAGTGTTCTTTTTGGATTGCAAAGCAGCCAATTGGGGATCTTCACCCAATTCTTGGCGGAGTTTGCTTTCCAGTTCCGAACGGATTTGTTTGCGCAGGAGTTTTTCTTCACGCTCTTTTTCGATTTGCAGCTTATGGGCGATTTCCGCTTGTTTTTTATGCTCAAACGCCACCCGTTCCTGCCATTCGATGCGCTTGCGCTGGATGATTTGCTCGGTTGCGCTGGCAAGGTGGAAATGGCAGACGGGACATTCCGTCGCCTCGTGATCCTCAATCAGGGTCAAACATACGGGACACTGGCGGATTTCAGGAGCCGCTTCTTCCTGTTCTTCGCCGCTGAGATCCAGCTCCAATTCCATCGATTGGCGGACGATGACATCCAATCCCAAATAATTGAAATATTGTTGGGCGTTTTCACGTTCGTCTTGGGTGCAGTTCTCGGCAATAATGGCTTGCGGACGTTCGGCAAGCGCTTGAACCAAATCTTCGGCTTCTTTTTCCTGCAGATTATCGTACAAGCAGGCGTTGATGCGCTCGCGATCGACATCCGGCGGATAAGAAACATAAACGTCGTAAAGTTTATCTTGTTTCTTCATTGTGATCCCATGAGATATAAAATCCTGCTTTGTTATTTGAAGGCAGGTATTTAGTGTCGGTTTTGTTATAAAGTATAGATTATTATTCGTCTATTTGTCTTAACCGAAGGATAAAGGGTATTTTATTCGGCTGAAATAGTATAAATGCCCGATTCTGACCGATTATAGTATATTAATGAATATTACCAAATGGAACTATGAATTATAAGATAGATGTTATTGCTTTGAAAGCATATCAATCTAAAAGGCCGCCTGAGTGAACAGACGGCCTTTTTTAGAAAACAGTGTATTAGACGGAAAATGAAGAACCGCAACCGCAAGTGGTCTCCGCATTCGGATTGCGGATAACGAATTGGGAACCTTGCAGGCTTTCGGTGTAGTCGATTTCCGCGCCGACCAAATATTGATAGCTCATCGGATCGACCAAGAAAGTCAGCCCGTTTTTTTGGATTTCAAAATCGTCATCGTTTTTGATTTCGTCAAAGGTAAAACCGTATTGGAAGCCTGAGCAGCCGCCGCCGTTGACGAATACGCGCAGTTTCAAGTCGGGATTGTTTTCTTCGGCAATTAAATCAGCTACTTTGGTGCAGCAGCTTTCTGTAAAAATGATAGGGCTTTCGTCTGACATGATGTGATTCCTTTTATATAAATATTGCCAGTATTGTCGCGCAAACGGATTCTTGAAGCAAGAAGAGGGTGTTGCGGGTCGGGCGGCAATATCTGTCAACCGCTTACATGGCTGCAATCTCGAAAAATTTCAATAGGCAGGCGGACAGCCTTTACACCGTCCGTCCTGTTAAAAAATAGGAAAACATGAATTCAGGTCGTCTGAATACAACGCAGATCAGATAATCCGTCCAAACCATTCCACGCGGCCGATGATGGCAACATCTTCGGTCATTTTGTTTAAATCGATTTCAAAGGCCGGATAGGCTTCGTTGGCGGAGATAACGTTGACGATGCCGCCGGGTATGACTTGCAGCCGTTTCACCAAAAGATTTTCATTGATACGCAGAACATATAACCCATCGCGCGGGGTGGTTTCGCTGCGGTTGATGAGGATGGTATCCCCGTCGTTCAGGACGCCTTCCATAGAGTCGCCTTTGACGGAAATGACCGACAGGTTTTTGGTGTCGCGGGTAACGTAGTTTTCAATCCAGTAACGGCGGAATGCCATGGTAAACATGGGTTTTTCATCGCCGACAAGCTGTCCGTGTCCTGCGGCGGCATGGATGTCGTAGCGCGGAACGAAGATAAATTCGTCAATATCGACCGGATTGCCCAAAGTGTCGTAAGCGGTGGCTTTAGGCGGCTCGGTATTGGGAAACGGCTCTCCTTCTCCCGTCAGAAGCCAGTCTATGCTGCATCCTTTGAGCTGTTTGATTTTTTTCAGGGTTTCGGATTTGGGTAATCCGCCCTCGTTCCAGATGCGGCTGAAGCCGGCGATGGTCATATCGATATCGGCCGCGATTTTGGCTTGTCGTGCTTCATCTTTCCATAGAAAAGCCAGTCTGTCTTTAAAGGTATCCATGTTGTTCCTTTGGTTTAAGTGTGATTTTTAATACACTTTGAATGATTAATGTGTATTTTACCTTAGTTTTTATCAAATTGTAAGAAAAATATTAGTCAAGCTAAGAAAAAGTATTGCTGTTTTTGTTTTTTCTGAGTATTATGTGCTTATTGTTAGATTAATCGAATAATTTCGGTTTAAAAATACTTTTATTTTTAATTTGTATCTCAGTTTTGATGCTTTATTCTGATTAATCTGATTTTTTAGACTGAATTATGTTTTATTTGAATGTGTTTTAGATTTTGTTGGAGGCTGTGAAAATGACTCGTTATCGTAAAAATGCTTGGTTGGTTCTGACTGCTTTTGTATTGGGTTTTTTGGCGTTTCCTTTCAGCTATTCGCAAGCGCATCAATCTGATATCAGCGTTTCGGCACAAGAGTGCGAGCAGTTGAATAATTTGGTTTTGGAAAATATGAACGGGCAGCAGCAAGTATTTGCGCGCGAGTGTGATACGGTTGAGGCTTCGCATGATTGGGAGCAGCAGTACGGCAATTTGAATGAAGAAGAATTGGTTGCCGGTATTGTGTATGAGTGAGTGGCTGTGAGGCTGCTGTTGCGAAGCTCTAAAGCGGGAGGCGGGGAATTTTTGAGTTTGTATAGTGGATTAACTTTAAACTATTACGGCGTTGCCTCGCCTTAGCTCAAAGAGAACGATTCTCTAAGGTGCTGAAGCACCAAGTGAATCGGTTCCGTACTATCTGTACTGTCTGCGGCTTCGTCGCCTTGTCCTGATTTAAAGTTAATCCACTATATAATGGACGGGCAGGGTAGGCATGCGCCGTGTGGTTAAAGCTCGCCGACTAGAAATTCTTTAGATTTGTGATTTGGAAGGCATTTGCTATTGTGGTTGTTGATGAGGGTCGTCTGAAAACGGCGTGAGTGGTTTTCAGACGACCCCTTTAGATGGATGAAAATCCCGCTTGTTCGGAATGACTGTATACATCAGGGGAGTAGCGGGGCGTTTTGCAGACCGAGTTGTTCGTCAAAACCGAACATGATGTTCATGTTTTGAATGGCTTGTCCTGCTGCGCCTTTCACTAAATTATCGATGACGGACAAGGCAATCCAAACGTCGGATTGCGGCGCTTGCTGGATGCTGATGCGGCACAAATTGGCTCCGCGGACACTGCGTGTTTCGGGTGTGGAACCGGCAGGAAGGATGTCGACAAAGGGGCTGTCCCGATAGTATTCGCGAAGTATTTCTTCGGGATGGCAACCGTCCTCAAGATGCAGGTAAAGGGTTGCGTGCATACCGCGTATCATGGGTGTGAGGTGCGGAGTGAAGACAAAACCATCGGCAATGTCTGCCTGCAATGTTCGGATGGTTTGTTTGATTTCGGGAAGGTGGCGGTGTCCGCCGATACCGTATGCTTTGAAATTGTCGCCCGCTTCGCAGAAGAGTGAACCGATGTTGCCTTTGCGCCCTGCGCCGGAGACGCCGGATTTGCAGTCGGCAATCAATGGCATGTGTGCTTTCAGACGACCTTGTTGCAACAAAGGCAATAAGGGCAGTGAAACGCAGGTAGGATAGCAGCCGGGGTTGGCAACGATGCGTGCGTTGGCAATGGTGTCGCGGTTCATTTCGCTTAATCCGTATACGGCTTGCGGGATAATATCGGGGCTGGCGTGGCGCATGCCGTACCATTGTTCCCATGTCGGGATGTCTTGGATGCGGAAGTCGGCGGATAGGTCGACGATACGGACGTTTTGGTTCAGAAGCGCGGGTGCTTCCTTCATGGCGACGCCGTTGGGTGTGGCAAAGAACACGACGTCACATTGATCCAGTCGGGCTTGGTCCGGCGTTTGGAAGGTTAAGTCATAAATGCCGCGCAAACTGGGAAAGTAATCAGCAATGGCAATGCCCGCTTCGCTCCTGCTGGTAATGGCGGTTACTTCGACATTGGGGTGCGTGCTGAGCAGGCGGAGCAGTTCTACGCCGGTGTAGCCTGTTGCGCCGACGATGCCGGCTTTGATTTTTTGATTCATGATTTCTCCGTTGGGTGGGCTTTAAATATGGAGGTTTAGTTTAATGGGATGAGGGTCGTCTGAAAAGGGGAAGGGGGTAATACGGCATGTTCTGACGATTGACCGTGTGGAAATCGGTATTCGTCTGACGGCATCCCTTAGTCTTTAGAAACGCTGATGGTGTGTTTGACGTGTTTTAAATTCGCCACGATGGTAAACGTCATCATCACCAGCAAGGCCCACGAACTCCATTTGCTGATGTGTACCGATGCCCATGCGCCGATTTGGTTGGGATAACGCCAAACGCCGAACAAAGTCCCTAAGTTTTCCGCCAGCCAAATGAAAAAACCGATGAGGACGAACGCCAGCAGAAGCGGCATTTTTCGGGTAGTGTCATAGGGCGTGTATAAAACAGTTGTCCGCGCATACAGCCCGAGTGCGAATGCGGCGAGATACCAGCGGTAGTCGCCGAGATAGTGATGAGTGAAAAAATTGACGTAAATTGCCAGCGCGCACAATGTGCTCAACCAATACGGCGGATGGCTTTTGATTCTGATATTAAAGAGCCGCCAAGCCTGGATGATGTAGCTGCCGACCGCCGCATACATAAAGCCTGCAAACAGCGGCACGCCGCCGATTTTGGTGTATGCCTCGTCCGGATAGCTCCAAGACTGGATGTCGCCCGATGTTTTGAACCACTCCAAAGCAAAGCCCACCAAGTGAAACAGCGTAATCGATTTCACTTCGTCCCACGTTTCCAGCTTGAAATACAGCATCGCAGCCTGCACGGAGACTGCAAAAATCAGCAGTAGGTCATAGCGCGAAATCCCCAGCCAGCCTGTTTTCGGAATCAGGAACATGGCAATGAAAAACAAACCTGCAAACAAACAGGCGCGCGCTTCTTTCAGTCCAAAAAACCAGAATTCGACCGCAAAACGACGCCAACCGTGCAAATCATCCCGTTTCGGGTGTTCCATCAGCCAAGTATCCAGTTTGCCCAACATATTTTCAGACGATCTTCAGATTTGCAAAGTGACGGAATATAACGGAAATGGGGAAAGGATGGGATATGGTATGACGAACGGCAATGTCGGAAGACGGGGCGATGAGGGGGCGTCTGAAAGCGTGTGCGATGTTTAGCATTTTTTGAGCGATAGGATGGGTCAGGACAACGGACCTGTGGCGTGCAGATTATTCGAGCAGAGTAGGAGAGCAGGGTTTAAGGCAGGTTCGGAATAGGGAGTATCGCACAGGTTGAAACAGCAAACAGCTTTTGCGAATAGCACGCCCTAGATTTTCAGACGACCTTCCCGTATTCCTCCTCCTTCTTCGGGCTGTAAAATTTCTGCTAAAATCAAATGCCTTATCCCTTTCAGACGACATCGCCATGCAAGCACATACATTGGTCTGGTTCCGCCGCAACCTGCGCATACGCGACAACGCCGCGTTGTCCGCCGCCGTGAAGCGGGGATTGCCTGTGGCAGGCGTGTGGGTGGCGCGGAGGTCGTCTGAAATCCCCAATCCGCGTCAGGATTGGTTTCATTATCAGGCGGCGGCGGCTTTGCATGGCTTGCTGGCGGCCCGTGGCGTGGCTTTGTATGCGGTGAACCGTGTGGAAGAATTGCCTGCTTTGGCGACGCGGTTGAATGTTCAGACCGTAATTGCAGACGAAGCCTATACGTCGTCTGAAATCGGGCAAGATAACCGCATTTGGCGGATTTTGGATGAACAAGGCGTTGCGTTCGAGCGTGTTAACGACCGTGCCATATTCGCCAAGGCAGAAATCATGGGCAGTCACGGCGCGCCTTATACCGACTTCCCGCATTATAAAGAAGCGTGGCTGGCTTTGTTTCGGCAGCGGTTCGGCGGGCGGGATGCGGGAGGCGGACTCGCTGAAATTTTTCAGACGACCTCTGTTGAAATGCCGTCATTTCCTGCGTGGAACGGGCAGCAGGACATGGTTTCCGCACAACGTGGCGGCGAAGATGAAGCGGATAAGCAATGGCGGAAGTTCAAAGAAAATATCAGGTTTTATCCGATTATGAAGGATTTTCCCACCAGAAAAGGCACCAGTCGATTGAGTGCGTATTTGAGCGCAGGCTGCATTTCGCCGCGCGTGTTGGCGGCCGAAGCCGCAGGGCAGGGCGCAGATGCTTGGTTGGACAACTTGATTCGGCGCGATTTCTATCAGCAGCTTGCCTATCACCGCGCCCGCATCGAGCCTGAATCTGCTGCTGAATCTGCGCCGTTTTCAGACGACCTGACGGAACGCTGGCGGCAGGGGGAAACAGGTTTCCCGCTTATCGATGCCGCCATGCGCAGCCTGAAATCGAGCGGCTGGCTGCATCCCGCCCTGCGCTCCCTGACGGCGGAATTTTTGTGCGGCATCCTGCATCAGCCGTCCGAACACGGCATCGCTTGGTTCGCCGCGCAGCAAACCGATTTTGACCCCGCGTTGAACGAAGGCAACTGGCAAACCGCCGCCCGCAATGCCCGCAGGTGTTCCATCGATATTATCCAAACCGCCCGCCGGCTTGACCCGGACGGCACATTCGTCCGCCGCCATATCCCCGAGTTGGCGCATCTGCCCGTCAATCTCGTCCATACCCCGTGGCTCGCCTCGTCTGAAATTGATGCACACGGCTATCCGCCACCCGTCGTCGCGCCCTAGAGCGTGATTATCGATCGGTAATGGCTATGGGTTTCTCATCAAACGACCTCTTTAAGCGTAAAAATATAGTGGATTAACTTTAAACTATTACGGCGTTGCCTCGCCTTAGCTCAAAGAGAACGATTCTCTAAGGTGCTGAAGCACCAAGTGAATCGGTTCCGTACTATCTGTACTGTCTGCGGCTTCGTCGCCTTGTCCTGATTTAAATTTAATCCACTATAGCTTGAAGAAGTCCGCCCTTGAAACACTTTTCTCTTTAAATCTCCTATTCTCAAACTTAAAACCGTCCCATGGTGGACAGTTAATTCATTTTTGAAAGGAGCAAGTCAGGTTACCTCAAGGGGTCGTCTGAAAATTGTTTTGTTTATTTTTTCTAGAGCGGATTAATTTTAAAACCAGTCGGGCTTTATCCTGTTTTGATTCGGTATGAACTTAAGTTGTCATAAATATTTGAATGGCAATGGCTTTATTCATTATTTTAAAAAATCGATTGGCACTCAAACCATCGTAATTTTGCCCGCGTTATAACCCGGGTGATAAGCGGTATGAATTTGATATTTAACGGTAGTTACTAATTTATTTATTTTTTGATATGATAAGTAAATTTTTTAAAAAGGTAAAAACTATGAAAGGTATTATCAGGCTGGGAGATGCGACTACTCATGGAGGCGTTGTGGTTCAAGCGTCTTCGGATATGGTCATTGAAGGAAAGCCTGCCGCTCTGGTAGGCGATTTGGTTTCTTGCCCCATACCCGGGCATGGCACCAATCCGATTATCGAAGGCAGTCAATATATGTCGTTTAAAGGGCGCGATGTCGCTGTGGACGGTTGTAAAACTGCATGCGGCTGCGCTTTGATCAGCAGTATGCCGACTGTCGGAAGCGACTAAGGGGAATGGAATCTGCAAGGAGCTAAAGTGCCGGATTGTCTGAAATAAGATACAAAATTGCATAATCCTTTTAGTGTTGCAGGTTTTTAGGGGCGCATGCCTGATTCGGGGCAGGTTTGGCAAGAAGCCTTTCATCTTAATAATTCAAAAGTTCTGATATTCAAAATACAGATTAAGTTTTTAGATTTTAAATTTATTTTTCGGAAGTTATTATGAAGCCAATTTTTACTGGCATAGTGGTTATTATTCTAAGCATCGTCAGTGCAGTCTTACTCTACTTTTTAGGTCATAAATTCGGAATCGATACATCTGCAGCCAAAGCGGTTGTGTGGGCATGTATCACGGTAGTGACCTCGTTGATATTCTTTATCCCTCTGTTGACACGAATGCTTTGGTCAGGCGTGTCCGACAGACATTCCAATTTGAAGCATCTGAATCCCGAAGATTTAAGCGGCGACAGTGCGGAATCTACCCATTTGATCGGCGTGTCGGAACGCTGGGAGCAGTTGAGGCATATCCACTTGCTGACCAAGCAATATAAAAAACACCGTAAGCCTTGGATTTTTGTGGTCACTCAAGATACTGCTTTGCTGGAAGCCTCTTTGCCGGATATCCGCCGTCAGTTGTGGGTAGAAACTGCATCGGCTATTTGGATTGATGCACAGGCTATGGAGCCTGCGGGCGGTTGGCAATATCTGAGGGGTGTGGGTAAACGTCCTGCCGAAGGCATTGTTTCGCTTCAAGCAAAATCCTCAATTCACGAAAATGCCGCGCAATTGACTGAGTTGATGAAAAAGCTCGGATGGAAGCTGCCGATTAATCAGGTGTATCTGACCAATGAAGCCGATGAAATGCCATCAGCCATCAGCCATGCTTTGAAATATGGTTCGACTGTATCGGCAACGGAGTTGGCGAAAGAATTGGATCAGTTTGCCAACCAGCTGGCGGCAGTGGGTACGCAGCTGATTGAGGAAGATTTGCGCCAAACACCTATTGCAAAACTGTCTGCCACATTGCCCTCTCAAAGTCAGGCTTTGGCAGATCATATTGCTGCTGAAAAACGGAGTTTGGGAAAACTGGATACAGTTGCCGGTGTTTCGTTTATTCAAACCAACAATCCCGAACAATCAGGAGATTTGATTTACCGTGCGTTTAACGATCTGTCTGTTTTGGGTTCAGGTAAAAAACTGCATTTGTCCAAAACGGAAAAAACCTATCTGGCAATGAGTGCCGTAGCCTTGTTGGTCGGTAGTGTGTTTGCAGTGGGTGCGCACAGCAGTTATCAAGATATAGGTCGTCTGAATGCTGATTTGGAAAGTGTTCAGAAGGCAAAATCACGCTCGGAAAAAGTTGCAGCCTTAATCAAACTGCAACAAAGTATTGCCGAAATGGAATCCGGCAGGGATTTCTTGCAATATACAGCCAAGTTCTTGGGCTATGAGCATAGAAAAGAGTTGTTGGCTGCCGCGTATCGTAAATACGGTATTTTGGTTAAAGATGTCGTCAGCCGCCCTGCTACCGTATTCTTTGCGAATAAGTTGGATGGTTTGACTATGCTCGAAGGGCAGATTCCGGACGACTTTGAACTGCAAGACAGTTCTTATCAAGACCTGAAAGCATATTTGATGCTGACGTCTCATGTAGAGAAAACCAAAGACACAAAAGATGCTGAATTCCTGACGAAAAAACTGGTGGAAATGCTGTCGGCGCAGAATGTTTCTATCAAGGATGCACAGATTTTGGCCCAATTTTTCGTACCGCGCATGGCTACCCATTCCGGTTGGCTGGAAACGGAGCAACCTGAATTAGTGTCACGAAGCCGTCAGATTCTGGTGGATTGGATCAATCGCGACCAAGGCAGTGAACAGTTATACAAACGCATCGTACAAGGTACGGATGCCAAGCTGAAAACCATCACATTGGCAGAGCTGCTGAATAAGGATTTGAAAGGCATTTGGAATGTCGGCAAACCTTTGCCTCGTGTGTATACAGTCGAAGGCTGGGAGAAATATGTTAAACCTGCTTTGGACCAAGCTGTTAAAGACAGCAAGAATACTGACTGGGTGCTGGGCGGAAACCTGCATCAGGCACCGGTGACGGAAGCTGCGATCAACAGTCTGAAAGAGCGTTATTTCAAAGAATATGCTGCGGCTTGGTATGACATGATGAACAGTATTACATGGCAGCCAAGAACGACCAATTTGGATTCGGTCAATCAGTTCCACGTTTATGCAGATCCTCAGCGTTCCCCATTGGTGGCATTGTTCCATGCTGTGAAAGAAAGCAGCCAGTTGGACAGCAAAAAAATCGACGTAAATCCGGCGGTTGCCGATGCTGCAAAACGTGCGGCGGCAAGGCAGCTGTCTTCCCGCTCGCGTAGGGTTGCCGATACGGTATTAAATTCACAGGCAGAAAACATCAACGCACTGGAAGGTAAAGTCAATGATTATCTGGCAGGACCGTTGGAAGCAGAATTTGAAAACTTGCTGCAATTGATTGACGCGCAAATCAATCCGAAGAGCGATTTGAGCCTGCAACGCTACCTTGAGCGCGTGACGACCATTAAACAACGTTTGATTCAAATGGCGTCTTCTTCCGATACCGGTGGTGTAGCCAGATCGGCCGTTCAAGGAGTCTTGAACGGCGGAGACAATGAATTTCTTGAAGGTATGCAGTATGCGCGTTTGATTGAAGCTGGTGTGGGCGACAGATTGCTGCCGTTCGCGCGCAACGTTTTTGTCTTGCCATTTAATTCCGTATGGGATTCGATTGCAGGCGTGGCCCAAAAAGACATCAATAATCTGTGGGCAAACAATTTTGTTAATCCTATGCAGTCCGAGTTGGGTGGCAGATATCCGTTTGCCAAATCAGAAACCGAGGTTTCGATTCCCGTATTGGCAAAATACTTGGATATCAACAAAGGCGCATTGAATCAGTTTATAACGACCCAATTGGCAGGTGTTTTGACCAAACAAGGCAATCAATGGATTGTGGCGCCGGGAAGCGAATTGAAAGTCAATCCGGGATTGTTGCAACAGCTGAATAAATTGAGTGCGATTTCTGAGGATTTCTTCGTCAACGGAGAAGGGGGTTACAGCTTTGAGCTGAAGCCGACATCTACTCAAGGGATTGTTCAGTTTGACTTGGTTGTTGATGGTCAATCATTGAATTATTTCAACCAGCAGACAGAGTGGAAGCCATTTAAATGGCCGGGTGATGTCAGCAATGCCGGTTTGCGTATTTCTTGGGAAACCGAGGCAGAAGGTATGCGTAAAACTCAGGAAATCAGCGGACGTTTCGGTTTCATCCGTATGCTTGAAAAATCCAGGGTTACACCGATTGATGGAAGTACCTATTTGGTTGAGTTCCCACTGGAAAAAGACAAATTGATGCGCTTCTATATGCGGACCAATTCCGGTAAAGGACCGTTGGGACTGTTGGATCTGAAAAATATCCATCTGCCGAATAAGATTTTTGAGGTTAAATAATGATGACATTACCCCAATGGGTAAAGCCGATACTCGGTGATGAAGGTACATCTATCACCGATAACAATATCCATCGCTGGCAAGAATGGTTGGAGCCTGTTTCAGACGACCATCCTTGTGGCGAGGATGTCGCCTATGCGGATGATTTTGAAGCCATCAAAATTGAGTTGGCCAAACTTTCGGGTATGGATTACCGATTGATTTTGGATGCTTCAGAACGCCTGTTGAAGCGTGAATCTAAAGACCTGAGGGTGGCAACCTATTACATTTTTGCCTCGTTGAGAGACAGGGGCTTGGCAGGGTTTTCAGACGGCTTGGAGATTTTGTGCGGCTTGCTGCAAAAATTCGATCAGTCGCTTTGGCCGAAAAAGCCGGTACAAAAACGTAATGCATTAAATTGGTTGTCCGGTGAAAGGGTGTTGGATACGCTTAAAGAAGTAGGATTATCCGATTCTACGGAGCTTAAGCGGACATTATCGGCTTTGATGTCGTTGCAACATTACTTTGATGGATGGGAAGAGGCAGTACGCCCTAGCTTATTCCCATTGTTGCAATATTTTGAAGAGTCATCTGTTCGTTTTTCATCCTCACCGACAAGTTCAAATCAAAATCAGGAAGCTGTTGCGCCTGTTGAGCAAGTGGCAACGCCGCAAATTCATCAAGGGAGTCGAGGGTCGTCTGAAAGTCTGACTGTCACAAAGGTTAACTCTTCTAAAGCCTTGCTTGACCAAGTCAGGATTAATGCTGCCTACTTGAGAGAACAGGATGATGGTTATTGGTCTGCAAACAAGATGATTCGGGCTGTCCGTTGGGGCGGATTGAACGGCATTCCTCCGCATCAAAACGGTCAGACGCGTTTGAAGGCTCCGAGGGCAGATTTATTGGCAAACCTGAATCGTTTGGTTCAGGAGCAGCAATGGCGCGATTTGCTCGATAAAGTGGAAGCGGCTTTTTTGGAAGGTGCTAATCACTATTGGCTGGATTTGCAATATTACGCATGGCAAGGTCAGCAGGCATTGGGTGGTTTATATCTTTCCCAAATTGATTCGTCGCTATTTGAGTTGAAATCCTTATTGACCCGATGCGAAGGCCTGACCGGCTTGAGTTTTGATAACGGATTCCCGTTCGTATCGGCTGATACGCTTAAATGGCTGGAAGAAAAGGTCATGTCGTCCGTGCGCAAGCAGACGAGTAGTCAAGCCATTCAAAAAGCAGTGTTAGCGTCGCCATCTCAGACAAAAAATCAAGAAAGTTACTGGCAACAGGCTCTGTTGAAAACACAAGAACACGGTTTAGACGCTGCATTTGCTTGGTTGGAAACATTACCGGAGTGGCAGACAGGCTCAGGGCAGGTTAAAAAATGGGTGATGATGGCTCGGTTGGCTGTAAGCGCCCAAAAGGCGGACTGGGCAGTGAAACTGTTGGAACAGGCTTCGAAGCAGATGCAAGTGTTGACAGTTAAAGAGTGGGACAGACATTTTACGTTTGAAGTGTATGCCCTTTGGTATCAACTATTAAGTGAAAACCTTGATAATAAAGATATTGAGGAAGTCGGACAGCTCGAATTTTTACGGACAGAGTTGATGCAGGCAGATGTTGTCCGTGCATTGGAATTAATTTATTAAGCATATATTATGTCAGATCCCACATTACGCTATTATGAAGAAGAGATGCGGTATCTCAAAGAGGCGGGATTAGAGTTTTCAAAAGCCCACCCTGATCGTGCCGCAATGCTGAATTTAGACAGAGTAGGTACGCGCGATCCTTATGTAGAAAGACTGTTTGAAGGCTTTGCTTTTTTGACAGGGAGAATCAGACAAAAATTAGATGATGACTTTCCGGAATTGACGGAGGGGTTGGTCCATATGCTGTGGCCACATTATCTGAGGATGATTCCTTCCCTGACTGTTTTGGAATTGATTCCGGATAATAAAAAGTTGCAAGGAGGGCAAGTCGTTAAAAAAGGATTGTCCGTTCAGTCCGAACCTATCAATATCAACGATAGATTGACCAGATGCTTGTATCGGACCACTGCTGATGTTGCGCTCCAGCCTTTGAGCATATTGCATACATTGTTGGATTATGATGCGAATGGTCAAAGCGTCATCAAATTAACTTTCGGTATCCACCGGCAAATACAGAAAGAGAATTTAGATTTTTCCAAAATCAGAATTTATATTTCCGCTGATGAACCGATTGCCTTCGCATTGCGTCATGCTTTGTTGAATCAGACAGCGCGAATCAGCCTGCATCATGCCGAATTGCCATCTGCCGGCAATATACAGTTTAAGGCAGTCGGATTTGCTGAAGATGAAAGGTTGTGGGAGAAAGTCAATAACAGCTTTAGCGGCTATCAACTATTGCTGGAATATTTTTGTTTCAAACAGAAGTTTTTCTTTATTGATTTAGTGGGCATCGATGCCGGAGCGTGGTCGGAACGGATTAATGAGTTTAGCGTGAATGTGGTTCTTTCCAAGCAATACCCTTCAGAGCTTCGATTCCCTCCTGACTGTTTGAAATTGAACTGCGTGCCTGCCATCAATCTGTTTGATATGGAAGCAGAGCCTATCCGAGTGGATCATAAGGCGTTCGAATATCAGGTGAAGCCGCTGTTACATGAAGGTATGGCTGTTGAAGTTTATTCCGTCGAAGAGGTAGAGGCGGTTAATCATGAAACAGGCAAACGTTACCCCTATATTCCTTTTTCCTCATTCCAGCATCGTGGCGGATTGATGAAATATGATGCGCCTGAAAGGTATTTCCATACCAAAGTCAAACAAGGCGTATCAGGAAGACATGAAACATTTATCATGCTTGGCGGATTGTTGTGGGATAGAAAAGATATATTGCCTACCGAGACGCTTTCATTGAAGGTGGTCGGGACAAATGGCGCTTTGCCGCGTAAAAGTCTGAGGGAGACTCAGATTCAAGACGACGATATCGCCGAACCAAATGTCAAAATGGTCAGAAATCTTACCACGCCGACATTGTCTTGTTATCCGCCGACAGAGGATAGATTCCAATGGCGCATATTGTCCCATTTGTCACCCAACTATTTATCACTATTGAATGTCGACAGTTTGAAAGGGGCATTGTCCATTTACGACTGGACTGAAGACGAGCTGAACAAGCGCAGACTGAATGGTATTGTTGATGTCAAACATGAAACAGTACAGAGAATCGAGCGTGGCGCAGTCCACCGCGGAATTCATATTACCGTAACATTTGATTCGACCGCATTTAGCGGTGAGGCGGAAATTTATTTGTTCGGAGAATTATTGAACGAATTTTTTGCAATGTATGCTGATTTGAACCTGTTTACCCGGTTCAGCATTGTTTCTCTGCCATCCGGGAAAACATATACATGGAAAGACAGCAAAACAACTATCACACGGTTTTAGAAACGGCGCACAAAAGCGCCAAAGAAAATAACGACAGGCAAACGCTTCCCTTATGGGAGATTCCTAGAAATAAAGCGCAGCGCGAAAGCGGGTCGTCTGAAATCTTCCAGGAGAAATTGGGGGAGTTTATTGTACGCAATGCGGCAACGATGAATTTCTTCCAATTTTGCCGGGTTCTGGAAACCCTTGCCGAAGGAAATGAAGAAAAGGCTGTCGAGTCAACCGTAAGATTTAGAAGGGTAAAGTCTTTATCTTTCCCTTCGGGGGAGATCGCATCGGTTGAATATGACGCAGAAGCCGATCTGCCGACTGTCAGGACGACATTTTTAGGTTTGTACGGTGTCGATGCGGTTTTGCCGGATTACTTCCTGAACGATATTGCGACGCATAAAGACGGCAGTGAAAGCCTGGCGGCATTTTTAGATATTTTTAACCACCGAATCACGACCCTGTTTTTCCAAGCATGGAAAAAATACCGTTATCCGTTTCTGTTTCAACGGGAAGGGCAGGATGACCTATCGCGTTCCCTCTTGCACCTAATCGGGCAAGGCATGCTCAACGGGAAATTCATGCATCCTTTGCTGGATAGCAGGATCTTGGGATTGTTCAGTATTTTTTACCAACGAACCCGAACCAAAGAAGGGATTGTCAGCATCGTCAGATACCTTCTTCCCTTTGCCGACGTAAAAGTAAAAGAGTTCCAGCCGCAGTGGGTCATTTTGGAGAAGGACCGCAAACTGGGGAAAGCCGGTTTGCGGTTAGACGGGGGAAGCGCATCTTTGGGCGGACGGATAAAAGATTACAGTCATTTGGTGCGTATTGAAATTACGCCCGATACATTTGACAACGCGCAGCTTCTGTTGCCAAAGCAGCAATTGCACCAAAAATTGCTCGAGCTATTAAAACTCTATTTGGGTCGTCGTTTTGATGCGAGTGTTTACCTGAATATTAAAAAACAATGGATACCCAAAAGCCGTTTGGAAAAAAAACAAATATTGGGGATTAATACCGGTTTAGGTGCGATGCACCAAGACAAACAAATAAAAATAGCGAACTATACTTACTCAAACTAACTTCAAGAAAACGGAAAATCATGAATAAAAAAACCAGAATTACGTCAGTCTGCTCATTAGCCCTTTTATGCGCCATGCTTTCAGGATGCGGGATTTGGCAAGGCATGAAAGATGGAACGGTTGAAGCAACGAAAAGTGTTTTTTATACCAAACTCAAGATTTTGAAAATCGACCTGATTGCACGAAACGGTTTGAATCAAAACGAGCGCGGGCAGTCGCTGTCGACAGTCGTCCGAGTGTATCAGTTGAAAGACAAGCAAAATTATGAAGTTGCCTCATATCGTGATTTGCTCAATCAAGACAAAACCATCTTGAGCAACGATCTGGCAGAAGGTTACAAGCAATATACCATCCGGCCGGGGGAAACCATCAGCTTTGATGAAACGCTGAATAAAGACACCAAATATGTCGGTGTTGTCGCTTTCTACAACAAAGTAGGGGAAGAGCAGACTTGGAAAATGTTGATTACCAAAAAGCAGCTGACCAATAAAAAACCGGTCGTTATCGAATTGGTGGATAACAAAGTCTTGCTTCAAGAGACGGTCAAGAAAGTCAAATAATGGATGCCGCACTCTATGAGAAACTGACCGGATTTTATTCCGACGGTTTGCCGATAGATGATTTGCCAGGCAGCTTCCAGTTGGTTCGCAGTGTTTTGGACAATATCCAACGCATTCTTAACAGCAGGAGCGGTTCCTTGAAACATCTGCCGGATTATGGAATTCCCGATCTCAGCATGGTTTATAAAAACCTGCCGTCCAGCGCGCATGACTTGCGGTATTTTATGAGGAAAACCTTGTTGAAATACGAGCCGAGATTAAGGAACTTGGATATCCACCTCACTGAATCCAAAGACAATATCATGGTCTTGTGTTATCAGCTGGAATGCGAAATCGAAAACGTGGGTGCGGTAGTAATAGACACTTATTTTATGCCTGAGGGGACGGTTTCCGTTAAACGCAGCCGGACATAAGCTTTCTTTGGCGTGAATAGATTACTTTGAAAATTAAGAAATAAAATATGGTTAAACACATTTTCCTTACTTGCGGCGTGTTGCTTTCAGCAACCGCTCAAACCGCCTTTGCCAAAGAGCTGGAAGGCATGTTGGTCACTCAAAACAATTATGTCCGGATTCGAAGTTGTGATTTGAAAAACAATTACACTTTGCTTCCCGGTAGCGGAAACGGCTATGAAGCCGCAGCGGAAATCATCAGCGTCAGAAAAAATACGCCTGAAAATACACCAATCTATGTCGGATTAAGAGGCAATCTGGAAAACACCAATTTTTTGATTTCAGGCATTGATTTCATCAAAATGGGCGAGAGCTGTCATGTGCCGCATACCGAAACTCCGCCTGCCGAAGTCGTTATTCGAGAGTATCCGCTTAATCAGCAGAAATCAGGTTCGATAGGAAGGAAGCCTGAGTCTAAACAAGACAATGCGAAATTAAAAGCTACGGAGTCCCAACAAGCTAAGGCAGAACAGGATAAACCGGAAGAAACGGCAGGCAAGTCAGAAGAGCCGATTCCTTATCCTGAAGTTACACAGACTAACCAATCGGAAGACGGTAAAAAGTCTGAAGGCAAGTCAAATTCAGACGACCTCGTTAAAGAAAGTGTGAAAACAAAGGATGTCAAACAGACAGATACCGAGAAATCTGGTCGCACAAATGCTGGCTCGGCGACACCGGAAGTATCCAATACAACTGCGCCAACCGAGAAAAAAGCCGTAGAAAACAAGGAAATTGATACGTCGGCTAAAGCAGAAGCATCTGAAACAGTAGAAGTGCCGGCTAAAGCAGAAGCATCTGAAACAATAGAAGTGCCGGCTAAAGCAGAAACGCATGAAACAGTAGTAGAAGCACCAATCCGATTTGAACCACTTGAAAAGGTAGAAACGCTGCCAACCAAGACGGAAATTTCTGCAACCGAAGAAACACCAGCCCAAACGGAGGCACCTGCAACAGTAGAAACACGGGTAACAACAGAAACTACGCCAACTACGCAAGCTCCGGTAGCGGAAGAAGCTTCGACAAAAGCGGTTGATGTAGAGGAGCATCCGTCCGTATCTGAGCCTGTGGCTCCCGTGGCTTTGCCATCGGAAAGTCAGCTGATAGAAACCACTACCGTATCCGAATTGAAGCCTGAAACCGGTAAGCAGGAATCTCCATCGGTAGAGCATGAGCCTTTGGCGCCGCAAGTAGATATCCAACGCGAAGAAACTCATTCTGCACACAACACGCTGCCGGCAACGCCAATGACTACCGAAACATCTGCGTCACAGACAGAGCCTCCTGTTGTGAATGAAGAAACTTCAGTGCAGCCGGTTTATGTCAATAAGGTCATCGTGCATGATGATGACGCATATGAATAAAAGGCAGGCAAGCCCAATAAAATAGCAGAGTCGATTTGCTGTTTTTCATACAAAAGGTCGTCTGAATTTTTTCAGACGACCTTTTGTTATGAATTGATTTTAGCGATACAACATTTTTGCTCACTCTTGCTCAAAGAGACAAATTTCCTCACGCTTAGGAAGCAAGAAGTAAATCGGTTTTATAGTGGATTAACTTTAAACCAGTACGGCGTTGCCTCGCCTTAGCTCAAAGAGAGCGATTCTCTAAGGTGCTGAAGCACCAAGTGAATCGGTTCCGTACTATCTGTACTGTCTGCGGCCTCATCGCCTTGTCCTGATTTAAATTTAATCCACTATATATGAACCTCGTTGCCTTTTAATTTTGAATAATCTGCCCCAGCTGATGAGAAAGAGGGGGATAGCGCGGCTGACTTGGTCATATTGGTTTTGCGGGTTATGGCGGATTTTTTGCTTTCAAATGCCGCTATTTGTCAGCGTGTTATTTTGTGTTCGTTCTTTGTTTTTCAGACGACCTCTGATGGTAAATAGGTCGTCTGAAAACAGCTTACCAAGACAGATAGAACATGGCTTTGGCAAAAAATACGATGAACAGCATATGGGAAAATACGACGGCGTGGATGTATTTGGACCAGCCGACGGTCAGGGTGCGCCGTGCCATTTTGACGACGGCGATGGCGAAATGGACGAGGACGCTGACTGCCAACAGGATTTTGAGGGTGAGGAGCGTGCCGAATGAGGTGGCGAAGGGTTGGCTCAAAAAGGGCAGGTAGCGGTTGAATACCATGACGATGCCGCTGATGAAAAGCGTAATGACGATGGGCGGCATAACGCGGACGGCGCGGTAGGACATGGCGCGTTCGACTTCGCGGCGCGATTCGCGCGAGACGCGGCCGGTGTGCATGACGGACAAAACCAGCATTTCGAAAAATACGCCGCCGACAAAGGCGATGGCGCAATAGAGGTGGATGATGTGGGCGATGGCGTAGAGACTCATGACCGTGTTCCGAAGTGGATATTCAAGCGAAATTGTATCATCAGTCGGGCAGTTTCAGACGACCTTTTCCTTATTGGTGGCTCAATAGCAGGTGTTGTTCGGGGTGTGCAAAGAAGCCATTTTGTTCATTAGGGCAGTTTGATAGGTAAGGGGCAAAATAGTTTTCAAATCTGGTAATAAAATCGGGTATTTTATTTAACATATCGGTCTATTTTAAAGTTAACTCCCTATACACTATACTGTTGCCACATTTCATGATGATGAAGAGGAAAAGATGAATAAATTATTGTCTCTGTTGGCTGTATGTTTGGCGATTGTGCCGTTGTCTGCATGTAAACAGGAGGTTTCGGAGAAACCGGCAGCAAAGCAAGAAAAAGCGGCTTCTGTTGTTATCCGTCCTGAATTGAATTGGGATACCCCTAAATTAACCAGTAATGTTTGGAAAATCAGTAAAGCTGGGCAGCCGGATTCTTATTTGGTCGGTACCATCCATATCGGTAAGCCCAATGCCACCTTGTCTAAAGATGCAAAGAATCTGCTGGCATCTGCCGAACAGTTGGTTACCGAGGCCGATATGCTGCCCCAGATCAATGATGAAGAGATGGCGAAATATCAAGAGTTTATGCAAAAAATTTATAGTCAAGATTCTTTGAAATCCAAGTTGGGCGATAAGAATTTTGAACTGTTGCAACAGGACTTTATGAAAAGTCCGGAGTTGGCTCAGATGGCACCGTACATCGACCACATGCATCCTTGGGCGGTGTTGCTGTTTGCTTTAAGTATTTATCCGCCTGAATACAGCAACCAGACAGGTGTGGATATTTTGCTGTCGAAAGCGGCACAAGAGTCCGGTAAAACACGCCTTGCTTTAGAGGATGTGATGGATTTTTCTCAAATTTTTGCCAGTCAGTCGGAAAAGTTGATGATTAAAATGTTGACATTGAGAACGAATGAAGAGTATGCCGAGCGGGAAACCAAACGTCTTTTCAATGCCTATGAGAAAGGAAAGTTCGAGGATTTACCTTTGGTGCAAACTGAATTCGAAAAGGAATTTGCTCAAAAGTATCCCGATACTATTCCCGCTTTATCTTGGGTACGCAGCGATTTGCTGATTAAGCGCAATCAAAATTGGCTGCCGAAAATCAAAGAGATATCTGCTAAAAAGAAAACGGTTTTTGCCGTAGGCATCATGCACCTGATGTCTGAACAAGGCTTGATTGAGAAGTTGCGCAAGGAGGGTTATCAGGTGACGCCGGAGCCTTCAATCTTGATGTGGTAAAGCGTAAAACGTCGTCTGAAAAAGGTTTCAGACGACGTTTGATAATAAAAAATCCAAAAAACCGACCGCGAGATACAGCGGTCGGTTTGTTTTTGGGCGGGTTGTTGGTATCAAGGGGCAGAAAAGGTCGTCTGAACGCTTGGTGTTCGATTTTTTGTTTCAAATATGGCAAGAAACATGATGGGCGTGAAGGCATAGATGGTTTCAGACGACCTTTGCATTGTCGCGACAGGTTTCCCATGTGTTTATTTTATGGGGAAGGCTGCTCGAAATTTAACGGTCAGATGGCGCAGACCGCTTATAAATAAAGGGATTGTGCAATTGAAAACTGTATGATTTCAAATTGTAAATTACTCTTTTAAATGACGTTTGGTTTTTAAAACGACCGTTTGTTAGAAAGTTAAGACGGGCGCATTTTTAGATAATAAGATAAAGGAAATAATCACAGGGGAATAAAATGTTATTGCTAGTATTGTTTTGCATGATACTTTGCCTGCTTGTAATTGCTGCCTTTATCGTGGCATCAATTCGCAGAAAACGCTTTGCTTACGATGTCAGCCGCGATTACGAATACGGTCAATTGCCCAAGTCGGCGACAGTCAGTTTGCGTGAGGGCGAACTGATCTTGCCCGACACCATCGGCGCGAATGATACGGTAATCGCCAGAATCAACGTGAAATCAGGTTGGCTGGGCAGATTGGTGATGCCTTGGATCGGCGTCAAAACCAACCGCGGGGAATGGCGGGCGTATGTCGAACATGGCGGCAACGGCGCGCGCTACCTCAATTTGACCGATACCTTCGACGACGGCAGCAGAAAAATTACATTAAGCGGCAACCGCGTGTCCCTGCCTGATCAGGAAGTCGAATTGTCGGTTTATCCGCGTGAGTGTTTGAGCGGTAAAAAAATCCTGGTCCTTGCGCCCCATGCGGATGATGCGGAATTGGCGGCTTACGGATTATATGAAAAACATGCTGCCGATACGTTGGTGGTTACGATTACCGCAGGGGAGGGCGGCAGCTTCCATTACAACAATCTGTATGCGCGCAATCCCGAGCAAATGCAGGCGCAGTATCTGCAAAAGGGCAGGATGCGCGTATGGAACAGCCTGACCGTGCCGCTTTTGGCGGGGGTGTCGTCTGAAAACATTTTGCAGCTCGGCTATTTTGACAGCACATTGCAAGTCATGAAGCAGAATCCTGATGCCGATGTGAAGTCGACCAAACTGGATACGGCGGATGTCAATCTGTTCCGCCGTGCCAATACCTCGCCTTTGTCCAAAGGCTTGAACGGCGGCTCGAATTGGCGCGGTCTGGTCAATAATCTGGCCTATATTATCGAAACCTTCCAGCCCGACATCATCGTCAGCCCGTCGCCCAATATTGATGCACACAAAGACCATCAATATACGACGATTGCTGCGGTTGAAGCGTTGAAACAATTGGATTATCGGAAAGGCTCGCTGTTTTTGCATACGCTGCATTTTTTGAGCGACGATTTCCCGATCGGCAAGTCCGGCTCGATGTTGAGCCTGCCGCCGATGTTCGGTCAGCCGTTCCATTTCCACTCCGTTTATTCCCTGCCTTTGAACAAGGAAGAGCAGAACCGCAAACTGCTGGCGCTGGACGCGATGAACGATATCCGCCCCAACGCCAACGGGTATGCGGACTGGAAAACCATGATATTCCGCGGCTTGAACGGCTTGCGCCATCATGTATTTGATATCGATAGGGATTTGGTCAACCGTTTTGTCCGCAGCAATGAATTGTTTTACGTTGTTCCTGTCAGTGATGTGCATCAGGAAGACAGTTATCAAAAAATCGTCCAATGCGGCTGATTGGATCGGGTTTCAAATCATTGCCTGCCTGAATGTCGGATAAAAAGAGAAATTGAGCGAAGTTCCGGCAACGGGTGAGACCATGCCACATACGTTGGCGGCCGATATACAAAGGTCGTCTGAAAACCTATAATGGCAAGGATTTCACACCTGTTGCCCGCCATGCCGATTTACTTTATTTCCGATTTGCACCTGAGCGAATCCCATCCCGAATTGACCGAATTGTTTTTGCGCTTTATGCGCGAAAAAGCACCAAAGGCGCGTTCGGTTTATATTTTGGGGGATTTGTTTGATTTTTGGATAGGCGACGACGAACAATCCGAATTGACCCAAACCATCGCGCAAGCGATTCAATCGGTCGTGCAGCGCGGGGTGGAATGTTTCTTTGTACACGGCAATCGGGATTTTTTGATCGGAAAGCAATTTGCAGCGCAATCCGGTATGAAGTTGCTGCCCGAATATGCGGTGGTCGATTTATACGGCAGCTCTGCCTTGATTTGCCACGGAGATACTTTGTGTATCGATGATGCGCGTTATCAGAAGTTCAGAAAGGTTGTTCACCAAAAATGGCTGCAACGCCTATTCCTAAGCCTGCCGCTTGCCCTGCGCCTGAAAATCGCCCGCAAAATACGCCGCACCAGCAAGCAGGGCAAACAATATAAAGCTGCCGAAATCATGGACGTCCAGCCGCAATTCACCGCAGATATTGTGCGTCGGCATCATGCCCAACTGTTGATTCACGGACACACCCACCGTGAGCATATCCATCAGGAAGATGGCTTTACCCGTATTGTGTTGGGGGACTGGAAGCCTGATTACGCTTCCATACTGGAGGTTGATGAACAGGGTTTCCGGTTTGTTCCTTTATAAATTTGTGGGGCGGTGGCGGGTAAAAATACAGGGGTTTGGGTTTAAGCTTTCATCTCGGTACGATATTTCAACTGTTCCGTATGGTTTGAATATGATTTGAATCACTAAAACATCGTCTCTTGTAAAACAGCTTCGCTTTAAAGCCATCATCAAAAAGGTCGTCTGAAAACTCACAATCGGGTTTTCAGACGACCTTTCACTTTCTCAACTCAACATCAGAATTTCGCTTGCAACCTCAACCAAGCGGTACGGCCGGGTTCGTTGACGCGCAAGGTTTGCGTGCCTGCTGAAGGGTCGCCGCCTTTGCTGACGAATTCGGCATAGGTTTTGTTGAACACGTTGTCTATACCGGCCTGCAAGGTAGCGTATTTGCTGAATTTCCAGCCGGCATTGAGCGAGAGTACGCCGAAGCCGGAAGAGGCGCCGATGTCCTGACCGACGATATTGCCTTGACCTTTGCTGTAACGGTTTTGTTTCGCCACGACGCGCCATAACGCGCCTGCGCTGAATTTGCCGTTGTCGAAGGCGAGGGTGTTGTTCCACTCGAGCGGCGGGGTTTGCGCCAAAGGTTTGCCGTCGGTACGGTTTTTGCCGTGGGTGTAGGCGAGGCTGCTGCCGATTTCCCAATTGGGTGCAAACGTCCATTTGACTTCGGCTTCGCCGCCGAAACGCGAGGCTTTAACGTTGCGTACGCCTAAATCCGTGCCTTGGCGTTCGAGTATGATGAAGTTTTTGACATCGCTGCCGAATACGGATACGGAGGCATGGAGGTTGGGACGTTTCCAGATGATGCCCGCATCGATTTGGCGGTTTTGTTCGGGATGGATGATTTTCTTTTTGGCGCGCAGACGTTCCCAGTAGTCGGGCGAGCGTTCGGCGATACCGAATCCGGCGTAGTATTTCAAGCCGTTATCCGTATCACGTTCCCAACGTAAGAAACCGGAATTCAAGTTGAATTTCTGATGTTTCAAAACAGGATCGGTTACGTCTGCGGAATCGTAATGCGCTTTGACACGGTCGTGGCGCAAGCCTGCTACCCAACGTTGTTTGTCGGTTTGCTGCCAGGCGGCTTCGGTGAAAACGCCCCATTGTTTGAAACTTTGATTGGGCATATAGGGCTTGTGGCGGTAACCGTCGCCGCCGCGTTCCATGCGGGCGACGTGTACGTCGTCCATATAATCTACGCCGGTTTGCAGGTTGAGGTTATCCCAATCGAAGGTGGCTTTCAGACGACCTGTGTCGGTATTGCGTTTGGGGTTGTTGGCGTTTTTAATCTGTTTGCCTGCGGGATTGCGGATGGTGCGCAGGCTGTATGTGTCCATGACGTGGTCGATTTCGCTTTCACCGTAGCGCAATTCGAGTTCGCTGAACCAAGGGGTGAGGTTGCGTTGGGTAAAGCGGACGTTCCATGCGTCGCGGTCGAATTTGCTGCCGTCCATCATGCGGTCGGCGTAGGCGACCTTGGCTCTGCTGCGTTCGTATGTGCCGGCGATGGTGGTGTTTTCGGTCGGGGTGATGCCCAGTTGCAGCATTTGGCTGTCGCGTTTGAAATGGGAGTGGACGCGTTTGCCTGAGCCGTCTTTGTAGTCGCCGGCCTCGTTATGGGAAATATTGCTGCGGACGTAGCCGTATTTGCCGCCGAATTCGGCTTCAAGCGAACCGTCGCGGCGGTCGTTGCTGCCTGCGGTCAGGGAGGCGTTGATGTTGTAAGGTTTTTCGCTGAAATCAGGGTCTTTGCGGATGAATTGTACCGAGCCGCTGACCAAACCCATGCCTTGGGTTACGGTTTGCGGGCCTTTGGTGACGACGACTTTGTCGAAAGAATTCGGGTGGATGTAGGCAGTCGGCGGGTCCATACGCATGCTGCAGCCGCCGTAAATAAACTGGTCGTCGGCGTTAATCGACAGGCGCGAACCGCCCAAACCGCGGAACAGCGGATCGCCCGAGCTTCCGCCTTTGCGGATGATGCTCATGTTGGGCACGGATTGTAAAAGGTCCGCACCGTCTCCGGCAGGGAGGGGTTGCAAAGCAGCTTTGGGGTTGAAAGTAACGCTATTGGCTTTTTGTTGTTGTGTGCCGGTGACGGTAACGGGGGAAAGGATAACAGTTTCTTCGGGAACAGGGTCTGTGTCCGCCCAAGCCTGGGAGACGGCTAAGGCAATCGGCAGAAGGAGTAGCTGGTGTTTCATTCTTAGAGCTCCTTTTATTGGTTTAGTTCATTGTGCGTAGTTAATTAATACTTTGGTAGTATAAAGAATGTCAGATAGTTTGTGAATAAGAAAACGGTTTTGTTTAATTTAAGTCAATATTTTTGAGTCATAATTAAATTATTTGATTAATAGTAATAACTGTGTTGATTAATTACTTGTTTTTCCATCTGGCAGGAAGAAGGGATAAGGCTGTTACGGGGATAAAGAGGGTGGTGTTCGGGAGCGGGATGCAAACCTGTTTTGGTATGTTGAGACGGCGTGTCCCTTGGCATTACGTTTACAGTCATTACGATATTTCAAACAGCAAAAAGGTCGTCTGAAAATTTTTCAGACGACCTTGGTTTTAACGGGAAACTCCTGACAAACGATACCGGCGGTTTATTTAAACCAACCCCTGACGCGCTCCAGCCCGCCGAAGTTGATGCAGGCATCGGCGACTGCCTGCGCTTTCGGTTTGGCGCGGTAAGCCACGCCTACGCCCGCTTCTTTGAGCATCGGAATATCGTTCGCACCGTCGCCCATCGCCAAAACCTGATGCGGCTGCAATCCGAGGCGGTCGCGGTATTCGCGCAATAAATCCGCCTTTGCCTGCGCGTCGATGATTCTGCCTTTCAGACGACCTGTCAGCTTGCCGTTTTCAATTTCCAAAACATTGGCGTGTTGGTATTCGAAGCCGAGGCGTTGTTGCAGCCTTTCGGTGAAAAACGTGAATCCGCCCGACACCAGCATGAATTTCACGCCGTGCGCCTTGCATTCGTCCAGCAAAAATTCCGCGCCGGGCGAGAGCTGCAAAACGTTTTCATAAACCTCCGCCAAAACCCGCTCGTCCAATCCCGCCAACAGGGCGACGCGGCTGCGCAAAGACTGCTCGAAATCCAATTCGCCGCGCATCGAGCGTTCGGTAATTTCCGCCACGCGGTCTTTCAAGCCGACGCCCGCCGCAATTTCATCGACACATTCAATGGTAATCAGCGTCGAATCCATATCGCTGACAATCAGCCCGAGTTCGCCAAACGCCCTATCGGGCAACACGGCGTGGTCGATTTGACGGCTGTCCAGCAACGCCGCGTCTGCCCCGCTTAAAGAAAACCCTTCTTCAACGATAAAACGCATACGTTTTTCATCGGCGTAATCAGGCTCGGGCAGGCGGGTGAGGAGGGCGGAAGGCAGGGCTTCGGCGGAGGGGAATTGGAGGACGAGGGCGTGCGGCATGGCGGTGGCTCAAAAAATACGGATTATATAGTGAAACAGCGAAAAATGTTACGGCACCCAAGCCGTATTTTCGGAAATGATTTCAAACGCAGACGGCAGTATGTGTAAGGCAATACAGGGAGGAAATGCCGAATTGTCGGCTTGCCTATTGCCAGTCCACTGAAAATTCGCTATAAGGGGATTATATGGAATATATTAACATTTATATACAGACAACCTAAAAAAGGATTCAGAGATGAAAATCGGTATCCCACGCGAGTCATTATCCGGCGAAACCCGCGTCGCCTGTACGCCTGCCACCGTTGCCCTGTTGAGCAAACTGGGCTTTGAAACCGTTGTCGAAAGCGGCGCAGGTTTGGCGGCAAGTTTGGACGATGCCGCTTACCAAACAGCAGGCGCGACCGTTGCCGACAAAGCGACGGTTTGGGCCTGTCCTTTGATTTATAAGGTCAACGCGCCGTCCGAAGGCGAGCTGCCGCTGCTCAAAGAAGGGCAGACCATTGTCAGCTTCCTGTGGCCGCGCCAAAACGAGGCTTTGGTGGAAGCCTTGCGCGCCAAGAAAGTGAACGCGTTGGCGATGGACATGGTACCCCGCATTTCGCGCGCGCAGGCTTTGGACGCTTTGTCTTCGATGGCAAACATCAGCGGCTACCGCGCCGTGATTGAAGCCGCCAACGCCTTTGGCCGTTTCTTCACCGGTCAAATCACTGCCGCCGGCAAAGTGCCGCCCGCGCAGGTTTTGGTGATTGGTGCAGGTGTGGCGGGTTTGGCGGCAATCGGTACGGCAAACTCGCTCGGCGCAGTGGTGCGCGCGTTTGATACCCGCTTGGAAGTGGCGGAACAAATCGAATCGATGGGCGGCAAGTTCCTGAAACTCGACTTCCCGCAAGAATCGGGCGGCAGCGGCGACGGCTACGCCAAAGTGATGAGCGACGAATTTATCGCCGCCGAGATGAAGCTCTTTGCCGAACAGGCGAAAGAGGTGGACATCATCATCACTACCGCCGCCATTCCGGGCAAACCCGCGCCCAAGCTGATTACCAAAGAAATGGTGGAAAGCATGAAATCCGGCTCCGTCATCGTCGATTTGGCGGCGGCGACGGGCGGTAACTGCGAACTCACCAAGCCGGGCGAATTGTTCGTAACCGACAACGGCGTGAAAATCATCGGCTACACCGACATGGCAAACCGCCTTGCCGGACAGGCTTCCCAGCTTTACGCCACCAACTTGGTGAATCTGACCAAGCTGTTAAGCCCGAACAAAGACGGCGAAATCACGTTGGACTTCGAAGACGTGATTATCCGTAACATGACCGTTACCCGCGACGGCGAAATCACCTTCCCGCCTCCGCCGATTCAAGTTTCCGCCCAGCCGCAGCAAACGTCGTCTGAAAAAGCCGCGCCTGCCGCCAAGCCTGAGCCGAAACCCCTTCCCCTGTGGAAAAAACTCGCGCCCGCCGTCATCGCCGCCGTATTGGTGCTGTGGGTCGGAGCGGTCGCGCCCGCAGCATTCTTGAACCACTTTATCGTGTTCGTCCTCGCCTGCGTCATCGGCTACTACGTCGTTTGGAACGTCAGCCACTCGCTGCATACCCCGCTGATGTCCGTGACCAACGCCATTTCCGGCATCATCGTCGTCGGCGCGCTGCTGCAAATCAGCCAAGGCAACGGCTTCGTTACCCTGCTGGCCTTCATCGCCATCCTGATTGCCAGCATCAACATCTTCGGCGGCTTCTTCGTAACGCGCCGGATGTTGAACATGTTTAGGAAAGGGTAAACCATGACTTTAGCCTATTGGTGCATTCTGATCGCATCGCTGCTGCCGCTGTTTTGTTCCTTCATCGCCAAAGCGCAGGGCGGTTTTCAGCCGTCGGACAACCGAAATCCGCGCGATTTCCTCGCCCGCACGCAAGGCTTGTCGGCGCGTGCCAATGCCGCCCAGCAAAACGGTTTTGAAGTATTCGCCCCGTTTGCCGCTGCTGTTTTGGTGGCACACGCCACAGGCAACGCCGAACAAGCGACCATCAACCTTTTGGCAGTATCGTTCATTGCCTTCCGCATCGCTTATATTTTCAGCTATCTGAAAGACAAACCAAGCCTGCGTTCGGCAATGTGGACGGGCGGATTTGTCTGCACCATCGGGCTGTTTGTAGCCGCTGTCTGACAGCGGGGTCGTCTGAAAACGAGCGACGTAAGTTTTGGCAACACCGTTTCAGACGACCTAGAAGTCAGCTTTCAAATATAAGGAGTTCGATCATGAAAGCAAAATGCCTGTGCGGCAACGTATCTTTAGAAGTGGAACACGACAAACATGTCCACGCCTGCCATTGCGGCATGTGCCGCACTTGGGGCAGCGGTGCGACGTTTTCGCTGATTGCTGCCAAGCCGCCTAAAATCGATGGCGGTGAAAATATCGCCCGCTACCATTCGTCCGAATGGGCGGAACGCGCGTTCTGCAAAAACTGCGGTACACATTTGTTCTACCATTTCCTGCCGAACGACAGCTATTTCGTCTTTGCCGGACTGTTTGCCGACAACGCCGATTTCAAATTGGAAGAGCAGATTTACATCGACGCCAAAGCCCCGTATTACGAACTGGCAAACGACACGCCCAAGCTGACCGAAGAAGAATTTTTGGCACAATTCGGCGGCGAATAGGAAACCGGATACAGAGGTCGTCTGAAAACCCTCATTTCAGATTTTCAGACGACGTTGAATCAACCGCCCCGATAGTCGGAGAACCCTATGAACCTGTCCCCCGAACAAACCGCCGCCCAACTGCGCTGCCCGCATGACGAAGCGGGAACAGCGTTCGGGCAGATGATGAACCTGCGCAACCTGACACAGATTCTCGGTTCATTTGAAGCGGTGCAGCTGCAAAACGGAGACCGCATCCTAGAAACGGGTTGCGGCAACGGCGGGCTGCTCGGCTACATTTTGTCGCAGGCAGAAAACCTGCATTACACAGGTTTGGAAATTTCCCCGTTAATGCACGCACAGGCGCAGGCATTCAATGCCCCGTTTCTCGAAGCAGGGCTGGCGAATTACCGGCTGTACGACGGCGGCGCGCTGCCTTTTACCGATGAAAGCTTCGACAAAATCGTTTCCGTCAATACCGTCTATTTTTGGGACGACGCACCAAGCGCGCTTTCAGAACTGAGCCGCGTGCTGAAATCCGGCGGGCGGCTATGCCTGAATTTTTGCGAAAAAGACTTTATGGCGAAACTGCCGTTTGCCGCGCACGGCTTCGCGCTCTATGATGCCGCCGACATCCGCTCTCTGTCGGGAAACCTGCCGTTGCGCTGCATTCGGGAACAGCGAAGCCGCGATTGGGCGGTCAGCAAAAGCGGCAATCTGGTGCGGAGGGAGTTTGTCATAGTCGTCTTTGAAAAATACTAAGCATCAGGGTCGTCTGAAAACCCGAAATTCAGTTTTCAGACGACCCGATTAAAAAAACACAGTTACTTTCACAAATAATTGGAGAATCACCATGTCTTCAGGACTCGTTACAGCGGCGTACATCGTAGCCGCGATACTGTTCATCTTCTCGCTGGCAGGGCTGTCCAAGCAGGAAACCGCCAAGCAGGGCTGTTATTCCGGCGTAGCGGGGATGGCGGTCGCCTTGTTCGTTACCGTGTTTTCCGAAAACACCCACGGACTGGGCTGGATCATCATCGCCATGCTGATTGGCGCCGCCATCGGCATCTACAAAGCTAAAAAAGTAGAAATGACCGAAATGCCCGAGCTGATTGCGCTTTTGCACAGCTTCGTCGGCTTGGCAGCCGTTTTGGTCGGCTTCAACAGCTATATCGCGCCGGGCAACGTTTCGCACGATATGCACACCATCCATCTGGTCGAAGTCTATTTGGGCATCTTCATCGGCGCCGTAACCTTTACCGGCTCGCTGGTCGCGTTCGGCAAGCTCAACGGTAAAATCAGCAGCGCGCCGCTGCAACTGCCCGCCAAACACAAGCTCAACCTCGCCGCATTGGTTTTATCCTTTATCCTGATGCTGGTGTTCGTATCCGTTGACGGCAGCGGCTTCATCCTGATCCTGATGACCCTGATCGCCCTCGCATTCGGCTGGCACTTGGTCGCCTCCATCGGCGGCGCGGATATGCCCGTGGTCGTGTCCATGCTGAACTCCTATTCCGGCTGGGCGGCCGCAGCGGCAGGCTTCATGCTCTCCAACGACCTGCTTATCGTTACCGGCGCACTTGTCGGCTCCAGCGGCGCGATTCTGTCCTACATCATGTGTAAAGCCATGAACCGATCCTTCATCTCCGTCATCGCAGGCGGCTTCGGTACCGACGGTTCCGCCGCAGCCTCAGGCAGCCAAGAAGTTGGTGAATACCGCGAAGTCAAACCCGCCGAAGTCGCCGAAATGCTGCGCAACGCCAGCAGCGTCATCATCACCCCGGGCTACGGCATGGCAGTGGCGCAGGCGCAATACCCCGTTGCCGAAATCACCGAGCTTTTGCGTAAAAACGGCACCGAAGTACGCTTCGGCATCCACCCCGTCGCCGGCCGTCTGCCCGGTCATATGAACGTACTGCTCGCCGAAGCCAAAGTACCCTACGACATCGTGTTGGAAATGGACGAAATCAACGACGACTTCCCCGAAACCGACGTAGTGCTGGTTATCGGCGCGAACGACACCGTCAACCCCGCCGCCCAAACCGACCCGAACAGCCCGATTGCCGGCATGCCCGTATTGGAAGTGTGGAAGGCAAAAGAAGTCGTCGTCTTCAAACGCTCGATGAACACCGGCTACGCAGGCGTACAAAACCCGCTGTTCTTCAACGAAAACAGCGTAATGTGCTTCGGCGACGCGAAGAAAACCGTTGACGAGATTTTGGCGGAATTGAAGAAATAACACCCGAAACCAAGACAAAAGGTCGTCTGAAAACCTGATTTCAAGGTTTTCAGACGACCTTTTTGGTAATGAAGCCAGATACAATGCTCTGTTTTTATTTGAATATATAATATTGAGGGATATAAAAAATACTTTATAGCAAAATAGTTTTAGATTATATTGTTTGCTAGAATGATTGATAACCAATTAACGGGTAACAGGTAATAAAAAGTTATGGGGCAACACAAAAATAAACCAAATAACTCTAAAAAAAAGCCAAATGGGCTCAGGAAAAGGCTCAATAGTGCTTCAAATATGACTGTAATGTTGATTGCAGGAGTCATTTCAATTGAATTACTGTATTTGTTAATTCAATATTTTCCTAAGTGGATTTCTCTCACAGATAAAGTTCAAGAATCCGCAGGTTATTGGAATTTTCTTATTGTGTTGATTTCTGTTCCTGTCGCTTTGGTTGTTTGGCATTTTCGTGATGAAAACAACAGACAGCAAATCGAGAATCAACGCAAAGACATTAACCTGAAAGAATTTCAAAAACTGTCCGAATGGGTCAGCGGCGCACATTTGCCGGAAATAAAAACGGTCAATAAAACTACAAACAAGCGTAATTTAAAAAGCAATGATGAACTTGCCAGGCTATTAACGCTGCCCATTGAATATACTACGGAAGAGACAGAAGAATATAGTAAGAAACCTGAGACCACCGATTTCGATACATTCAGCAAATGGGACGGCGCAGTCGCTTTGCAGATTTCCGCTATCTATAATCTACTGCCGTTTTTTCGAGGCGATTACGGCGAAAGTTTCCGTCGTCCCGCATTCAACCTATTAAAATCTGCTTGGCAGGCGATGCAGCAGGATAGTTTGAAGAAATTGGAAAAGAAGAATTTATCTGATGAAGCATGGAAGGACATCATTGATGAATTGCAGCAGAAAGCAAGAAGCCCAATGGGTGTAGCTTTAACCCATGTATTATTGAGTTTAAATCAGGAAAACAAGCAACTCAGTTTGAGGGATTTTCCCGAAATGCTGTCTAATATTTGCTTGGCTGGGATGAATTTTCATTTAAATGTGGTGAGTGAAATTGCTAGAGATAAGGGTTTATCAAACTTAGATTTGAGAGGGGCGGATTTTCGGGGAATTGTGCTTATCGGAGCTAAACTTCAAGGATGCCGCCTAACGGGAGCTAAGTTGGATGGAGCCAACTTGTGGGCAGCTACGCTGCAAAATATTCATTTAGTAGGGACTGATTTACAAAATGCTGTTTTGATTGATGCTAATTTACAAAATGCTGATTTGAGTTACGCCAACTTACAATACGCCAACTTAAAAAATGCGGATTTGTCATCTGCTAATTTAAAAGCATGTAAATTTGGATGGGAAAAATTAAAGGATAATGGGCAGTTGTCTTCTGCGGAAATAACGATATATGATTTTATCAAAAGAATTTATCCTGATTGGAAAAAAGAAAATGATCCTGAATGGGAAGTATTGACGGATGAGGAGCAAAAGAAAACAATGAAAAAATTCTGTAATGAAACAGGGATGCTGATTTTTGATAAAAGTGGAACACAAATAATGCCTCCACCTTTGGAAAGTAAAACCTGACTTCAATCGTAACTTATCCCTTAAAGGTCGTCTGAAACCGAAAGCATAGTTTCAGGCGACCTTTTCTTATGAACAAACCACGCTAAACACCCCGCTGCCGTCATTCCCGCGCAGGCGGGAATCCATCGGAAATTTTAAGAAACAGATGTCTGAAAAACAGTTGCCGAGATTCAAAAGTAGATTCCCGCCTGCGCGGGAATGACGACAGTCGGACAGAAATCTATGCCGCGACGTGCAGCCTGCCCCCTCTCCCGTCCGGCGGGAGAGGGCTGGGGGAGAGGGTGGCTCTATGGGCTGCACGAATTTGATTTTTCCCAAAGTCATAAAGCCACCCCCATCCTAACCTTCCTCCGCCGGACAGGGGAAGGGACAAGTTGCCGTTGAAGCCACGAGTAGCGTGGGCTTTGCCCACGAAACTTGCTGTATGTTAATTCGAAAAATAGCTGTGTTTTTATTCATTCGTGGGCGAAGCCCACGCTACTTGAGTTATCCCAAGCTTGCGTTGATTGAATAAACGAGGTCGTCTGAAACCAAAATCCTGTTTTCAGACGACCTCTCTTCATTCCTACACAAAATCTCTAACTCTCAAACGGCGCAATCTCAAACGGACGGTTTACCGCAAGCCGTTTGCGTCCAGCCATTTCTCCAAGTCTTCAGCGCTGATTTTGCCGCCGTTTTCTTCCAAATCAAGCTTGTTGACCTGTTTGCCTTTGCTGTATTTCGCTAGGACGGGCGTGCCGCCGAGTTTGTATTGTTGGCGGAACGCGGTCCATGCTTCTTTGTCTTGGTGCAGGCGGTGGACGTTGACGAAGTAGATTTTGCCGTTCAGGTTGCGGCTGGCGATGTAGCGTTTGAACATGGGTTCGAAGGCGTTGCAGTCGCCGCAGCTCGGGCGGCCGATGTAGGCGTAAACGGTGTCTCCGTTGGCGACGCGTTTTTTGAAGCTTTCGACGGTCAGGCTGTCGAGGTGGAAGTAGATGTCGGAATAGGTGTCTTCCAGCCGTTTGGTGTTTTCGGCGGAAAGGCGCACGGCGGTTTGCGCTTCGGACAGGCTGTTTTTCAGGGCTTCGGTTTCACGGTCGGCGGTGCAGGAACACAAGAGCAGCGCGGCGGTCAGGACGGGTAGGATTTTCATGATTCGGCTCCTTGGTTGCGATAAGGAAAGTATACGCTTTTCGCGGCGGTGGGGTCGTCTGAAACTCGGGAAACGGCTTTTTTCAGACGACCTTTTGATGTATGGCAATGGGCGGGCGAAGTAGCGTTGTGTAGCGTGGGCTTCGCCCGCGATGGTTTGGGGGAGGGCGTCGGTTTGCTGCGGGTTGAAGCCATCCCCTGCAAAACGGTAGAATGGCGTCAGTTTGACAGACGGTTTGCGCCGATATTCGGGCGCGCCGTTTCTATACCGATATAAACCATCCAATCAAAGGAAACCTTCATGACGACATTCCCCATCGCGCGCGCGGGCGATAAGACACTCGAAATCCAAGGCAAAATGGCGAACCGCCACGGCTTGATTGCCGGTGCGACCGGTACGGGTAAAACCGTGACCCTGCGCCGTATGGCGGAAGCCTTCAGCAGCGAGGGCGTTCCCGTATTTTTGGTTGACGTCAAAGGCGATTTGTCGGGCATCGCGCAAGCGGGTGCCGCCAGCGGCAAGGTGGGTGAACGCATTGCCGAGTTTGGCTTGGGCGAGCAATGGCTGCAAAGTTTCCCCGTGCGCTTTTGGGATGTTTACGGCGAAACCGGCATTCCGGTGCGCGTGACCGTTTCGGAAATGGGCCCGCTGCTGCTGGCTCGTTTGATGAATTTGAACGACACGCAGGAAGGCTTGTTGAACCTTGTGTTCAAAGTCGCCGACGACAAAGGCTGGCACATTCTGGATTTGAAAGACTTGCGCAGCATGCTGAAACACGTTTCCGACCACGCTTCGGAATACCGCACGCAATACGGCAACGTCTCCGCCGCCAGTATCGGCGCGATTCAGCGGCAGCTTTTGACGCTGGAGAACGAAGGCGCGGAAAAATTCTTCGGCGAGCCGTCGCTCAACTTGCAAGATTGGATGCAGACCGACAACGGCAAAGGCGTCATCAATGTCCTCAATTCGGAAAAACTGATGCGCTCGCCGCGTATGTACAGCGCGTTTTTGCTGTGGATGTTGGCGGAGTTGTTTGAAACCCTGCCCGAAGTCGGCGATTTGGACAAACCGAAATTCGTGATGTTCTTTGACGAAGCGCATTTGATGTTCGACAACGCCGCCAATGCGCTGGTGGAGCAGGTCGAGCAAGTCGTGCGCCTGATCCGTTCAAAAGGCGTGGGCGTGTATTTCGTGACCCAAAACCCGCTCGATTTGCCCGACACCATCCTCGGACAGCTCGGCAACCGCGTGCAACACGCCTTGCGTGCCTTCACGCCGCGCGACCAAAAAGCGGTTAAAGCCGCTGCCGAAACCTTCCGCAGCAACCCGAATATCAAAGTTGCCGAAGCGATTGCCGAACTGGGCGTCGGCGAAGCGCTCGTTTCCTTCCTCGATGAAAAAGGTATGCCCGAGCCGGTAGAACGTGCGCTCGTCCTGCCGCCGCAATCTTCCTTGACCCCGCTTGCTGCCGAAGAGCGCAACCGCTTGTTCCAAAACGACGATTTGTATCCGACCTATAAAGACATGGTGGACAACTATTCCGCCTTTGAAGCCTTAGCCGAAGCCGACAGTCAGGCTGCGGCGGAGAAAGAGGCGGCAGCGGCGGCAAAAGAGCAGGAAAAAGCGCAAAAAGCCGCTGAAAAAGAAGCCGCCAATGCCGACCCAGGCATACTCGGCGGACTGCTCGGCGGCTTGAGCGGCGGACGTAAAAAGTCAGGACAGGGCTTGGGCTACAACGTCGCCGATGCCATCGGCAGCCAAATCAACCGCCAAGTGACCAACGCCATTTCCCGCAGCGTGATGGGCATTATTAAAAATATGTTTAAAAAATAAGGCGTAAAAAGAAGGCAAAGGTCGTCTGAAAGCCTGAAAATCGGTTTTCAGACGACCTTTTATGCTGGAGGAGGCGGGAGGTTGGTTGACGATATGGGAATAAGAAACTGAGATGACTGTGCAAAAAAGCGTCCGCATTTTGGGGATAGACCCCGGCAGTCGGGTGACCGGTTTCGGCATCATCGACGTATGCGGCAGGGAACATTTTTATGTGGCTTCAGGCTGTATCAAAACGCCGCCGAATGCGCCGTTGGCGGAGCGTATCGCCGTGATTGCGCGGCATATCAGGGAGATTGTGCAGCAATACCGCCCGCATCAGGCGGCGGTGGAGCAGGTGTTTGTCAATGTGAATCCGGCGGCTACGCTGATGCTGGGACAGGCGCGCGGGGCGGCATTGGCGGTGTTGGTAATGGAAGATTTGCCTGTGTTTGAATATACGGCGTTGCAGGTCAAGCAGGCGGTGGTTGGGAAGGGCAAAGCGGCGAAAGAGCAGGTGCAGCATATGGTGGTGCAGATGCTGTCGCTGTCGGGTACGCCGCAATCGGACGCCGCCGACGGACTCGCCATCGCGCTGACACACGCTTTGCGCAATCACGGCTTGGCGGCGCAGTTGGGCAAGGGGCAGATGCAGGTGAAGAGGGGGCGTTTCCAATAAGACTCGACGCGGCATTGCTTCGGTATAGTGGATTAAATTTAAATCAGGACAAGGCGACGAAGCCGCAGACAGTACAGATAGTACGGAACCGATTCACTTGGTGCTTCAGCACCTTAGAGAATCGTTCTCTTTGAGCTAAGACGAGGCAACGCCGTACTGGTTTAAAGTTAATCCACTATAAAAAAGGTCGTCTGAAAGCCCCTTAATCTTTCAGACGACCTTTGGTTTTCCCGATCTGTATTGTTTTTGCTCGGTGTTTATTGCAGGGTGAAGCCTGCTTTGAATTCCAGCTTCGGTACGCCGACGATAAAGCGTTCGCCGATGCTGTCTTCAAACTCGTATGCGCCTTCGATGCTGCCCCATGGGGTGCAGAGTTGGGAGCCGCTGTTGTACTCATAAGCCTCGCCCGGATAGAGTACCGGCTGTTCTTCAATCAGACCGGAATGGCCTACCGGCTCGGTCGCGCCGTGTCCGTCGGTGATTTCCCAGAAACGCTGGCGCAGCGTGATGACATCGTTGCTGCGGTTGCAGATGGTAATCACATAGTTGAAGGCATAGCGGTCGCGATAAACATCGCTTTGACCCGCAACGTAGCGTGGTTGAACATTGATTTCGATTTCGTTCATTTTTGTTGTCCCGTAATAGTGTTTTTTGTTTGCACCGATTTTTTCGATGCGTTTGAAGTCTTATGGCTTCAAATAAGTGTGTTGAAAAAATCAGATAATCCAGGCGGCAATGCCTAAAACTATCAAGGTCATGATGGCGGCGATGATGTCGTCCAGCATGATGCCGAATCCGCCGTGCACATGCCGGTCAAACCATTTGATCGGCCAAGGTTTGATGGAATCAAACAGGCGGAACAGAATAAATGCCGCCAGCCACCAATTCCATTTAAACGGCGCAAAAGCCAGAATCAGAAGCATCGCTACCATTTCGTCCCAAACGATACCGCCGTAGTCTTGGATGCCGAGTGCTTTTTCGGTGTGGTTGCAAATGCGGATGCCCCACATAAACAGGGCGACACACAAAAAAGCCAGAATCCAGCCGTCGATACCGATTAAAACCAAGAGAAATGCTATCGGCAGCGCCGCCATCGTTCCGAATGTGCCGGGCGCGACGGGCGCGAGGCCGCTGCCGAATCCGAATGCCAACAGGCATAACGGGCGCTGCTTCAACCAGTCGAAAGTAGGTTTAAATTCAGCCAAAGTGATCAAATCCTAATGAAGTCAGTTTTAATTCGCCGCCATTGGAATCTATTATTTTCAGACGACCTGTATTATTTATTTTCCCGATGGGCGTTACTGCTACGCCGCATTGTTCGGCTGCTTTCTGAATCTCGCTGCGCCGGCATTCGGGGGCGGTGAAAACCAGTTCGTAATCATCGCCGCCTGCCAGTGCGCAGGAGAGCCAGCTTTCGTGCGGTAAGACGTTTTTCAATTCTTCTAAAACCGGCAGCGCATTTGCCGAAATTTCCGCTCCGACCGATGACGCGGTCAAAATGTGACCGAGGTCTTGTGCCAGACCATCCGAAATATCTTGAGCGGCATGGGCAATGGGCAGGAGTGCCTGTCCCAATTCCACTCTAGGCTCCGGACGGAGCAGCCTGTCATGGCAGCGGTCGAACAAATCGGGCGGTAGTGTGTGTGTGTTCAGGCGGCAGTTTAAAGCGGCTGCTGCTGATCCGATTTGTCCCGATACCCAAATATCGTCGCCGTCTTTCGCGGTATCGCGCCGTAGGGCTTGTCCTTGCGGAAGCTCGCCGATAATGGTGACGTTGAAGACCAAATCGCCTTTGGTCGTATCGCCGCCGATCAGGGTAATGCCGAAGCGCTGCGCCAAACTGAAAAAGCTGTCACAAAAACGTTTCAGCCAATTTTCGTCCAATTCGGGTAATCCGGCACTCAATAACACCCATTTCGGGGTTGCGCCCATCGCGGCCATATCGGATATATTGACAGCTAGCATTTTCCATGCCAAATCTTCCGGAGCGGTGTCAGAAAAAAAATGTCTGTCTTTTAACAGCATGTCCGCGCTAAAACATAAATCAAATCCGTGACTTGGGCGGATAATCGCGGCATCGTCGCCAATGCCCAAAATCAAACCGCTGCTTTTCTGTTTTTGCAAATATTGTCTGATAAAGTCAAATTCCGTCATATATTGCATCTAAAGTGATAAAGATTGTTATCAATCGAATCGGAATTTTTGATAGATGAATAATGTATATTTATACAATATATATGTTAGTTAATGTAATAAATTGCATTAAACGGTAATATAATCGAGTCGATTGCAAAAGTAAATAAGATTTTTAATCCAAATGATAACGGTCAAAAAAGCGTACTTCTATCAAAAATTATTTCTGAGCAGGATAAAAAGTGCCTCAAAAAAGAGTATCAAGCCGCGCAAGAGGAACGGTAATATAGGAAAGTCTGCAAGTTGATATCGGGATATCGAGGTCGTCTGAAAAGCCGTTTTAGGTTTTTCAGACGACCTTTTGTCAAAATATAGTGGATTAACTTTAAACCAGTACGGCGTTGCCTCGCCTTGCCGTACTATCTGTACTGTCTGCGGCTTCGTCGCCTTGTCCTGATTTAAATTTAATCCACTATAAGAACAAAACGGCTGGCTTAGGCAGGCGTATCTTTCAACTCCGCGCCCACATCTTTCAAACGCTGCAATACTTCGTCCCATGCTTTGTCCAAATCGCGGCACGCCCCGCCTTCCGCCTTGATGCCGAACTCGATATGCGGTTTGACCGCCGTTCCGTCCGCACTTTGCCAGCCGACGCTGGGCAGGCTGTAAGAGCGCACGCCCGGGTAGGTGCGTTCGACGTATTCCATAATCGGCGCGACGCGCGATTCGGGCTGACCGAATACATACACGCTGCGGCTGCCGCGTTCGGTTTGGTTGAAGCGGTCGGCGTAATAAGTATCCAAAACCCATTCCGCCATCGGGTGCGCCATCACGGGGAAGCCGGGGAAGAAATAATGTTCGCGGATGGAAAATCCGGCGATGTTGTTGAACGGGTTGGGCACAAGTTCCGAACCTGCGGGAAAATCCGCCATTTTCAGGCGTTGGGCGTGTTCGGGGGCGTCGAGCGGCTCGCCGCGTTTAAGGGTAACGGCTTCGATGAACTTGGCAGCTTCGGGATGGCGGACGACGGGCAAATCCAAAGCAGCGGCGGCAGCTTGGCGGGTATGGTCGTCGGGCGTGGAGCCGATGCCGCCGGTAACGAAGGTCGGCAGGCCGTCTGAAAAGCTGCGGCGCAGTTGTTTGACCAGCAAATCAGGTTCGTCGGGCAGGTATTGCACCTGATTGAGCTTCAGTCCGCGCGATTCCAGCAGGGATTTGAAAAAGGCGAAATGCTTGTCTTGGCGGCTGCCGTGCAGGATTTCGTCGCCGATGATGATGAGGTTGAACAAATGCTGTTGGTCTTTCATAATCTTTCTTCTCGAAGGTCGTCTGAAAATGTCCGGACGCTTCCAAAGGGTTAAACAAAAGGAAAACCATGCACGAATATCGTTTGAAACAACCGAAAAACCTGCTTGACCGTTTGGAAAGTGTCTTCTTTGCCGTCTTCGGCTTGGGTTTGATACTGATGGAACGGCGCATTGCACTAGGCTTAACTCTCTTTGCCTTTACCGCATGGTCGCTGTGGCGTGACTTTTATAAATGCAGCCGCGAAATCGTATTTTCAGAAGAAGGGATTTGTAAAATCAGCCGCGAAGGCACGCAAACACTGCCTTTAGAGGATTTTTGCGGTGTAGCGGTATTTACTGATACGAAACGAAGCAGAATCATTAATATCTACCGGATTGCGCTCGTCCCCAAGCAGCCGTACGATACGCCGCTGACGGTATATACCGCAGTACAGTCGTTTACTCGTCTACCGGCTTTACCCCCGGAGTCCGTAAATTACATCCGCCATCGGATTGCCGAATGCACAGGCTTGCAGGATTTCGGCGATATCGGCTCGGCGACCTTGTCGGAGCTGTATGCAAAATGCTGTTTTTTAAATCAAGATTGACATAGGTCGTCTGAAAACCGAAATCCGTTTTCAGACGACCTATTTGGTTTACTCGGCTGGATTGTCGGCAATATTTATTAGATAATAAACCTAATTTTACGAAAAGGGGCGGTTGCGCCCATTTATTTTTAGTCCAAAGGATTCCCCCATGAGCCAAAACAATACTATCCTGCAACACCTCCCCATCGGTCAAAAAGTCGGCATCGCCTTCTCCGGCGGCCTCGATACCTCTGCCGCGCTGTTGTGGATGAAACTCAAAGGCGCGCTGCCTTATGCCTACACTGCCAACCTCGGCCAGCCCGACGAAGACGATTACAACGCCATTCCCAAAAAAGCGATGGAATACGGTGCGGAAAACGCCCGCCTAATCGACTGCCGCGCGCAGTTGGCACATGAAGGCATCGCCGCCATCCAATGCGGCGCGTTCCACGTTTCCACCGGCGGCATCGCCTACTTCAACACCACGCCTCTGGGCCGCGCCGTGACCGGCACCATGCTCGTTTCCGCCATGAAGGAAGACGACGTCAACATTTGGGGCGACGGCAGCACCTACAAAGGCAACGACATCGAGCGTTTCTACCGCTACGGCCTCTTGACCAATCCCGCGCTGAAAATCTACAAACCTTGGCTCGACCAACAATTTATCGACGAACTCGGTGGCCGCCACGAAATGAGCGAATTTCTGATTGCCAACGGCTTCAACTACAAAATGTCGGTTGAGAAAGCCTATTCCACCGATTCCAATATGCTCGGCGCGACGCATGAAGCCAAAGATTTGGAATTCCTCAACAGCGGCATCAAAATCGTCAAACCCATCATGGGCGTTGCCTTCTGGGACGAAAGCGTCGAAGTCAAACCCGAAGAAGTCAGCGTGCGCTTTGAAGAAGGCGTGCCCGTTGCACTGAATGGTAAAGAATACGCCGACCCCGTCGAACTCTTCCTCGAAGCCAACCGCATCGGCGGACACCACGGTTTGGGCATGAGCGACCAAATCGAAAACCGCATCATCGAAGCCAAATCGCGCGGCATCTACGAAGCCCCGGGTATGGCATTGTTCCACATCGCCTACGAACGCTTGGTTACCGGCATCCACAACGAAGACACCATCGAACAATACCGCATCAACGGCTTACGCCTCGGCCGCCTGCTCTACCAAGGCCGCTGGTTCGACAGCCAAGCCCTCATGTTGCGCGAAACCGCCCAACGCTGGGTCGCCAAAGCCATTACCGGCGAAGTCACCCTCGAACTGCGCCGAGGCAACGACTACTCGATTCTGAACACCGAATCGCCCAACCTGACCTACCAACCCGAACGCCTGAGCATGGAAAAAGTCGAAGACGCCGCGTTCACCCCGCTTGACCGCATCGGCCAGCTCACCATGCGCAACCTCGACATCACCGACACCCGCGCCAAACTCGGCATCTACTCGCAAAGCGGTTTGTTGTCGCTGGGCGAAGGTTCGGTATTGCCGCAGTTGGGCAATAAGAAATAAAGCAGCCCTGCTGTTTTGGACTGTTTCAAACGGGAAGGGTCGTCTGAAATTCAGTTTTCAGACGACCTTTTTATTTTTTCCTCAAATCATTTGAAATCATGAAATTCTTCACACACTTTTATCTTGAAAACCATATGTATTTCAACGACTACTTGAAATACGTCCTCATTTTCGCCGCGCTCGTCGTCCTCCTGCTCGCCGTATCGCAATACCTGCGCCACCGCATGGATACCAAATACCGCGACCTGAGCATCATTGCCCTGCTGCTGCTCATCCTCATCAGCGGCATCCAATATCTCTCATACAGCGAACGCCAAAACTTTGCCGCCGACACCTCGCGCATGGTGGGTTTTCTCAATGCCTTGATTGAAAACCAAAAAGTGGAAAAGCACGACATCAGCGTCAACAGCACGCACCTATACAACGGCATGATCGTCGGCATCAAAAACCAATACTACGAAGTCCATTTCAATCAAGACTTCTCCGCCTACACCCTGACCCCCACCAATCTGGTCAACAACAACATCGAACTCATCGATAAAGAATAACAGGACACACTCATGGAAGCATACTCCCTCCTTGCCCTCAAACTTCTCATGGGCATTTTAGGCTTGGTTTTGCAAATCAACCTTTTAGGTAAAGGCAACCTCGCCCCCACCTCCGCCATGGACCAAGTGCAAAACTATGTTCTCGGCGGCATCATCGGCGGCGTGATTTACAGCGACAGCGTCGGGCTTTTACAGTTTTTCCTCGTGATGGTTTTGTGGACGCTTTTGGTATTGAGCCTCAAGTTCATCAAAAACAACAACCGCTGGGTCAAATCCATCATTGACGGGAAGTCCGTCTGGGTCATCGTCAACGGCGAAATCCAAACCGAAGAATGTATGAAAAACGGCATCAGCGCACACGACCTGATGTTTAAGCTCCGTGCCGCCGGCATCTACGAAATCGCCGCCGTCAAACGCGCCGTCATGGAACAAAACGGTCAGCTCACCGTCATCCAATACGGCGACGAAAGCCTGCGTTACCCCCTGATTACCGATGGGCAAATCGACCACGACATCTTGGAAATCATCAAACGCGACGACGAGTGGCTGAAACAGGAGCTTGACCGCCTCCATCTTGATGTCTCGAAAGTCTATATCGGCGAATACATCGACGGGAAATTGGTGGCACACCCTTATCCTTCTTAATTTATAGTGGATTAAATTTAAATCAGGACAAGGCGACGAAGCCGCAGACAGTACAGATAGTACGGCAAGGCGAGGCAACGCCGTACTGGTTTAAAGTTAATCCACTATAAAAAAAACAAAGGTCGTCTGAAACCTAGACTGGATTTCAGACGACCTTTTTGCATCAACCCCAAATGACGCAGGTCTTGCTGTTTTTGTTAATCGCGATATTCAAACGACGTCCCCAAAAACTGCTCTAAGGCAGAAACATGGGAATGATGCGGGTCTTTGACGGCAGTCAGCAGTAAAATGCTGCCGTGTTGCCGTTCCAACTCCAAGAGCTGCCTAATGGCGGTTTGTTCGGTATCGCCGTGCAGCTCCTCATGGTAACGGCTGACGAAACCGTCAAAATGTTCAGCCGGATTCTCATGATACCAGCGGCGCAGGTTTGCACTGGGGGTGATGTCTTTGAGCCAGAGCGCCGTAGCAAAGACCTCTTTGCGGATGCCCCGCGGATAGAGGCGGTCGATAAAGACTGCGGTTTGTTCGGGGTCGGGCCGGTATGCGTAAATGCGCTGTACGGTAAACATGTTTGCCTGTCTCCAATGGATTCAGGTCGTCTGAATGTTCAGACGACCTGATGTTTTATAGTGGATTAACTTTAAACCAGTACGGCGTTGCCTCGCCTTGCCGTACTATCTGTACTGTCTGCGGCTTCGTCGCCTTGTCCTGATTTAAATTTAATCCACTATATTTTAATGCTTTAATGGTTTGAAAAAAGGCGGGCAAGAACGCCCGCCTTGCAATTTATCTGCCTCAAGCGTAATGAATACCCAATACTTTGGCGTTGTGGCTGATGATTTCTTCGGCAAGCTGCGGGTTGTCGTTGAGCTTGATGCCGAAGCCGGGAACAAGTTCTTTCAGACGACCTTCCCATGAGGAAATGCGGCTTGGGAAGCATTGGTGGATGAGCTTGATCATCAAAGGTACGGCGGTTGATGCGCCGGGGGATGCGCCCAAGAGTGCGGCGAGCGAGCCGTCGGCGTGGGCGACAATTTCGGTACCGAATTGGAGGACGCCGCCTTTTTCGGAGTCTTTTTTGATGATTTGAACGCGTTGTCCTGCGGTGATGAGTTCCCAGTCGTCAGGGTTTGCTTCGGGGTAGTATTCCAGCAGGGAGGCGAAGCGTTCTTCTTTGGTTTTGCGCAATTCGCCCAAGAGGTATTTGATCAGGGGCATATTCGCCCAGCCGGCGCGCAGCATGGGGTAGAGGTTGTCCAAGTGGATGGACAGGGGCAAATCCATGAGCGAGCCTTGTTTGAGGAAGTTGGAGCGGAAACCTGCGTAAGGGCCGAACATGAGGTGGCGTTTGCCGTCCACATTGCGGGTGTCGAGGTGCGGGACGGACATGGGCGGCGCGCCGACGGAGGCTTGTCCGTACACTTTGGCGTTGTGTTGCGCGGCGGTTTCGGGGTTGCTGTTGCGGAAGAACAGACCGGAAACGGGGAAACCGCCGTAGCCTTTGCCTTCGGGGATGCCGGATTTTTGCAGCAGGGTCAGTGCGCCGCCGCCTGCGCCGAGGAAGAGGAAGCGGGTGCGGAGGGTGAGCTGTCCGTCAGGGTTGCGGGTGTCGCTGGTTTTGAGCACCCATGCGCCGTCGGATTCGCGTTTGATGTCGTCGACGTGGCGGTTGAACTCGGTTTTGACGCCTTTTTCGCGCAGGTATTGCACCATTTGGCGGGTCAGGCTGCCGAAATCGACGTCTGTGCCTTCGGCGGAGTAGTTGGCGGCGACGGGTTGTCCTTCTTTACGGCCGTTGATGACCAGCGGCGCCCATTCGGCGATTTTGGCGCGGTCGGTGGAGAATTCCATCCGTTCGAAGAGTTTTTGGGATTTGAAGGCGTCGAAACGTTTTTGCAGGTAGTCGCAATGGTCGGTGTTCATGACCAGCGACATATGCGGGACGGTATGGATGAAGGAGTTGTCGGTGATTTTGCCTTCTTCGACAAGCGATGACCAGAACTGGCGGCTGATGTGGAATTGTTCGGCAATATTGAGGGCGCGGGTCGGGTCGATGGTGCCGTCTGCGCCGAGCGGGGCGTAATTGAGTTCGCATAACGCGGAATGCCCTGTGCCGGCATTGTTCCAAGCGTTTGACGATTCCAACGCTACGTCTTCCAAGCGTTCGATAAGGGTGATTTCCCAAGACGGTTCGAGTTCTTTGAGCAAAACGCCCAAAGTCGCGCTCATAATGCCTCCACCCACCAAGACAACATCTGTTGCTTCAGCCATGGTTGTACTCCTAGAAACAGGCATATCCTGCCTTTATGATTATCCGTTGTATTACGAACGCCTGTTTCGGCGGTAAAACCTGCTGGCGCGGTGTTTTTGGCGTGGAAGATTGCGCGCGGGTTTTACGTTTTGAACCGATGTTAAACCGTTCATAATATGTTATTGAGAATTTAGTGGATTTTTCTGAGAATTGCAAAGATTTTCTGTTTGGATTTACATAAACGCGGTTTGAAAAGGTCGTCTGAAACATTCAGACGACCTTTATTTATCAGGTGTTTGGCGGGGTTGAACCTGATTTCATTCACTTCTTAAAGACTTCAGATTGTCAGCAAGATGGGCGTGTTTTGATGAAAAAATGAAGAAGAAAACGTTTTTTCAGGACGCGTCATAAGCTGCCGCTTTTTTGAGCAGTTTTGCCCTTGCCTGCGGCCATTCTTCGCGCAGCAGGCTGTATTCCACCGTATCGCGTACGCTGCCGTCTTTCCGCAATTTGTGGCGGCGCAAGATGCCGTCTTGGTGAGCGCCCAAGCGTTCGATGGCGCGTTGGGAGGCGGTGTTGAGGTTGTCGGTCTGCCAGCAGACGCAGCGGCAGTTTAAAGTGTCGAAGACGTAGTCGAGTAACATGATTTTGCAGGCGGTATTGATGCGCGTGCGCCGTGCCGACAGGGCGTACCATGTGAAACCGATGTAGAGGCGGGGGATGGTGGGGTCGATGTGGTAAAGCGAAGTCGAGCCGACGATTTTGCCCGTGTCTTCGTCGATGACGGCAAAGGCGAGGCGGGTTTGCGTGGCGGTGCGGATGTAGTCCGCCACTTGGTCGGGTTCGGGTGCGGTGGTTACGTTCAGTTTCCAGACTTCGCCGTCGCAAACTGCTTCGCGCAAACCGGCTTCGTGTGCTGCCGTCAAAGGTTCGAGACGGACGCGGTCGAAGGACAAAACGGGAACGGATGAAAAATCAGTCATGAGGTTTCCTTTGTATTGGATGGTTTGAGTTTTCAGACGACCTTTTATAGTGTCTTAACGGACGGCATCTTTGAGGTCGTCTGAAAGCTATTGATTAATGATGTTTGAACACCAGCACGCCCGACTCCGATACAAACCCGTCCAGCGGCAGGTCGTGCGGTTCGCGCGGTAGTGTGTCAACCAGTTGGCAATCGAAGCCTACGCCTATGGTTTTTGCCTGTAAACGGTATTTCATCGCTGCGAGCGTCGCGTCGTAATAGCCGCCAGCCTGCCCCAAGCGGTAGCCTTCGCGGTCCATGCCGACAATCGGGACAAGCAATATCGATAAACCGTGTACGCGGATTTTGCGTCCCGAAAATTGCGGCACATGCAGCTTCGCCCTGCCGCGTTTGCGTTCTTGTTTCACTCCGTCGGCAGGATAGGGCGTGAACCACATCCGCCGCGAACGCGGTTCGATATAAGGCAGATAGAGTTTGGCGCCGCGTTTTTGTGCCGCACGCACAAAGCCGTCCAGCCGCAGCTCGCTGCCCATCGGCCAATACACGCCGATCTTCCGCCCCTTCTTGATATAACGCTTGAGCAGGCGGTTAACCGTTTGCCTTGCCGCCAACCGTCCTTTATGCCCCATCTGCGCGCGGGCGCGGCGCAATTCTCGGCGCAGGGCGTGTTTTTCCTCATTCCTCATTTCAGACGACCTTTTGAGTGTTGTTGTAGAATACGGCGATTATAAACGCTCCGTTAACATCAAAACAGGATTCCGCCATGTGGCATATCGTCCTTATCGGCTACCTCTTCGTCGCCGTCGTGTATTCCGCTGCCCAGCCCAGCATCGCGCGCGCTTTGATTTATTTGGTTTTTTGGGCGGTCCTGCCCGTCGCGTTTACCGTTTTCACCGTCACCATCCGCCGCCGCAACCGTCTGATGAAGCAGCAGGAAAAAGAAGCATTCGAACAAAGCCGCGGCGCAGCCGGACAAGAAGGTGGCAAACAGGACGGCAGTGCATAAAATCCCTTTTCAGACGACCCCTTATCCGCTATAATCCGTCAGTTTTCCATTTCGGAAACACACTATTTTTTAAAACTTATGCCCACTTTCGCCGAAGGGTGCTTGACAATAGGCGCAGCCTATCAAGTTCTATGCGATTGAATGTGTGCTCTTAACCCTTTCAAGGAAATAAAATGTCTCAAATTACTATGCGTCAGATGATTGAAGCCGGCGTTCACTTCGGCCACCAAACCCGTTTCTGGAACCCGAAAATGGCACAATACATTTTCGGTGCGCGCAATAAAATCCACATCGTCAACCTGGAAAAAACCCTGCCGATGTTCCAAGAAGCGCAAGAAGCCGTACGCCGTCTGGTTGCCAACAAAGGCACTGTGCTGTTTGTCGGCACCAAACGCCAAGCGCGTGAAATCATCCGCGAAGAAGCTACCCGCGCCGGTATGCCTTTCGTCGATCACCGTTGGTTGGGCGGCATGCTGACCAACTACAAAACCGTTAAGCAATCCATCAAACGCCTGGAAGAAAAAACCGCCGCTTTGGAAAACGCTGCCGAAGGCGGTTTCAACAAAAAAGAAATTCTGGAAATGCAACGCGACGTTGAAAAACTGGAACGTTCTTTGGGCGGTATCAAAAACATGAAAGGCCTGCCTGACGCGATTTTCGTTATCGACACCGGCTACCAAAAAGGTACTCTGGTCGAGGCTGAAAAACTGGGCATCCCCGTTATCGCCGTAGTCGATACCAACAACAGCCCTGACGGCGTGAAATACGTTATCCCCGGTAACGACGACTCCGCCAAAGCCATCCGCCTGTACTGCCGCGGCATCGCCGACGCAGTTTTGGAAGGCAAAAACCAAGCGCTGCAAGAAACCGTAGCCGCTGCCCAAGAAGCTGCTGCCGAGTAATCCGGCAAACCGAAGAGGGGCGTTATGCCCCTTTTCTCAAATCCCGTTCTGAAAAGCCTTTTCAGACGACCCCATTCCCAAACACGGATATCCCGTGTTTCCCCAAAATCTAGGAGATTCAAAATGGCAGAAATTACTGCAAAAATGGTTGCCGACCTGCGCGCCGCTACCGGCCTGGGCATGATGGAATGCAAAAAAGCCTTGGTTGAAGCCGAAGGCAACTTCGAAAAAGCCGAAGAAATCCTGCGCATCAAATCCGGCGCGAAAGCGGGCAAACTGGCCGGCCGTACCGCTGCCGAAGGCGTATTGGCTTACGCCATCAACGGCAATGTCGGCGCATTGGTTGAAGTAAACTGCGAAACCGACTTCGTTGCCAAAGACGCAGGCTTCGTAGAATTCGCCAACTTCGTTGCGAAAACCGCTGCCGAGAAAAAACCGGCTACCGTTGAAGAACTGAGCGAACTGGTTGAAGCAGAACGCAAAGCCATCATCGCCAAATTGGGCGAGAACATGTCTGTCCGCCGCTTCCAAGTCATCGACACCGCCAACCAGCTGGTTGCCTACATCCACGGTGCATTGGCTACCGAAGGCGTATTGGTTGAGTTCAAAGGCTCTGAAGACGTAGCGCGTAAAATCGGTATGCACATCGTTGCCGCCAAACCGCAATGCGTAACCGAAGCCGAAGTAGATGCCGAAACCATCGAAAAAGAACGCCACATCTACACTGAGCAAGCCATCGCTTCCGGCAAACCTGCCGACATCGCCGCTAAAATGGTTGAAGGCCGTATCCGCAAATTCTTGGCCGAAATCACCCTGAACGGCCAAGCATTCGTAATGAACCCTGACCAAACCGTTGCCCAATTCGCTAAAGAAAACGGCACCGAAATCATCAGCTTCGTTCGCTACAAAGTAGGCGACGGCATCGAAAAAGCCGTTGTCGACTACGCAGCCGAAGTTGCCGCTGCTGCTAAAGTGTAAGGCAGAAATGAAAAAGAAAGCACCTGGATTCCAAACGAATCAGGGTGCTTTTTTTTGAGAGTTACACTGTTTAGAATACTGTTGGAAATCGAATATTTCATCATAATCAACAAATAATAATTTATCCAAACCCATACATCCACGGAAAACGCGTTACCCTGTTAGCCAAACATCCCGAAAGGTCGTCTGAAAAATCAAACACCCTTTCCCCGAATTGAAGCAGCGCCGCAGGGTGAACTGATCATTTGGAATGAATGGTCAGTTCACTCTGAATAATCGGCGCTAACCACCCAAAGAAAGCAAGGTATCCCATGACACAGCAAATCAAATACAAACGCGTATTACTGAAACTCTCCGGCGAATCCCTGATGGGTTCCGACCCTTTCGGCATCAACCATGACACCATCGTCCAAACCGTCGGTGAAATCGCCGAAATCGTCAAAATGGGCGTACAAGTCGGCATCGTTGTCGGCGGCGGCAACATCTTCCGCGGCGTATCCGCCCAAGCAGGCAGCATGGACCGCGCCACCGCAGACTACATGGGCATGATGGCGACCGTCATGAACGCACTCGCCCTCAAAGATGCCTTCGAAACCCTCGGCATCAAAGCGCGCGTGCAATCCGCACTTTCCATGCAGCAAATCGCTGAAACCTACGCCCGTCCCAAAGCCATCCAATACCTTGAAGAAGGCAAAGTCGTGATTTTCGCCGCCGGTACGGGCAACCCGTTCTTCACCACCGACACCGCCGCCGCCCTGCGCGGAGCCGAAATGAACTGCGACGTCATGCTCAAAGCCACCAACGTGGACGGCGTTTATACCGCAGACCCGAAAAAAGACCCGTCCGCCACACGTTACGAAACCATTACCTTTGACGAAGCCTTGAACAAAAACCTCAAAGTCATGGATGCGACCGCCTTCGCCCTCTGCCGCGAACGCAAACTCAACATCGTCGTCTTCGGCATCGCCAAACAAGGCTCGCTCAAACGCGTCATTACCGGCGAAGACGAAGGCACGCTGGTTCACTGCTGATTCCCATCGGGCAATAATTGAAGTGATTTGATCAAGCAAAAGGTCGTCTGAAAACCAAGATACAGGTTTTCAGACGATCTTTTTGATGGTGGAGCAACATAAGGAACAGGCAACGAAGCAGGGTGGTTCATCCGCTATATGTTTGCCTGTCGGCATACCGATTTGCCTAGATTTGTATATTCTGTCGTACAATACGCGCTTTCAGACGACGTCTGGACTTTTGAAGGAATAAAACGGATGAATTTGTTAGGGGCTTTGGCCAAGGTCGGCAGTTTGACGATGGTGTCGCGCATACTTGGATTTTTGCGCGATACGGTAATTGCCCGAGCGTTTGGTGCAGGTATGGCAACCGACGCCTTTTTTGTGGCGTTCAAACTGCCGAACCTGCTGCGCCGCGTATTTGCGGAAGGGGCGTTTGCCCAGGCTTTTGTGCCGATTTTGGCGGAATATAAGGAAACGCGTTCGAAAGAAGCGACGGAGGCGTTTATCCGCCATGTGGCGGGGATGCTGTCGTTTGTCCTGGTTATCGTTACCGCGCTGGGTATTCTTGCCGCGCCTTGGGTGATTTGGGCTTCCGCGCCCGGGTTTGCCAAGGATGCGGACAAATTCCAGCTTTCCATCGATTTGCTGCGGATTACGTTTCCTTATATCTTATTGATTTCGTTGTCTTCCTTTGTCGGTTCGATACTGAATTCTTATCATAAGTTCAGCATCCCCGCGTTTACGCCGACGTTTTTGAATATTTCTTTTATCGTCTTTTCGCTGTATTTCATACCGTATTTTGATCCTCCCGTTACCGCGCTGGCTTGGGCGGTCTTTGTCGGCGGGATTTTGCAGCTTGGCTTTCAGCTCCCTTGGTTGGCGAAACTGGGTTTTTTGAAACTGCCTAAGCTGAATTTTCAAGATAGGGCGGTCAACCGCGTGATGAAACAGATGGCGCCTGCGATTTTGGGCGTGAGCGTGGCGCAGATTTCTTTGGTGATCAACACGATTTTTGCGTCTTATCTGCAATCGGGCAGCGTTTCGTGGATGTATTACGCCGACCGCCTGATGGAATTGCCCAGCGGTGTTTTGGGTGCGGCGCTCGGTACGATTTTGCTGCCGACTTTGTCCAAGCATGCAGCCAATCAGAATACAGAGCAGTTTTCCGGACTGCTCGACTGGGGTTTGCGCCTGTGTATGCTGCTGACCCTGCCGGCGGCGGTCGGGTTGGCAGTATTGTCGTTCCCGTTGGTGGCGACGCTGTTTATGTACCGCGAATTTACGCTGTTTGACGCGCAGATGACGCAACATGCGCTGATTGCCTACTCTTTCGGCTTAATCGGCTTAATCATGATTAAAGTGTTGGCACCCGGTTTCTATGCACGGCAAAACATTAAAACGCCCGTCAAAATCGCCATCTTTACGCTCGTCTGCACACAGTTGATGAACCTCGCCTTTATCGGCCCTCTGAAACACGTCGGGCTTTCGCTTGCCATCGGTTTGGGCGCGTGTATCAATGCGGGATTGTTGTTCTTCCTTTTGTGTAAACACGGTATTTACCAACCCGGTAAAGGGTGGAGGAGTTTCCTAAGTAAAATGCTACTGTCGCTTGTCGTAATGGGCGGCGGGCTGTGGGCTGCGCAGACTTACCTGCCGTTTGAGTGGGTGCATGTCGGCGGTTTGCGCAAAGCAGGACAGTTGTGCATCTTGATTGCGATAGGCGGCGGTTTGTATTTCGTGTCGCTGGCTGCGCTGGGTTTCCGACCGAGAGATTTCAAACGGGTGGAAGCACATTAGAGGGTGTTGAAATGTTCAAAAGGTCGTCTGAAAACCTACCCCTCAAGTTTGAACTGCACCCCAAAAGTTGGACATCCCCTCCAACTCACAAGGTGCAGTTTTTTTTATGAGCAAATATACATTACACTTCAAATACCAAGCCGTACTCCACTACCTGCATATACGCAGCCAACAACGTACCGCAGACCACTACGGCATTTCCCGAACCCACCTGAGACGATGGATACGCGCCTATCAAGAAGGCGGTATCGGCGCACTCGAACATCCCCAATCCAAAACCATGCCCCAACACCGCAAAAACCCCTTCATCGCAGATAAACCCGATCAAGAAAAAACACAGGCAGAGCTTATCGAAGAGTTGTGCTATATGCGCGCAGAGGTCGCCTACCTAAAGGAGTTAAAAGCCCTCAGCCAAAAACAGACCGAAAAGGACAAAGCCAAACCGTCCAAACACTGAGGGCGCAACACCCGCTCAAATACCTGCTGCACATCGCAAACCTGCCCAAAAGCAGCTTTTACTACCATCACCAAGACCGACCCGATCCCGACGCAGCCGACAAAGCCCTCCTTGTCGAAACCTACCGGCGGCATAAAGGACGCTACGGGCAAAGGCGCATTGCCGCCGCATTGGGTTGGAACCGCAAAAAAGTGGCGCGGTTGATGAAGCAGTTGGAACTGAAAGCCCTCATACGGGCGAAAAAAGCCTACCGCCATCCCGCCATGGGCGAAATATCGGAAAACCTCCTCAAACGCCTATTCAAAGCTGAAAAGCCCAACGAAAAATGGCTGACCGACGTTACCGAACTCAAAGGGAAGGACGGCAAACTGTACCTCTCGCCGATCTTGGACTTGTTCAACCGGGAAATCGTCGCCTACGCCATGAGCCGCAATGCCAACAGCGAAATGGTGAAGGAAATGCTCGAAAAAGCCGCCCCCCGTCTGACTGCTAAAGGAACGATGCTTCATTCGGACCAAGGTGTGCTGTACCGTACGGCGGGGTATAGGGAATTGCTTGCGGAGCATTCCATGGTTCAAAGCATGTCGCGAAAGGCGAACTGTTGGGACAATGCGCCGATGGAAAGCTTCTTTGCGGTGTTGAAGACGGAGTGTTTCTATAACGCAGGTGAATTGACGGTAGATGAATTGATGAAGCAGATAGATGACTATATGGATTACTACAACCGGGAGCGTTGCAGTTTGAAATTGAAAAAGCTGAGTCCTGTCGCATACAGAACCCAGCTTGCACAGAGCGCCTGAATAGGCTTTTATAAGTGTCCAAGATTTGGGGGCCAGTTCAGTTTTCAGACGACCTTTTTTCATAACGGCAAACTTACGCAACTGCAGGGGCAACGGCTTTCACATAGTTCAGCGCGATAAACTGCTTTTCGGGATCAAGCTCGGTGATTTTGAGCAGGACTTGCGATTTGGGCAGCGCGTCGAACGGGATGCCGGTGGCGCGGGTTACCAGCGGCAGGCCTTCGATACGGACGAGGTCTTCTTTGAGGATGGTTGCGGTCAGCTCGCTTGTGCCTTGCTGTTGCAGGTACACGAGGCTCCAGTAGGCTTCCATCTGCCGTTGGAAATCGGCGTAGGCGGCGTAGGCGGTGTCGAAATCGCGCAGTGCGGCGAAGAGTTCGGCATCGCTTTGCTGGAAGAGCGGCTCGGCGGAGTCGTCTATCAAGCTGAGGAGTTGTTTTTGGTTGATGTAGTCGGCGGCACGACGCAGTGGCGAGGTGAACCAGCCGTAATGCTGCACACCCATGCCGATGTGCGGCTCGGATTTGGTGCTCATGCGCACTTTTCCGGCGGGTTGGACGCGGAAGAGGCCGGGCAGGTCGTTGTCATGGAGCATCTGCGCCCAAGTGCTGTTAGCCAAAATCATCATTTCGCTGACCAGCATATCGATGGGCGAACCGCGTTCGCGGTGGACGACGGATACTTTGCCTTCCTCATCCAATTCGATGCTGTAATCGTATTGCGGCGCGCGGTCGGGTTCGTATTTGCCGCGCGCTTTTTGCAGGGCAACGGCGAATTGGTGGAACCAAATCAGGTCTTGATGATGGGCGAACATCATTTCGCCGGCTTCGTCCAAGCCGGTTTCGGCGTTGAAATGCGGCTCGATGGTTTGGATGCGCAGATTTTCGGCGATGTTGACGGCTTCGATTTTGCAGGTCGGCTCGCCGACGTTGAACTCGCTGTCCACATCAAAATAAATGCTGACGGCAGGACGGTACGCGCCCGCATCGAGGCTGAATGCGGCAATCCAGTTTTCAGGCAGCATGGTGATTTTGCCGCCGGGGAAATAGACCGTGCTCAAGCGTTCCATGATGTTTTTTTCCATTTTGTCGCCTGGTTTAATGGCAAGCGACGGCGCGGCGATGTGGATACCGACGCGCTTCATGCCGTTGCCCAAATCGGTCAGGCTTAAAGCGTCGTCCACTTCGGTGGTCGATTCGTCGTCAATGGAAAAGGCGGTAACGTCGGCCTTAGGCAAGTCGGGCATTTCGGGAAGGGCAAGGTCGGGGAAGCCTGTGCCTTTGGGGAAGTATTTGATTTCAAAACCGTCTTGCAGGTATTGCGGAATGGACGTAATGCCGCCTGTTTTTTTCGCCAATTCGTAGGCGGAGGTTTTCAGCGCGTCGGCGGCTTTGGTAAAGGCTTTGTAGGTCAGCGACTGCTTGTCGGGCGCGTGCAGGATGGTTTTCAAATCCGCCGTGATTTCAGACGGCATCTCGCCGCGTTTCAAGGCTTCCACCCAAGTGTCGATTTGCGCGTCTTGCTGTTTTTTGCGTTCGATGGCGGCAAGCGCTTGTTTCAAAGTTTTTTCGGGCGCGGCTTTAAACACGCCTTTGGCTTTTTTGTAGAAATACATCGGCGCGGCGTAAAGCGCAATCAAGGTCGCCGCCAGCTCGGTTTTGGTCGGTGCATGTCCGTAATATTCTTCGGCAATCGCCTCGGCGGAAAATTCTTCTTCGCCGCATACTTCCCACAATAAATCGGTGTCGATGTCCGCCGCCTGCGCCTGCGCGTTCTCCAAAAACGCCGCCATATCGCCGTCGAACTCGGCAAAGACGTTGTTCGCCTTCACTTTGGTGCGCTTGCCGTGTTGGGTATCGACTTGGTAGGTGGCGTCGTTTTTTTGGACGATGGCGGCGACTTTGAATTGGCCGGACTCTTCGTAAAAGATATTCATGTATTGCTGCTGTCAGGTTGAAGTGGGAAACGGGCGATTTTAGCAGATTCTTACTGATAAAGACGGACAAAAGGTCGTCTGAAAAGCGAATCTGGTTTATTGGAAGGGTTTGTTGTGTTTAGGGCTGGCGGTGGGTGTTGCATTTTCTATCCAATTTTATTGGCGTTGATATGGGTAAAGGAATGAAGTTGGGTTGTTATAAAACACAAATAAGAATCGTTATCATAAACTTATTGAATTTATTAAGATTTTTTTGCAGGTTGACCGACATTTACCTTTTAATGGATTTTGAAATTCGATAAAATAGCAGGATATTAAGATTTGTCTGTCAACCAGTTAGGCATAAACCCATGTTGGCCAGTTACTTTCCCGTCCTTGTATTCATCCTCGTCGGCCTTGCGGCCGGCGTGCTGTTTATCCTGCTCGGCACGATTTTAGGTCCGAAACACCACTACGCCGAAAAAGACGCGGCTTACGAATGTGGTTTCGAAGCCTTTGAAAACGCCAGGATGAAGTTTGACGTGCGTTATTATCTCGTCGCCATCTTGTTCATCCTCTTCGATTTGGAGGTTGCGTTTATGCTGCCGTGGGCGGTGGTGTTCAAAGATTTGGGCGCATACGGCTTCTGGTCTATGCTGGTGTTTATCGTCGTTCTGACGGTAGGCTTTGTTTACGAATGGAAAAAAGGTGCGCTGGAATGGGAATAGAAGGCGTTTTGAAAAAAGGTTTCATCACCACCAGCGCGGATACGGTGCTGAACTATATGCGTACCGGTTCGCTGTGGCCGGTTACTTTCGGCCTGGCCTGCTGCGCCGTGGAAATGATGCACGCGGGTATGGCGCGTTACGACCTTGACCGTTTCGGCATTATTTTCCGTCCGTCTCCCCGTCAGGCCGACCTGATGATTGTGGCGGGTACGCTGACCAATAAAATGGCGCCCGCCCTGCGCCGCGTGTACGACCAGCTCGCTGAGCCGCGTTGGGTGTTGTCTATGGGTTCGTGTGCCAACGGCGGTGGCTACTATCATTATTCTTATTCCGTCGTGCGCGGTGCCGACCGCGTCGTGCCGGTAGACGTTTATGTGCCGGGTTGTCCGCCGACTGCGGAAGCCCTGATTTACGGCCTGATGCAGCTCCAACAAAAAATCAAGCGCACTTCCACCATCGCGCGGGACGAGTAGGGGAGGGAACGATATGGCAAGCATCCACAAATTATACGAAACCGTCGTCCGCATTTTGGGCGATCAGGCAAGCAAAGTCATTTCCGCTTTGGGCGAGATTACCGTCGAGTGTCTGCCCGAACACTATGTTTCAGTGATGACTACGTTGCGCGACCATGAAGAACTGCATTTCGAGCTTTTGGTAGATTTGTGCGGCGTCGATTACAGCACTTACAAAAACGAAGCATGGCAGGGCAAACGCTTCGCCGTTGTCAGCCAGCTTCTTTCTCTGAAAAACAACCAACGCATCCGCGTGCGCGTCTGGGTTTCAGACGACGATTTCCCCGTGGTCGAATCCGTGGTTCCCGTTTACAACAGCGCGGATTGGTACGAGCGCGAAGCCTTCGATTTGTACGGCATCATGTTCAACAACCATCCCGACCTGCGCCGCATCCTGACCGATTATGGTTTTGTCGGACATCCTTTCCGCAAAGACTTCCCGATTTCCGGCTATGTCGAAATGCGTTACGATGAAGAGCAAAAACGCGTGATTTACCAACCTGTTACCATCGAGCCGCGCGAAATCACGCCGCGTATCGTCCGTGAGGAGAACTACGGTGGCCAATAAATTAAGAAACTACACCATCAACTTCGGCCCGCAACACCCTGCGGCGCACGGCGTATTGCGCATGATCTTGGAGTTGGACGGCGAACAAATCGTCCGTGCCGATCCGCATATCGGCCTCTTGCACCGAGGTACCGAAAAACTGGCTGAAACCAAAACCTATCTGCAAGCCCTGCCTTATATGGACCGCTTGGACTATGTTTCCATGATGGTTAACGAGCAGGCGTATTGCTTGGCGGTAGAAAAACTCGCCGGTATTGACGTGCCTATCCGCGCCCAGTACATCCGAGTGATGTTTGCCGAAGTAACGCGCATCCTCAATCACCTGATGGGCATCGGTTCGCACGCTTTCGACATCGGCGCGATGACCGCCATCCTCTACGCCTTCCGCGATCGCGAAGAGCTGATGGACTTGTACGAAGCCGTTTCCGGCGCGCGTATGCACGCAGCCTACTTCCGTCCCGGCGGCGTTTACCGCGACTTGCCCGACTTCATGCCCAAATACGAGAGCAGCAAATTCCGCAACGCCAAAGTATTGAAGCAGCTCAACGAATCCCGCGAAGGCACCATGCTCGACTTCATCGACGCCTTCTGCGAACGTTTCCCCAAAAACATCGACACACTCGAAACCCTCCTGACCGACAACCGTATTTGGAAACAGCGTACCGTCGGCATCGGCGTCGTCTCCCCCGAGCGCGCCATGCAGAAAGGCTTTACCGGCGTGATGCTGCGCGGTTCGGGCGTGGAGTGGGACGTGCGTAAGAAACAGCCGTATGAAGTGTACGACCAAATGGATTTCGACATCCCCGTCGGCGTCAATGGCGACTGCTACGACCGTTACCTCTGCCGCATGGAAGAAATGCGTCAATCCGTGCGCATCATTAAACAATGTTCCGAGTGGTTGCGTGTCAATCCGGGTCCGGTCATTACCACAAACCACAAATTCGCTCCGCCCAAGCGTACCGAAATGAAAACAGGTATGGAAGACCTGATTCACCATTTCAAACTCTTTACCGAGGGTATGCACGTTCCCGAGGGCGAGACCTACACCGCTGTCGAACACCCGAAAGGCGAGTTCGGCGTTTACATCATTTCAGACGGCGCAAATAAACCCTACCGCCTGAAAATCCGCGCACCCGGCTTCGCCCACCTGCAAGGCATGGACGAAATGGCAAAAGGCCACATGCTCGCCGACGTTGTTGCCATTATCGGTACGCAGGACATCGTATTCGGGGAGGTTGACCGATAATGTTATCCGCAGAATCTTTAAAACAAATCGACATCGAGTTGGCGAAATATCCCGCCGACCAACGCCGTTCCGCCATCATGGGCGCGTTGCGTATCGCTCAAACCGAAAAAGGCTGGCTCGCCCCCGAGACCATCGCCTTTGTTGCCGACTACATCGGCATCACGCCGGCGCAGGCATACGAAGTCGCCACTTTCTACAATATGTACGACCTTGAGCCGGTCGGCAAATACAAACTGACCGTCTGCACCAACCTTCCCTGCGCCCTGCGCGGCGGCATGGATACCGGCGAATACCTGAAGAAAAAACTCGGTATCGGCTACGGCGAAACCACGCCCGACGGCAAATTCACCCTCGTCGAAGGCGAATGCATGGGCGCATGCGGCGACGCTCCGGTCATGCTGGTAAACAACCACAGCATGTGCAGCTTTATGACCGAAGAAGCGATTGAGAAGAAACTTGCGGAGTTGGAATAGGTCGTCTGAAAAGTAAAGAAAGTAATTTGGGGCTGAACCCAACAAAAGCGATTAAAGGTCGTCTGAAAATGTTAGGTTTTCAATCTAATTGAAAACATATCAGACAATTTTGAAAATCATCTAAAGATAAAAGGATGTGGGAAAATGAAATTTTGGCATATGCAAATGCACCCAACAGGTGAAATTAGATTTTCTAAAAATATTGATTGGATTTTAGAACATAAAAAAATTATTGGATTGGGACAATGGAAAGAAGGACAGGATCAAATTGACCAATTTATTAACGATATTAAGGTTAATGATGTTGTCGCTTTAAAGCGAGGTTCGGAATTGATTGCACTTGTTCAAGTTACTGGTGGAGCATATCAAGTTACAGATGATACAAATCCTGAAACTTCTTGGATAGTTAATCGCCGCCCTGTTCGTATTTTGGATTGGGCGATTGAAAAACGGACTCTGCCACAACCGCGTGGCACGTTAAATCCTTGTGTAAGTAATGATGCAGAAACGACAAAGATTATTAAGCAATGGTATCAAGATGTACTGAAATCATTTGAAAAACGTAAGTTAGATTTTACTGTCTAGGTTGGCAAGGTAAGTTAGACCGAGACTCAATAAAAATAACCAAAGGTCGTCTGAAAACAAAGCCCTACGCAAACCGTCATACAGACACAAACCTAAAGCAAGCTGCTAAAGCGCAGCCGCAACCGATACGAAAACGAACAGGCACACCAAAATGGCTATTTACCAATCAGGCGTGATTTTTGACCAAGTGGATACCGCCAATCCCGACTGCTGGACATTGGACGAATACGTCAAACGCGGCGGTTACAGCGCGCTGCGTAGAATCCTGTCCGAAAACATCTCGCAAACCGACGTGATTGACGAAGTCAAAACCTCCGGCTTGCGCGGGCGCGGCGGTGCGGGCTTCCCGACAGGCTTGAAATGGAGCTTTATGCCCCGTTCCTTCCCCGGCGAAAAATACGTCGTCTGCAACACCGACGAAGGCGAACCGGGTACGTTCAAAGACCGCGACATCATCATGTTCAACCCCCATGCCCTGATTGAAGGCATGATTATCGCCGGTTACGCGATGGGCGCGAAAGCGGGCTACAACTATATTCACGGCGAAATTTTCGAAGGTTATCAACGTTTTGAAGCTGCACTAGCCCAAGCGCGCGCCGCAGGTTTTTTGGGTAAGAATATTTTAGGTTCGGACTTTGAATTTGAACTCTTCGCCCACCACGGCTACGGCGCATACATTTGCGGCGAGGAAACCGCATTGCTCGAATCGCTGGAAGGCAAAAAAGGCCAGCCGCGCTTCAAACCGCCGTTCCCCGCCTCGTTCGGACTGTACGGCAAACCGACCACCATCAACAATACCGAAACCTTCGCTTCCGTACCGTTTATTGTCCGCGACGGCGGTCAGGCGTTTGCCGACAAAGGCATTCCGAATGCCGGCGGTACCAAATTGTTCTGCATCTCCGGCCACGTCGAACGTCCGGGCAACTATGAAGTGCCGCTAGGCACGCCGTTTGCCGAAATCCTGAAAATGGCAGGCGGTATGCGCGGCGGCAAAAAACTCAAAGCCGTCATCCCCGGCGGTTCGTCCGCGCCCGTATTGCCTGCCGACATCATGATGCAGACCAATATGGACTACGACTCGATTTCCAAAGCCGGCTCGATGCTCGGTTCCGGCGCGATTATCGTGATGGACGAAGACGTGTGCATGGTCAAAGCCCTTGAGCGATTAAGCTATTTTTACTACGACGAATCCTGCGGCCAATGCACCCCCTGCCGCGAAGGTACCGGCTGGCTCTACCGCATCGTCCACCGCATCGTAGAAGGCAAAGGCCGCATGGAAGACTTGGATTTGCTGGATTCCGTCGGCAACCAAATGGCAGGCCGCACCATCTGCGCCCTCGCCGACGCCGCCGTCTTCCCCGTCCGCAGCTTTACCAAGCATTTCCGTGATGAGTTTGTGCATTACATTGAACACGGCGGACCGATGAAGCCGAATAAGTGGTGTTAAGGTTTCAGACGACCTGAATATCTGAGGTATCGGTGTTGTTTGGGATTCACCAACGACTTGATTCCCTCTCCCGCTTGCGGGGGAGGGTTAGGGTGGGGGTGGTACTTGGAATATTTCGAAACAGATTTTTATACGGGCAAGATTCAGGCGTCCTCCGTATAGGTCGTCTGAAAAAGATTAAGGCCAACTCGGCTATGCGGTACAGCACAAGAAATACGGCATTAAAACAGAATGTCCGTAATCTGAAGCAGAATATGACTTTGGCCGAGCAGAAATTGTGGCATCACTTGCGCGGCAAACGGTTAAACGGAATAAAATTCCGACGCCAACAGACAATAGGCGGATACATCGTCGATTTTGTCAGTATGGAGCATCGTTTGATTATTGAATTGGACGGCGGGCAACATTCGGAACAGATTGAGTATGACGAGCGGCGGACGGCGTTTTTGAATGCTCAAGGTTATCGTGTGTTGCGGTTTTGGAATAATGAGGCTTTGCAGCAAACCGAAGCAGTACTGGAAAAGATTATCGAAATGTGCGGCGGAAAATAAGACGGCTGCAACGTTGTAAAGCCACCCCCATCCTAGCCTTCCCCCGCCTGGCGGGGGAAGGGACAGACGGTAGCAGATTTGAATGTTTCAGGTTGATTCCTGAGATAAAGCGAATATAAAACATGATATTGAAAGACATTGCGGCGGAATCTGCCACTATATGTTCTGACAGAAACCTATTCCCTCTCCCGTCTGGCGGGAGAGGGGTAGGGAGAGGTTGGTGCGGATTGTACAGAATTTGGATTTTTCAAAATTAAGAAACGCCCATCCTAAAAATAAACAAGCAATAAACTTATACTTTAAAGGCCGTCTGAAGCCTATTTTTCAGACGACCTCCATAAAAGATTATTTATCAAATACCCGTAACTAGGAACGAACCATGTTACAAATCGAAATCGACGGCAAACAGGTATCTGTGGAGCAGGGCGCGACGGTGATTGAGGCCGCGCACAAGCTCGGTACTTATATTCCGCATTTCTGTTACCACAAAAAGCTCTCCATCGCCGCCAACTGCCGTATGTGTCTGGTGGACGTGGAAAAAGCCCCCAAACCGCTGCCCGCCTGTGCCACGCCGGTAACGGACGGCATGATTGTGCGTACGCATTCGGCAAAAGCCCGCGAGGCGCAGGAAGGCGTGATGGAGTTCCTGCTGATCAACCATCCGCTCGACTGTCCGACCTGCGACCAAGGCGGAGAATGCCAGTTGCAGGATTTGGCGGTGGGCTACGGCAAAACCACCAGCCGCTACACCGAAGAAAAACGTTCCGTCGTCGGCAAAGACATGGGGCCTTTGGTTTCCGCCGAGGAAATGAGCCGCTGCATCCACTGCACCCGCTGCGTACGTTTCACCGAAGAAATCGCCGGCTTGCAGGAAATTGCGATGGCGAATCGCGGCGAACACTCCGAAATCATGCCCTTCATCGGCAAAGCGGTGGAAACCGAGCTGTCGGGCAACGTCATCGATTTGTGCCCCGTCGGCGCGCTGACCAGCAAACCGTTCCGTTTCAACGCGCGTACTTGGGAATTGAACCGCCGCAAATCCGTTTCCGCCCATGATGCTTTGGGCAGCAACCTGATTGTGCAAACCAAAGACCATACCGTCCGCCGCGTGCTGCCGTTGGAAAACGAAGCGATTAACGAATGCTGGCTGTCCGACCGCGACCGTTTCGCCTACGAAGGTCTGTATCACGAAAGTCGTCTGAAAAACCCGAAAATCAAACAGGGCGGCGAGTGGATGGACGTGGATTGGAAAACCGCGTTGGAATATGTCCGCAGCGCGATTGAATGTATCGCCAAAGACGGCAACCAAAACCAAGTCGGCATTTGGGCGAACCCGATGAATACGGTTGAAGAACTGTATCTGGCGAAGAAACTTGCCGACGGTTTGGGCGTTAAAAATTTCGCCACCCGCCTGCGCCAACAGGACAAACGTCTTTCAGACGACCTCAATGGTGCGCAATGGCTGGGACAAAGTATCGAATCGCTGGCGGACAACGAAGCCGTACTGGTAGTCGGTGCAAACCTGCGCAAAGAGCAGCCGCTCCTGACTGCCCGCCTGCGCCGCGCTGCCAAAGAACGCATGGCTTTGAGCGTATTGGCCAGCAGCAAGGAAGAATTGTTGATGCCGCTTCTGTCTCAAGAAGCCGCACATCCCGACGAGTGGGCAGGCCGTCTGAAAAACCTGTCTGCCAATGCGGAACACGCAGTTACCGCCAGCCTGAAAAACGCTGAAAAAGCAGCGGTGATTTTAGGTGCGGAAGTGCAAAACCATCCTGATTACGCCGCCATTTATGCCGCCGCGCAAGAGCTGGCAGACGCGACCGGCGCAGTGCTGGGTATTTTGCCGCAAGCCGCCAACAGCGTCGGTGCGGACGTATTGGGCGTGAACTCAGGCGAGAGCGTTGCCGAAATGGCAAATGCGCCGAAACAGGCAGTTTTGCTGCTCAACGTCGAGCCGGAAATCGATACGGCAGACGGCACAAAAACCGTAGCCGCGTTGAAACAGGCGAAAAGCGTGATGGCGTTTACGCCGTTTGTCAGCGAAACACTGCTGGACGTGTGCGACGTATTGCTGCCGATTGCGCCGTTTACCGAAACCTCGGGCAGCTTCATCAATATGGAAGGCCGTCTGCAATCCTTCCACGGCGTCGTTCAGGGCTTCGGCGACTCGCGTCCGCTGTGGAAAGTGTTGCGCGTATTGGGCAACCTGTTTGACCTGCAAGGCTTTGAATACCACGATACCGCCGCGATTCTGAAAGACGCGCTGGATGCGGACAAACTGCCGTCCAAACTGAACAACCGCGCCGCTTCGATTCAAAAAGATTTTCAGACGACCTCAAACCGCCTCGTGCGCGTGGGCGGAGTCGGTATTTATCACACCGATGCCATCGTGCGCCGTTCCGCGCCGTTGCAAGCGACCAGCCATGCCGCCGTGCCTGCCGCGCGTGTGAATCCGAACACTTTGGCGCGTTTAGGCCTGCAAGATGGACAAACCGTCATCGCCAAACAAAACGGCGCAGGCGTGTCCGTGATGGTCAAAGCCGATGCCGGACTGTCTGAAAACGTGGTGTATCTGCCGCTGCATACCGAAAATGCCGCGCTGGGTGCGTTGATGGACACTATTGAACTGGCGGGAGCTTGATTATGCAGGAATGGTTCCAAAACCTCTTTGCCGCAACGCTTGGTCTGGGCGATTTGGGCATCACCGTGGGCTTGGTGGTATCCGTCATCGTCAAAATCGTGATTATCCTGATTCCGCTGATTCTGACCGTCGCCTACCTGACTTATTTCGAACGCAAAGTCATCGGCTTCATGCAGCTTCGCGTCGGCCCGAACGTAACCGGCCCGTGGGGGCTGATTCAGCCGTTTGCCGACGTGTTCAAACTCTTGTTTAAAGAAGTTACCCGTCCGAAGCTGTCAAACAAAGCCCTGTTCTACATCGGCCCGATTATGTCGCTCGCCCCGTCTTTCGCGGCGTGGGCAGTGATTCCGTTCAACGAAGAATGGGTGCTGACCAACATCAATATCGGCCTTTTGTACATCCTGATGATTACCTCGCTGTCGGTTTACGGCGTGATCATCGCGGGCTGGGCTTCCAACTCCAAATATTCGTTCTTGGGCGCAATGCGTGCCTCCGCGCAAAGCATTTCTTACGAAATCGCCATGAGTGCCGCGCTGGTGTGCGTCGTGATGGTGTCGGGCAGCATGAACTTCTCCGACATCGTTGCCGCGCAGGCAAAAGGCATCGCGGGCGGTTCTGTGTTCTCGTGGAACTGGCTGCCGCTGTTCCCCATCTTCATCGTCTATCTGATTTCCGCCGTTGCCGAAACCAACCGCGCACCGTTTGACGTGGCAGAGGGTGAGTCTGAAATCGTTGCCGGCCACCACGTCGAATATTCCGGCTTCGCGTTCGCGCTGTTCTTCCTCGCCGAATACATTTTCATGATTCTGATTGCTGCGCTGACATCGCTGATGTTCCTCGGCGGCTGGCTGTCCCCGTTCCCGCAAAGCTGGGGCATTGTCGGCACGCCTTCCGCATTCTGGATGTTCGTGAAAATGGCGGCGGTGCTGTACTGGTATCTGTGGATTCGTGCAACCTTCCCACGCTACCGCTACGACCAAATCATGCGCTTGGGCTGGAAAGTGCTGATTCCCATCGGCTTCGCCTATATCGTGATTTTGGGTCTGTGGATGATTTCGCCGCTGAATTTGTGGAAATAAGTTTCAGACGACGTATCAAGGTCGTCTGAAAACGCAGTTTTGAATATTTAACGGAATCCCTGTTTTGAGGGAACAGAATATGGCTAATTTAGTAAAAACTTTCTTGCTCGGCGAGTTGGTCAAAGGCATGGGCGTAACGCTCAAGAACTTTTTCGCCCGCAAAGACACGATTTATTTCCCCGAAGAGAAAACGCCGCAATCCGTGCGTTTCCGCGGCCTGCACGCGCAACGCCGTTATCCGAACGGCGAGGAACGCTGCATCGCGTGCAAATTGTGCGAGGCGGTGTGTCCGGCAATGGCGATCAACATCGAATCGGAAGAACGCGAAGACGGTACGCGCCGCACCAAGCGTTACGACATTGACCTGACCAAGTGCATCTTCTGCGGCTTCTGCGAAGAGGCCTGTCCGACCGATGCGATTGTGGAAACGCACATTTTTGAATACCACGGCGAGAAAAAAGGCGACTTGCACATGACCAAGCCGATCCTCTTGGCAATCGGCGACAAATACGAAGCCGAAATCGCCAAGCGCAAAGCGGCCGATGCGCCATACCGCTAAGACAGCCTGAAAACGCAAAACGCGGGTCTCAATACAGCTAAAACACAAACAGGCAGCCTGAAACCCGTAGGTCGGATTCTCGAATCCGACGGCCGCCCGCCGGCAAGGCAGCCTGAAAGAAACAAAAATTTAAACTGTCGTCATTCCCGCGCAGGCGGGAATCTTGGCAGCACAACAGCAACAGCGGCCAATCCAACTGCCGCCGAACCCCAACAAGATTCCCACCTACGCGGGCTGAAACCACACACCGAAGCCGAGAGCCATGAACAAAAAAGACACCATCCGCCACATCTTCCGCGACATCGTCGGCGGCAGCCAAGTTGACGAAGCCGAAATCCGCCGCCTGTTCGCCGTCGGCTACGTACAGAAAGTGGATGGCAAAACGCTGGACTTGGACGGTTTTATCGCCCATATGCGCGCCCAAAAACAGCACATCGCCGAAGCAGAAACCGAGTTTCTTGCCCTGGCCGAAGACGGCGGCACCGTGTTCAGCAACCACATCGTCCGCGCCAAAAAAGCCGACGGCAGCCGCATCGCCGTGCAGGTGCTGGCACAATTCGAGTTCGACGAAAACGGCCAAATCGCCCTGTGCGACGAACTCACCCGCCTGCTTGAAGGCGGTAGTGAAGACGCCGACATCGGCTCGCGCCGCTAAGGCAGCCTAAAACCCATTTCCCCTTGCGGGGAAACGTCGGATTCGAGAATCCGACCTACGCGGGCAGCCTGAAACGCCCAAGCCCGCGGCAAGGCAGCCTGAAAGGCCGTCTGAAAACCCAAACAAGCAGCCTGAAAGTATCAACCCCCACCGGAAAGACCTTTATGAGCTTCCAACTGATTATGTTCTACACCCTGGCCGCCATCATCCTGTTCGGCGCGCTGAAAACCGTAACCGTGAAAAACCCGGTGCATGCCGCGCTGTATCTGGTGCTCACTTTCTGTATGAGCGCGATGATGTGGATGCTGATGCAGGCCGAATTCCTCGGCATCACGCTGGTGGTGGTGTATGTGGGCGCGGTGATGGTGCTGTTCCTGTTCGTCGTGATGATGCTGAATATCGACATCGAAGCCATGCGCGCCGGTTTCTGGCGTCATGCGCCTGTTGCCGGTGTGGTCGGTACGCTGTTGGCGGTTGCCCTGATTCTGATTCTGGTTAACCCGAAAACCGACCTTGCCGCATTTGGCTTGATGAAAGACATTCCTGCGGATTACAACAACATCCGCGATTTGGGCAGCCGTATTTATACTGACTACCTGTTGCCGTTTGAGTTGGCGGCGGTATTGCTGCTGTTGGGTATGGTAGCCGCGATTGCGCTGGTTCACCGTAAAACTTTCAACCCGAAACGCATGGATCCTGCCGACCAAGTCAAAGTACGCGCCGACCAAGGCCGTATGCGCTTGGTGAAAATGGAAGCGGTCAAACCGCAAACCGAATTTGTCGAAGAAAGCGAAGTTTCAGACGACCTCAAGCCGAAAGAGGAGGGTAAAGCATGATTACCTTGACGCATTATCTGGTATTGGGCGCGCTCCTGTTCGGTATCAGCGCGATGGGTATCTTTATGAACCGTAAAAACGTGCTGGTATTGCTGATGTCGATCGAGCTGATGCTTTTGGCGGTGAACTTCAACTTTATCGCCTTCTCGCAGCATCTGGGCGATACCGCCGGACAGATTTTCGTATTCTTCGTACTGACCGTCGCCGCTGCCGAATCCGCCATCGGTTTGGCGATTATGGTTTTGGTGTTCCGCAACCGCCAGAGCATCAACATCAGCGATTTGGACAGTTTGAAAGGGTAGGGTGGTGTCAGCAGGTAGGTTGGGTTGTAAACCCAACAATCTGCCAAACCGAAAACCATATTGGGATGAGACTCAAGCTGCAAGGCCTTAAAGCAGCCTGAAAACCCGTTTGAAAGACCAAACCATGAGCAGACAAACCCTGATCGCATTTCTGCGCGGTGTGATGCCGAGCGGGAAAAACGCCGTCAAAATGGCAGATGTCCGTGCCGTATTGGGCGGTAACGGTTTCGACAATGTGCGGACATGGATACAGAGCGGCAATATTGCACTGGAAAGCGGATTGGCTGCGGACGAAGCCGCCGTGCGGATACATGATTTGCTGCATACGCATCTGAATGTAGATTTGGCCGTTATTGTCAAAACGCCTGCCCAGTTGCGTGAAATATTGGACGGCAATCCGTTTGCCGATGAGGCATACGACCCCAAGCGCGTATTTTTTACGCTGTGCAACACACCGCTGGCCGATACCGCCGGTTTGGAGGCGCAGGACTTCGGCAGTGAAAAACTGCATATCCGCCCGTGCGCCGCGTATCTCTACATCCCGCAGGACGCTTCCCGCAGCAAGCTGGGCAATGCGTTTTTGGAAAAACAGCTCGGCCTGAGCCTGACCACGCGCAACGGCAATACCTTGCGTAAGATGATGGCGTTTTAAAACAGGCAGCCTGAAAGCCCGCAGCCGCCCACCGGCGTCATTCCCGCGCAGGCGGGAATCTTGGCGGGGCAACGGGAAACCTGATTGAAACCTGCAGCCGCTGTAATGCCAAAAAGATTCCCGCCTGCGCGGGAATGACGAAAGTGAAAGAAACCTTGTTTTCAGACGGCCTTAAAGGCAGCCTGAAAACCGTGCACACAAAATAAGGAAAAGCCATGAAAGCCCAATGCCAGTGCGGCAGCGTAACGCTCGAAGTCAGGCATAATCACGAAGTTCACGCCTGCCATTGCAGCAAATGCCGCCAACGCACCGGCGGCGCATCGTTTACCCTGACCGCCGAAGGCGCACCGCAAATCAGCGGTGAAGAAAACATCGGCCGCTACCGTTCTTCCGACTGGGGCGAGCGTACTTTCTGCAAAGAATGCGGCAACGATCTGTATTTCCACCTGCTGCCCGAAAGCGGCATGGATGAAGCGTGGTATGTTAATGCCGGACTGTTTGCCGACAACGCCGACTTTGCTTTGAAACTGCAAATATTTACCGACTGCCAAGCACCGTATTACCACCTGTCCGACGACACCCCGAAAATGACCGAACAAGAATTTCTGGCGTGGGTTGGCGCGGCAGAATAGGCAGCTTGCGTAGCGTAGCGGAGTTGCGGAGCTAAAACACCATTTTCCCTTGCGGGAAACGTCGGATTCGAGAATCCGACCTACGAAAAGGCCGTCTGAAAAGCAGCCTGAAACCGATAGCCCGACAGCAAACTAATTCCCTCTCCCGCTCGCGGGGGAGGGCTAGGGTGGGGGCGGTAGGGCAGCAGAAACCTTTGCTACTACGTCGGCGAAAAAAGCGTTTCCGCAGAAACGCACACCCCCACCCCAACCCTCCCCCGCAAGACGGGGGAGGGAGCAGATGGCAGAAGTCCGACGGTTTCAGACGGCCTGTAAAGCAGCCTGAAAACCCAAACAATGTAGGGTGTGTAGCTCTGCCACGCACGCGGACAAATACCAAGGCAGCCTGAAACGCCAAAAGGCTACCTGAAAATGTGAAAGGCCGTCTGAAACCAGACAGCCCACCAGCCCCGTTAGCCAAAAGATTAAAAGTTCAACCCCTAAGGTTCACAACATGACTGATATGACTTTATACCTCACCATCGCCCTTCTGCCGCTGGCGGGCTCGCTGCTGGCGGGGCTGTTCGGCAATAAAATCGGCCGCGCAGGGGCGCATTCGGTAACGATACTCGGCGTGGCGGTGTCGGCCGTGTTGTCCGGCTGGGTGTTGTGGGGCTTTATCGACGGCTCGCGCGCCAAGTTTGACGAAAACGTCTATACCTGGCTGACAATGGGCGGCATTGATTTCTCGGTCGGCTTTCTGGTCGATTCGATGACGGCGATGATGATGGCGGTGGTTACCGGCGTGTCGCTGATGGTGCATATCTACACCATCGGCTATATGCACGACGAAGCAGTAGGCTACCAACGCTTTTTCAGCTATATCTCATTGTTTACTTTCAGCATGCTGATGCTGATTATGTCCAACAACTTCATCCAGCTTTTCTTCGGCTGGGAAGCGGTGGGCTTGGTGTCGTATCTGTTGATCGGTTTCTATTTCAAAAAACCGTCGGCCACCTTTGCCAATTTGAAAGCCTTTTTGGTCAACCGCGTCGGCGACTTCGGCTTTGTGCTGGGTATCGCGCTGGTGCTGGCCTATTTCGGCGGCAGCCTGCGCTATCAGGACGTATTCGCCTATCTGCCCAACGTACAAAATGCCACTATCCAGCTTTTTCCCGGTGTGGAATGGTCTTTGATTACCGTAACCTGTCTGCTGTTGTTTGTGGGCGCGATGGGTAAATCGGCTCAATTCCCGCTGCATGTCTGGCTGCCCGATTCGATGGAAGGCCCGACCCCAATTTCCGCATTGATTCACGCTGCAACCATGGTTACTGCCGGTCTGTTCATGGTGTCGCGCATGTCGCCGATTTACGAAATGAGCAGCACCGCGCTGTCGGTCATTATGGTGATTGGCGCGATTACCGCCCTGTTTATGGGCTTCTTGGGCGTGATTCAAAACGACATCAAGCGCGTGGTTGCGTATTCCACCCTGTCGCAACTGGGCTACATGACCGTGGCTCTGGGCGCGTCCGCCTATTCAGTGGCGATGTTCCACGTCATGACCCACGCTTTTTTTAAAGCCTTGCTGTTCTTGGCGGCGGGTAGCGCCATTATCGGTATGCACCACGACCAAGATATGCGCCACATGGGCAATCTGAAAAAATACATGCCGATTACTTGGCTGACCATGCTGATCGGTAACTTGTCGCTGATCGGTACGCCATTCTTCTCCGGCTTCTACTCCAAAGATTCGATTATCGAAGCGGCGAAATACAGCACCCTGCCGGGCAGCGGCTTTGCCTATTTCGCCGTCCTCGCCAGCGTGTTCGTTACCGCGTTTTACGCGTTCCGCCAATACTTTATGGTGTTCCACGGCGAAGAAAAATGGCGCAGCCTGCCTGAGCATCATGATGATCATCATGGCGAAGAACATCACGGCTTGGGCAAAAACGACAATCCGCATGAAAGCCCGCTGGTCGTTACCCTGCCGCTGATTCTGCTTGCGATTCCGTCCGTCATCATCGGCTACATCGCCATCGAACCCATGCTCTACGGCGATTTCTTCAAAGACGTGATTTTCGTCAACGCCGACGCGCATCCGACCATGCACATCATGAAGGAAGAGTTCCACGGTGCATTGGCGATGGTGTCGCACAGCCTGCATTCGCCCGTACTCTACCTCGCTATCGCAGGCGTATTGAGCGCATGGCTTTTGTACGTCAAACTGCCGCACCTGCCTGCCAAAATCGCGCAGGCGTTCCGTCCGGTTTACGTTTTGTTTGAAAACAAATACTACCTCGACGCCCTGTATTTCAACGTCTTCGCCAAAGGCACGCGCGCATTGGGCAACTTCTTCTGGAAAGTCGGCGATACCGCCATTATCGACAACGGCATCGTCAACGGCTCCGCCAAACTAGTCGGCGCGATTGCCGCTCAGATACGCAAAGTCCAAACCGGCTTTATCTACACCTACGCCGCCGCTATGGTGTTCGGCGTATTGGTATTGCTCGGCATGACCTTCTGGGGGTTGTTCAGATAAGGATGAGATTTTCAGACGACGTTTAGGTCGTCTGAAAAAGGAAACACGAGAAACAATGGTTGAAGACAAATTACCGCAAACCCTAGACGAAGTCCGCGAAGCCATCGACGGTTTGGACAAGGAATTAATAGAATTGCTCGCCCGCCGGCAGAAGCTGGTACGGCAGGCAGGCCGTCTGAAACCTAAAAACGATGTGCAGGCGGTTTCCGCGCCCGAACGGGTGGCACAAGTGATTGCCTCGCGCCGTGCCTATGCCGAAAAGGCCGGTTTGTCGCCCGAAGTAGCCGAAACAGTTTGGCGCAGTATGATTGATGCGTTCATTAAACTGGAGATGGAAACCAACCGTGCCGACGGGGCGTAGTCAACATTTCGGTCATAATTGATTTACTTGGATAGATACGGAATTTGCCGACCGCCGTCATTCCCGCGCAGGCGGGAATCCAGACCTATCGGCGCATAAACCTGTCAAGGAAAAAGGTTTCCTAAAATCTACGTTCTGGATTCCCGCCTGCGCGGGAATGACGGGATTTAATAAAAGTTGTATCGACAGGTTTATCTAAATACAGAATCAAAGAGACGCGAAAATGCCCGACACACAAACCATCCGCTCCACCGAATTTACCGCTTCCCACGCATGGGGCGCACTCGACATCGCCAATATGAACGGCACCACCGTGCGCCTGCACTGGACGGACCAGCCCTACAAATGGCACGTCAACGACGGCGAGGAAGTGTTTGCCGTGATGGACGGCGAAGTAGATATGCACTACCGAGAAAACGGCGAAGAACGCATCGTTCGGTTGAAAAGCGGCGATATCTTCTACGCAGGAATCGGCACGGAACACGTCGCCCATCCGTGCGGCGAAGCGCGGATTTTGGTGATCGAGAAAGAAGGCAGCGTTTGAGGTCGTCTGAAAAAGAAAACCATTCAAGTTGTAGGTCGGATACTTGTATCCGACATGAAAAAGAAAATAGTACAGCGTGTCGGATTCGAGAATCCGACCTACGGCTGGAAGATTCGGCAGAATTAGCTTGAGATAAATAGCAGAAGCCTGAACAAACCTTTTTCAGACGACCTCTTAAAACGTCGTCTGAAAAACCAACCCATACAACTATATTTTTATTTTAACCACAGGTTAACCACTATGTTTTCCAACTACCTACTCAGCTTGGCAATATGGATACCCATCGCTGCGGGCGTGCTGGTTTTGGCGACGGGGCCGGACAGCCGTGCGCCGCTTGCCCGCGTGCTCGCTTTAATCGGTGCGCTTGCCGGTTTCTTGGTAACGCTGCCCTTGTTTACGGGTTTCGACCGTTTGAGCGGCGGCTATCAGTTTACTGAGTTCCACGAGTGGATTCCGCTTTTGCGAATCAACTATTCGCTGGGTGTGGACGGTATTTCGGTGCTGTTTGTCATTCTGAACGCGTTTATCACGCTGATGGTGGTGCTGGCGGGTTGGGAAGTGATTCAGAAGCGTCCGGCGCAGTATATGGCGGCGTTTTTAATCATGTCGGGCCTGATTAACGGCGCGTTTTCAGCGCGGGATGCCCTGCTGTTTTATGTGTTCTTCGAGGGTATGCTGATTCCGCTGTACCTGATTATCGGCGTGTGGGGCGGTCCGCGCCGCGTGTATGCGTCGGTGAAGCTGTTTCTCTATACGCTGATGGGTTCGTTGCTGATGCTGGTGGCGATTGTGTATCTGTCTTACCAGGCGGGCGGCTTTTCGATTGAGGATTTCCAAAACATCAAACAGATTCCGCTGGGCGTACAACAGCTTTTGTTTGTGGCGTTTTTCCTGTCGTTTGCGGTGAAAGTGCCGATGTTCCCCGTGCACACTTGGCTGCCGGATGCCCACGTTGAGGCGCCGACCGGCGGTTCGATGGTGTTGGCGGCGATTACGCTGAAATTGGGCGCATACGGCTTTTTGCGCTTCATCCTGCCGATTCTGCCCGACGCGTCGCGCTATTTCGCGCCGGTCATCATCGTGTTGAGCCTGATTGCGGTGATTTACATCGGTATGGTCGCGTTGGTGCAGACCGATATGAAAAAACTGGTGGCGTATTCGTCCATCAGCCATATGGGTTTCGTTACCTTGGGGATGTTCTTGTTCATTAACGGCCAGTTGAACGACTGGGCGTTGAAAGGCGCGGTCATTCAGATGATTTCGCACGGCTTCGTGTCGGCGGCGATGTTTATGTGTATCGGCGTGATGTACGACCGCCTGCACACGCGCAATATCGCCGATTACGGCGGCGTGGTAAACGTGATGCCCAAGTTTGCGGCGTTTATGATGCTGTTTGCGATGGCAAATGCGGGTCTGCCGGCGACTTCGGGCTTCGTGGGCGAGTTTATGGTGATTATGGGCGCGGTCAAAGTGAATTTCTGGGTAGGCGCGCTGGCAGCACTGACGCTGATTTATGGTGCGTCTTACACGTTGTGGATGTATAAGCGCGTGATTTTCGGCGCGGTCGGCAATCCGCACGTTGCCGATATGAAAGACATCAACTGCCGCGAATTTGCGATTCTGGCGATTTTGGCGGTTGCGGTATTGGGTATGGGCCTGTATCCGCAGGCGTTTATCGAAGTGGTGCATCAGGCGGCAAACGATTTGATTGCCCATGTGGCGCAAAGCAAGATTTGAGGTGTGCGAATGAACTTGATTGATTTGAACTTAATGCCTGCCATGCCCGAAATCGTGCTGTTTGCGCTGCTGATTGCCGTATTGCTGGCAGATTTGTGGGTTAGCGATGAAAACCGCTATCTGACCCATCTGATGAGCTTGGGAACCGTTATTATCGTAGCGGTTACGCAGCTGGCAGTGTGGGAGCAGGGCAGTACGCTGGCGTTTCACGGGATGTATATCGCCGACGGTATGTCGCGCCTGTCCAAGCTGGTGTTGTACGGATTGACCTTCGGGCTGTTTATTTACAGCAAACCGTACAATCAGGCGCGCGGTATTTTTAAAGGCGAGTTTTATACCCTGTCGCTGTTTGCCCTGTTAGGCATGAGCGTGATGGTGAGCGCGGCGCATTTCCTGACCGCCTATATCGGTCTGGAACTTTTGTCGCTGTCGCTTTACGCCATGATTGCGCTGCGCCGCGATTCCGGCCGTTCCGCCGAAGCCGCGCTCAAATATTTCGTCTTGGGTGCGCTGGCTTCCGGCCTGCTGCTCTACGGCATTTCGATGGTGTACGGCGCGACGGGTTCGCTCGAATTCGCCACTGTTTTGGCGTCGTCTTATAGCGAACTTGCCAACGAATGGCTGTTGAAACTGGGGCTGGTGTTTATCGTTGTGGCGGTAGCGTTCAAACTGGGCGCGGTGCCGTTTCATATGTGGGTGCCCGACGTGTACCACGGCGCGCCGACATCCGTCGCCGCGTTTGTGGGTACGGCGCCGAAAATCGCCGCCGTCGTCTTTGCCTTCCGTATTTTGGTTACCGGTTTTGGTGAAGTGCATCAATACTGGGCGCCTATGTTTGCCGTCCTTGCCGTTGCGTCGCTTGTGGTCGGTAATCTTGCCGCGATTATGCAGACCAATATCAAGCGGATGCTTGCCTATTCGACTGTGTCGCACATGGGCTTTATCCTGCTGGCGTTTATGGCAGGCTCAATCGGCTCTACTGCGGGTCTGTATTACGCCATTACTTACGCTTTGATGGCGGCTGCGGGCTTCGGCATATTGATGGTATTGTCCACCGACAATATCGAGTGTGAAGAAATCAAAGATTTGGCAGGCTTGAACCAACGTCATGCTTGGTTTGCCTTACTGATGCTGCTGGTCATGTTCTCTATGGCAGGCATTCCGCCGCTGATGGGCTTCTACGCCAAATTCGGCGTCATCATGGTGTTGCTGAAATTCCATTACGTTTGGTTGTCGGTCTTCGCGGTCGTTATGTCCTTAATCGGCGCGTTCTACTACCTGCGCGTGGTTAAAGTCATGTATTTCGACGAACCCACCCATGACCAACCCATCGGCAGCAACTATGCCGCCAAATTCTTCCTGAGCGTCAATGCGTTCTTGTTGGTTTTGTGGGGCGTTATGCCGCAAACGATGATTGACTGGTGCGCAAAGGCTTTGGAAAACACTTTGTAAGGCGATAAACCGAAACGGCAGCCGTGTCAGAGGCTGCCGTTTTTGTTAAGATACGCAGCCCAAGATTGTTTTTTCAGACGACCCTTTGAATCAAAGAGGTCGTCTGAAAACAGAAAGACACACCATCATGACCGCATCCATGTACATCCTTTTGATATTGGCGCTCATCTTCGCCAATGTCCCTTTCATTACCACCAAATTTTTCGGCGTGTTCCCGCTCAAGCGCAAACATTTCGGGCATCATCTCGTCGAATTGGCGGCAGGCTTCATCTTGACCGCCGTCCTCGCCTACATCCTCGAATCCCGTGCCGGTGCGGTACAGCATCAAGACTGGGAGTTTTACGCCACCGTAGTCTGCCTCTATCTGATATTCGCCTTCCCCTGCTTCGTGTGGCGCTACTTCTGGCACACGCGCAACCACGAATAAGCTTTTCAGACGACCCCAGCGTTATAGTGGATTAACTTTAAATCAGGACAAGGCGAGGCAACGCCGTACTGGTTTAAAGTTAATCCACTATATAGTCAATTAAAAATAAAATAGTACAATACTCAACTTTGAAGGTCTAACCATGGCATACTCTGCGGACTTAAGAAACAAAGCTTTAAACTATTACGAACAATGCAAAAACATCAGCCAAACCGCAGCAACGTTTAACTTGTCAAGAAACACGCTTTACCTGTGGATTCGCCTTAAAAAGCAAACAGGCAGCCTAAAACATCAAGTCACCGGTCTAAATGCCGTCAAATTGGATAGGCAAAAACTGGCTCAATATGTTGAGCAACACCAGGATGCCTATCTACATGAAATCGCCAAACATTTTGATTGTACGCCAGCCGCCGTTTGCTATGCACTCAAACAGATGGGGATGACGCGCAAAAAAAGACCACCACTTACAAAGAACAAGACCCGGCCAAAGTGACGCATTATTTGACACAGCTGGCCGAATTTCCCGACTACCAACGTGTTTATTTGGATGAAACAGGATTTGACCGCTACCTGTTCCGCCCCTATGCCCGCAGCCCGAAAGGGCAAATAGTGAAAGCGCAGATAAGTGGAAAAAGATACCGACGCTTATCTCTGGTGTCCGCACAAGTCGGCAACCGGCTGATTGCTCCGATGGTTTATCAAAATACGATGACCGGAGTCTTTTTTGAAGCGTGGTTTCAGCAATGCCTACTGCCCGCATTGACTCAAAAATCGGTGATTATTTTAGATAATGCGCGATTTCACCGTATGGGTGTCTTACGGGAAATGGCGGAAAAATGGGGACATAAGGTATTGCCTCTTGCACCTTATTCACCTGAGCTCAACCCGATTGAGAAGGTGTGGGCGAATATTAAGCGGTATCTGCGAACCGTATTGTCTGATTACGCCCGATTTGACGATGCGTTACTGTCCTATTTTGATTTTAATTGACTATATTTTTACCCTAAGCCTTCGCTGGCTTATCTGAATTTTGGTCAACATGCGGTTGATCGTGTTTGTTTTAAAACAGTTTTTTGGAATCCAGCAACAAGGTGACAGGACCGTCATTGCAGAGTGAAACCTGCATATGGGTTTGGAAGCGGCCGGTTTCTACCGTCAGACCGTGGGCGCGCAATAATTCGGCGGTGCGTTGATACAGGGATTCTGCCTGCCGGGCAGGGGCGGCTTCGGAAAAAGAGGGGCGGCGACCGCTGCGCGCATCGGCGTAGAGAGTGAACTGTGAAACGAGCAAGACTGAGCCGCCCGTGTCTTTAAGCGACAGATTCAATTTTCCGGCTTCATCTTCAAAAATGCGCAGATTGGCTATTTTGTCGGCGATATAGGAGGCATCGGTCTCGTTGTCATCGTGTGTAATGCCTAAAAGAATCAAAAAGCCGTGATTGATTTTGCCGCTGGTTTCTCGGTGTCCTTCGCTCAGGACATCAACTTGGGCATGGCTTACTTTTTGAATAACGGCGCGCATGGGGTTTCCTCGGATAGGGATAGTGCAGCAAGGTGGATGATTTTGCTGACTGATGTTGATTTGTCTGTAGAGGTCGTCTGAAAACGATTGGCTCTAGTCTAACAGAGTATTTCTGTTGGTCTAGAGCCATTTGTTTTATAGTGGATTAACTTTAAACCAGTACGGCGGTGCCTCGCCTTGTCCTGATTTAAATTTAATTCACTATATAAGTTTGGATTTTATAGCGGGATGCCGTCAGGTTTAACGGCTTGCTTCCTTCTGCCATTTTGCCAACAGGGGGCGCAAGGCATCGGGATTTTCATAACAGCCACTGATGGCTGCCTGCAACCAGCGGCAGGCAGTGGGAATATGGCTGGAGACACCTTGCCCGTGGTAATAGAGTCGTGCCAGATAGTATTGCGCCTCGGTATGGCCTTGTTCCGCCGCGATTTCAAACCAGTGGGCGGCAGATTGGAAATTGGGTTCGACGCCTTGTCCGTAATAATACAATTTGCCCAAAGCGGCAGCGGCATTTTTGTGATGGAATTCGGCGGCTTCCAGATAAAGTTTTCTGGCACGGTCGTAATCCACCGCCGTCCCTATGCCGTAATGGCATGCTTCGGCATTGCGGAAGGTTTGTTCCGTTTTTTGGAAAAACAGGGCGGCTTCCCGGATTTGTTCATACTGTTGGGGGTTGTGCAGCGCGGCATCGCTGAGCAGCTTTTGGATGGCGGTGGCGCAGCCGAGTGTTGCGGCACGGTGGTAATAGTCGTGCGCTGCGTGCGGGTCGGCTTTGACGCCGAGTCCGTAGCGGTAGAGGTCGCCCATAATGCGCAAGGCCTCCGGATGGCGTCGGTCTGCGGCGAAACGGGTGTGGCGCATGGCTTGGAGCGGATCGCGTCCGGTCAGTTTGCCTGTCAGGCTGTGCTGCGCCAAAGCGGCGGCGGCGTCCCCGCTGCCTTTTGCGGCGGCTTTCCGATACCAGGTCATGGATTCCGCCTGATTTTGCGCGGCAAGCAAGTCGCCCAACATAACTTGTGCGGCGATAACCCCTGCTTCCGCTGCCTGCCGTAAATGGATTTCGGCTTGGGCTGGGTCGGCTTTCATGCCGATACCGCGGTAGTACATTTTTCCCAATTGCCAATGTGCAGGGGCAAATCCTTGTTCCGCCGCTTGTCGGTACAACTTGATTGCGCTTTCAAAATCAGGCTTCAGGCTGTGGCGGTAGGCAAGGCAGTATTGGGCTTCGGCGGAGTTTTGCGCTGAGGCAAGCTGCGCCCAGTGGTACATTTGGGGTTCGTTGCGCTCTTGGTAAAAGCGCATCAGGACGTGCTGCGCTTCCGGCATTCCTGCTTCGGCCAGGCGGGTATAGGCAGATAAGTGGTGTTCGGTCGGAATGCCTTGCTGCTCGCTGTTTTGCAATAGCGAGAATTCTTCTTCAGGTGTCAGCTCGACAGGTTTGGGTTGCGGCTTGGGCGCTGTGGCCAGGCGTGTCAGACCGGAGGCATAGGTGATTTTGTTGACTTGATAGGCAGTACCGGCGTACCGATTGCCTGCTGCTTGTTGGGGCAGCAGTGCAGGGCTGACTGTGTCGGCGGTCATTCTGTTTGCCGGCTTGACAGAGAGCGTACGGGAAGAGTCGGGTACTGCAGTCATAAGATGAAATGGGAAAAGGGACTAGGTTGGTTATTATACTGTTTTCTGTAATTTATTGTTAATGATATGACGAGAATATCGGTAGTTATTTGCAATGGCGGTAAATGGAATAAATACAGTTAGTTATATTTTCTCTTAATATTGTGCGGTATGGAAGTCCAATAAAAATATGGTGGTTTGGATGTGTTGGAAATTTTAAATATAAACAATAAGATAAATTCTTATCGTCTCAGGTGGCAACCGGGTGCAGGCGGCGATGGGCAGAGGGTGCGGTCGGTTTGGCGTGGATTGGCAGGCTGTGTCAGTTTCAATGGATTGTAAAGGAAACTGGGGGCTGTCTTTTGTTTACAACAATCTGAAGATTGGAAGGGATGGGGTATTGTACAGTGAATCTAGGGGGCGAACTTTAAATCGGTACGCCGTTATCTTGCTTAAGCGCAAATAAGATGATTTTTATCGCATCTGTTGAAAGGCATGACAAAAGGTCGTCTGAAACTTGATTTTTCCGTTTCAGACGACCTCTTGGGCAGAAAATAGCTGGTTTTCAGCTTTAAGCTTTGTTTTCCGGCGCTTCTTTTTTAACCGGTTTCTTACTATCCTGCGGAGAGTGGTAGGCGTAGTAGTCATACATACTGTTGGCTTCGCGCTTCATGCCGTTCAGGATGACGCCTTTGATATTGATCTTGTTCTGACGCAGACGGTCGGCACTGATTTCAAGCTCTCTGGTGGTAGTGTTGCCGTAGCGGCTGACCAGCAGAACCGTACCTGCCAGCTGTCCGACGATGGTTGCGTCGGTCACTGCGAGGACAGGCGGGGTGTCGATAATCACGTAGTCGTAACGTTTTTGGGCGTTTGCCAGCAATTCTGTGAAGCGGCTGTCCATCAGCAGCTCGGATGGATTTTTAGGATAACCTCCGTTGCTGATGAGGTGCAGGTTTTCAATCCGCGTTTCACAGACGGCTTTGGCAGGGGAGACATGGCCGGAAAGGATGTCTGCCAAGCCGTATTCGGGCGTCAGTTTGAACAGTTGGTCCAAATAGCCTTTACGCATATCGGTATCGATCAGCAATACGCGTTTGCCTGATTGTGCCATTACGGTGGCGAGGTTGGCGGAAATAAAGGATTTGCCCGCTTCCGGAGCCGCACCGGTAATCATGAGGACATTGTTGCGCGCATCCAGCATGGAGAAGTAGATGTTGGTACGCAGGGCGCGGATGGCTTCGACGGCGACGTCGGAGGCATCCTCGTTTGCCAGCAGATAATTGGAGCGGCCGGTCAGGGATTTGAATTTGCGTTTCAATAGGTCGCGTTTTTGCTGGGTTTTGGAGTAGGGTACGAGGGCGGCGACTTCGAGATTGAGGTTTTCAATCTCTTCAGACGACGTGATGCCTCGGCGCATACGGCCTTGCAGCATGACCCACATGGAGGCGAGTGCGCCTGCGGCAAGTGCGCTTAATGCGGTAATGACGGCTTTACGCGGGGCGATCGGTTGTTCCGGCGTGTAGGCATGGTCAACGACGCGGACATTGCCTTGCGCACTGGCTTTCATGATGTTGAGTTCTTGTTGTTTCGCCAAGAGTTGGACGTAGGTCGCTTGGTTGGTTTCTACGTCGCGGGTCAGGCGGATGACTTCCTGTTGGGTGTTGGGCAGGCCGGCGATTTGCTGGTTGATTTTGCTCTTGGCGCGTTCGAGTACCGCCAGTTTGTCCAAAACGGCTTTATAGGAAGGGTGTTCCGGAGTATACAGTTCCGCTAAGCCTGCTTCTTCGGTTTTGAGCAGGGTGATTTGGGTTTCGATGCTGGTCAGGCTTTCAAGCGCGCCTTTGGACTCAAGCGGAATGTCGAGCGAACCTGCGCGTTCGCGGTAAGCATTGAGTTTGTTTTCTGCTTCTTGCAGGGTTTCTTTCAGACGAGGCAATTCTTCGCTGATGAACGCCAAGCCGCTGGAGGCGACTTGAATGTCGCGTTCGCGGTTTTGCGCGACGTAGTTGTCGGCGATGCTGTTGAGGACGGCGCTGGTTTTTTTCGGATCAACATCGGTGTAGGCAAGGTTGATGATGGGGCTGGTTTTGCCTTTGCTGATGACTGAGAGTTGGTTTTTGATGTTTTCGATGGCGCTGAGCTTGGAAAACTTGGTCAACTCGAAATCCTGCTCTGTTTCGGCAAGGATTTGGTCGACTTTCAGAACGGTTTCGTTATTGATTTTCAGCGGAGTGCCGACGCGGCCTTCTTTGGCTGTACCGTTCGGGAGCGTCAGGATATAGTTTTTGCTGTCTTTGACGGTCAGTTTGAAGGGTTTGTTGATCCATTCTTCGGAAACGGTAAATGTACCGATTTTCAAAATCGGATCATCGTTGCCGCTGAGGTTGTGAATCATGTTGCCGAAAACCGGGAAGTAGGTGGCTTTGACTTCTTGGTCAAGCTGAAGCTCGTCAACGGTTTTGCCTATAACCATGCGGGATTGGACCAATTCGATTTCGGCTTCGGAAGGCGCCGGCTCGTTGGAAAGCATGTTGTTGATTTCGGTCAGAATCTGGTTTTGTTTGGTTTCGATTTCCAACATGGCGTCGGCGCGGTAGACAGGCGTGGACGCAAAGCTGAAAACAGCACCGAGCAAGCCGCCCGCAATCAGTGCGGTGGCAATTTTGGATTTGTGCAGCCACAAATTGTGCAGTTGTTGGCCGAAATCGATTTCGTCGTTGTTGGAGGATGCTGATGACGGATATTGTTTATACATCAGTAGGCTTTCTGTTTGGATTTAATTGATTGAATCCGGCGTAAGTGAGTGTTATGCCGGGGTTGGTCCGTTCAATTTTTCAGCCCAAGTCTCGGCTGCGCTTTGTATTTGTTGGAATACGGCTTCAAACATTTCGCTGCTTTGTTTGAACGGGTCGGGTATGTTTTTCTTGGGCAGCCATTGGGCGAGCAGGATGGTTTTCCCGCGCGCGGAAGGCAGGATGTCGGCAACCATATCGATATGGGCCGGCTCCATCACCAAAATCAGGTCTGCTGCATTGCACATTTCAGGGGTCAGTTGGCGGGCGGTGTGTCCGGCAACGACTACGCCGTGTTTAAGGGCGGTTTTAATGGCTTGGAAGTCGGCATCTTTTCCCGCCAATGCGTTGATGCCGGCCGAACTGACACGGTGTCCGGGCAGCTTTTTCTGCAAGATGCGCTCCGCTATCGGGGAGCGGCAGATATTTCCCATGCATACTACTAAAATATTTTGAAACATAAGAGAAGCGGTATTTTTTTCTTGTATAGGGTCAAATCATGATAAAAAGGTTTGAGGTCGGATATTTGGTCGGTCTGAAAGGGTTTTGTTTATATGTCGTCAGACGATAAATAACCGGCCTGCCGTTTTGCCTGACAGCAGGTGCTGTCAGGCGCCGTCAGGTTATTTGAACGTGTTGTCGATGGCGTTGACGTTGCTGAAGAAGCTGGTCAATTGCGACACTACGCGGTTCCAACGGGTAACCGGGGCGGCAGTCACATAAACAACGTCGTTCGGACGCAGGTCGAAGTCGCTGCCCAAGGCGTAAGCGGTCGCGTCTTTCAGGTTAAGTTGGTAAATGTGGATAGGTTTGGCCGCATCTTCGGGCGCACGGCGGATGACGAAGACGCCGGTTGCGTCTGCCAAGGCTTGGTTCATGCCACCGGTTTCACCCAAGGCTTGAGTGAGGTTCAGGCCGTGGTTGCCGATAGGCAGGGTGGCTTGGCGGCCGACTTCGCCCATAACGTATACTTTGCTGTTGCTGTTGTTCGGAACGTAAACGATGTCGCCGTTGCTTAAGAGGTGGTTTTGCGACATATCGCCGTACTGCATGATGTTTTGCAGGGAGATGGTGCGGTCAACGCCGTTGTGCGTCCATTTGATGTTGTGGGTGTCGGCATTTTGCGCCACGCCGCCCGCTTGGTTGACGGCATCGAGGATGGTCATGGGGACGTTGGTAATCGGCAGTTGTCCTGCTTGTCCGACGGCGCCGGAAACGGATACGCGTTGCGAGCGGAATTCGGTTACGTTGATGGCGACTTGGGGATTTTTAAGATAGCGTTTCAGACGACCTGTCAGGATGTTTTGCAGCTCGTCTATGGTCTTGCCTTGCGCTTGGATTTTGCCGACCAGCGGATAGGTGATGTAGCCGCCTTCGTCCACCCATGCGCCACGGCTGACTTGGTTGGTTTGCGGGTTGCTTTGTTGTACGGGCGAATTGAGGTCGGTGTGCGCCCAGACCATGATGTTCAATACGTCGCCTTTGCCGATATGGTAGCGGTAGGCGGCTTTGCTGCGCTCAAGCGCACCGTTGTTTTGTGACAACACTGGCGGTTTGCGCATTTTTTCAACGAGGCCGAAGGTGATCGGATAGATGGCGACGCGCTTGTCGAATTTGGTGTCTGCTACGGTTTCGCCGTTTTCGTAAACGATGGTTTTGTTGCGTGTGTTGATGGTGGAGCCGGGAATGACGGTGCTGCTGTTGCAGGCGGTCAGTGCCATCAGGGACAGGCTGATGAGGGCAAGCTGTTTTTTCATGTCGGTATCCTTGTCAGTCTTATCGGGGTCGTCTGAAAACTTTCAGACGACCTTTTTGTGGAATGTTTTGCTTTGTCGGTCGGGTATTTAATGTGTCTGCTGCCAAACCAAATCGCAAATATCGTCTTTGGGATTAAAGCCGGCGGGGGCTTCGAGCAGCAGGGCGCGCAGGGTTTGTTGGTCTGAATTTGAGCACGCTAAGTCCATACGCATAATTATGTCATTTAATTGCGCCCATGGCAGCATTACTTCGCTGGCGGTCATAATTCGGGGATGAGTGGTTTTTTGCACTTCGTCTCCGATGAGCAACTCTTCGTAAAGTTTTTCGCCCGGACGTAGTCCTGTAATTTTAATTTCGATATCGCCGTCGGGATGTTGGGCATCTTTCAATTTCAGGCCGCTAAGCGTAATCATTTGTTTGGCTAAGTCAATGATTTTAACAGATTCGCCCATATCCAACACGAATACGTCGCCGCCTTTGCCCATCGCGCCCGCTTGAATGACGAGTTGGGCGGCTTCGGGGATGGTCATGAAGTAGCGGGTGATGTCTTGGTGAGTCAGGGTGATGGGGCCGCCTTCGGCGATTTGTTTTTCAAACACGGGGACGACGGAGCCGGAGGAGCCTAAAACGTTGCCAAAACGCACCATGCAGAAGCGGGTGTGTTGGCCGGGTTCGGCGGCGAGTGCCTGCAGGCAGAGTTCTGCCATGCGTTTGCTGGCGCCCATGGTGTTGGTCGGGCGCACGGCTTTGTCGGTGGAGATGAGTACGAAGGTGCTGACGCCGGATTCGACGGCGGCTTGGGCGCACAAGAGCGTGCCGAAGACGTTGTTGCGGATGCCTTCGACGGTGTTGAACTCGACCATGGGGACGTGTTTGTAGGCGGCATGATAGACGGTTTCAACGCCGTACGCGGTCATGACACTGATCAGGCGTTCTTTGTTTTGCACGGAGCCGAGCAGGGGGACGACTTCGATTTGACTGCCGGCGGCTGCCTGAGTTTCGCGCAATTCTTTGTCTATGCTGTACAGGGAGAACTCGGACAGTTCGAACAGCAGTAATTTGGACGGGCGGCATTTCAGGATTTGGCGGCAGAGTTCGGAGCCGATGGAACCGCCCGCTCCTGTCACCATCACGGTTTTGCCGGTAATGTCCGCGCCCATGAGTTCGGGGCGCGGAGCGACGGGGTCGCGGCCGAGCAAATCGACGACGGAGATTTTTTTCAGCGCGCTGACTTTGATTTTGCCGTCCACTAAGTCTTTCATGCCGGGGATGGTCAGCACTTCGCATTTGTATTTTTCGAGGCTTTGGATGATGCGGCGGCGTTCTTCCTGAGTGGAGCTGGGGATGGCGAGCAGGATTTTTTCCACACCGTAGCGGTCGATGAGCGATTGGATGTCTTCAGGACCATAGACGGTCAGGTCGTAGATGACGGTGCGGCGGATTTTGGGGTTGTCGTCCACAAAGGCGACGGCGGAATATTCGTTGACCTGTTTGATGGCTTCCAGCAGTTGGCGGCCGGATTGTCCTGCGCCGTAAATGATGACGGGCGCCATTTGTTTTTTGTGCCGGTCGGTTAGGATGGCGCGCAGAATCATGCGCGAACTGGTGATGCAGACGACCAGCAGCAAGAAATAAACGACGGGCAGGGCAAGGTGCAGTTTGCGTTCGAAAACCAAGGTGGTCAGGCAGAACAAGACTGCCGAAATCAAGCTGCCGAAAGCGGCGGCGGTCAGGACGCGGGTGCTGACGAAGCGGGTAACGGCGCGGTACAGCCCCAGTCTGACAAACAGGGCGATGGTCAAAAAGGCGGTCGAGCCGAAGGCAAGCCAGTTCGCCATGCTTGCCCATTCGTCGGAGTATTGGACTCGGAGGCTTTGCGCAAACCAAAAGGCGATAAAAATCATCAAAACGTCGTGGATGACGAAGAAGGTTTTCTTGACGTTGCGGGGCAGGGATAACAGGGTTTCCAAATTCATTTTGGTATGTTCTGAATAATGTTGTGGGTGGGTTTCAGACGACCCCGGTCATGCAAAGGTCGTCTGAAAAGACGTTTGTTGCTACGGAGCATTGGTTTTCCGTATGTGTCGGCTGCTTGCCGGTTCCCTTTTTTATTCGGCTGAAGCGGTAAACCGCCGCCGTCCCGATGAGACGGGCGCGGCGGTTTGTACTTTATGCTGTGGCTTCTGCCAACACAGCTTCGATGTGTTCTTTGCAGAATGCGATTTCGTCGTCGGTCAGCGTCGGGTGCACCAAGAACATCAGGCTGGTGTCGCCCAGTTGGACGGCGTTTTTCAGCCGCTCTTTCGGACGCCACGGCGTGTTGTCGAAGGCTTTTTCCAAATAGACTTCGGAGCAGCTGCCTTGATAGCAGGGGACTTTGCGCGCGTTCAGTTCGCTGACGATGCGGTCGCGCGTCCAGCCTTCTTTGAGGTGTTCGGGTTTGACGAAGGCGTAGAACTTGTATTGCGCGTGTTCGATGTAGTCGGCGACTTCAATCAGGCGGATGCTGGCGAACTTGCCCAAGCTTTCTGCCAGTTTGGCGGCGTGCGCTTGGCGGCGTGCCGTCCATTCGGGCATGCGTTTGAGCTGGATGCGGCCGATGACTGCCTGCATTTCCATCATGCGCCAGTTGGTGCCGAAACTTTCGTGCAGCCAGCGGAAGCCGGGTGCGTGTTCGCGGTGGTACACGGCGTCATAGCTTTTGCCGTGGTCTTTGTACGACCACATTTTGCTCCACAGCTCTTTGTCGTTGGTGGTGACCATGCCGCCTTCGCCGCCGGTGGTCATGATTTTGTCTTGGCAGAACGACCATGCGCCGACGTGTCCGATGGAGCCGACGGATTTGCCTTTGTATTTCGCGCCGTGCGCTTGGGCGCAGTCTTCGATAACCCATAAATCATGTTCTTTTGCCAAGTCCATGATGCCGTCCATTTCGGCAGGCATACCGGCGAGGTGGACGACGATGATGGCTTTGGTATTCGGCGTCAGCACGGCTTTGATGGTTTCCGCGCTGATATTTTGGCTGTTTAAATCCACGTCGGCGAACACGGGGTTTGCGCCTGCGGTAACGATGCAGGAAGCGGAGGCGAGGAAGGTGCGCGAGGTAACGATGACATCGTCGCCTGCGCCGATGCCCATTGCTTTAAGCGCGACATCGAGTGCCAGCGTGCCGTTGGAAAGGGCGACGGCGTATTGCGTACCGGCGAAGGTGGCGAATTCTTTTTCAAATTCGCGGCATTCGGTGCCCGTCCAATAGTTGACTTTGTTGGACAGCAGGACTTTGGAAACGGCATCGGCTTCTTCTTGGGTGAAGCTCGGCCACGGGGAGAGGGATGTGTTAAGCATTGGCTTTTCCTGCGAAAAGGCTGGTGGAGTCTTTGGGGGCGACTTCTTCCAGCAGTTGGCGATTGATTAAGGTGTATTTTTGACCGTCGATTTCGACGTATGCGCCGTCGTAAGGCGGGAACCAGAACGCGCGGATTTTTTTCTCGACATCATCGCCGTCACGGATTTGCTTCATGGCTTCCATTTCATCACGGCTGACGTAGCGGCCGCCGATGTTGGGCGTGGTCGGCAGTTTGGCTTGCGCTTCGACGGCGCGGGCGATAATGCGTTGTGCAAACGGCTCCAATGCCTGCATGGTTTTGCGTTCGAGCGATTGGGCGGTTTCGGCAGAAGAATCAATGGGGAAGCGGTCCACTTCGATGATTTCGCCGGTGTCGATGGAGGCATCGACGTAGTGGGCGGTGCTGCCCCATTCGGACAATTCGTCCATGATGGCGAGGTTGTAGCCGCCCGTGCCTTTGTATTCGGGTAACAGGGCCGGGTGGAAGTTGATCGTACCCAAGCGCGGGACGGTCAGGAATTCGTCGCGCAGTTTGCGCCAGTAGAGTACGGACAAGCCCAAGTCGTATTTCAGACGACCTTCTTTCATTGCTTCCAAGGCGGTGTCGAAAGTGTAGAGCGGCAAGCCCAATTCTTTGGCGGCGGCGGCCGTCGGCGAGCCTTGCAGGTGGCTGTCGGTCAGTACGCCGACGATTTCGATGCCGTTTTGTGAGGATAAGAGCCGGAGCAGGTTGGCGGAAAGCCGTTTACGTCCCATGAATAATATTTTTGTCATGTGAGAGTCCTTTTTGTTTTATCAGCTAATGTGTGATTTTGTTGAACAGTCCGAAGGGGCAATCAGCTGCGCCAAATCCTGCAGGGAGCTGATCCACGCATCGGGATGGTGTTCTTTGTTAAAGTTTTCGGGTAAGTGGTGGTGAATATTGTGCTCGGACGGATGCAGCCCTATGGTGATCCAGCCCAAAGCGTTCGGCGCGATGAAGTCTTTGGAAAGGTTGTCGCCGATGTAGATGAAACAGTCTGCCTTTTCGGCATATTTGTCTTGTAAATAGCGGAAGCGTTTGCCGTCGGGCTTTTCCGAAGCGCAGGCTTCGGAGACGAGGATGTCGTCAAACAGGGAATACAGCCCCAAGGCTTCCAGCTTCAAGCGTTGGGTCAAGCTTCTGCCGTCGGTAATCAGCGCGCGTGCGGCGAAGGGCGCGGTCAGCTTGGACAGGAAATCATGCGGGGCATACGGCGTCAGCGTCGGGCGGTGCAGCCGGTATTGCCACAGAAGAACCTGTTTTTCCGATTCGTTGAAACCGCAGTGGCGGCACAACTTGTCCAGCCAGTCTTTACCGTCGGGGTCGATACTGCGCCATAGGTCGTCTGAATCCCAATCGGGATACAGGGTGGCAACGGTATCGACGATTGCACGGATGCCGGAGAGTTTGTATTCGTATTCCGAGTACAGCGTATCGTCCAAGTCGAAGACAATGACGGCGGTTTCGGGATTAATCGTTTTCATGAACCAAGACCTTGGCATCGTAGCGCAGCATGATGAGGTTGTTTTCCCAGTCGTCTGAAAACGGGATTTCTTCGTTGCGGAAGTATTCGTGCATCAGCCAGCCCGGGTAATTGCCGCCCGCGGCATACGTCAGCGGGAAGCCGCCGCCGAAGCGGGGGTTGATTTCCACGCCGTAGAATTCGCCGGTTTCTTCGTTGCAGAAGAACTGCGCCGTGATGCAGCCGCGCGCGCCTTCCAATACCGCCATTTTTTCCAGCAGCGTTTGGTAGAGGCTGTTTTTGCGGGTAATGCCTTTGCTGACTTCGCCGGAACGCACTTCCAAGCGTTTTCGCGGGATGGCGCATTTCAGACGACTTTCATGGTCGTAATACATATCGACGGTAAATTCGGAAAATTCGTTTTCGATGTCGATAAGCTCGCAGAACATCAGCTTGGGGTCGTCCACGATTTCAGGCGTCAGGCAGGCTGGCGTGTCGATCCGTTTGGCCCCGATGGCGCGGCTGCCGTCGTAGGGTTTGGCGAAGCAAGGGAAAACCAACTTCTCGCGGTCGTAAATTTCGGGCGAACGTATGCCGTAGCGGGCAAACAAGCTGGCGGTTTTCCGTTTGTCGCGGCATTGCGCGATGAAGTCCGAGTCGGAAACGACGATGTGGATGCCTGCCGCTTCGAAGCGTTCGCGCTCGTCTGCCAGCTTTTGTAGTTCGGTGTCTATGGTCGGGATGATTAAACCGATGTTTTCGCGTACCGCCAGATCGAAAATGCTGTCGATATATGAATCGGCGCTAATCAGCGGCACTTCAAACGAACCGTCCGAAACGTGGCAGGCGGAGGACATACGCGGCACCAAATCCGTCGTCAAAATCTTGACGTCGTCTGAAAACTTGGCCGCTTCGGTTTGAAAATCCTGTACCAATTCAACGCGCCTTCCCGCGGAAAGGATGAGTACGTTATTTTTTCGCATCAGTGTCATTTCCTGTGAAATAGGGCATGGTGGCTTCTCCCTCAGCCGAAATACCTTCTTTGATAAAGACTTTTTTGACTGTCAGAAACAGGATTTTCATATCCAGCCAAAAACTGTAATGGTCGATATACCAAATATCGTGTGCGAACTTTTCGTCCCACGAAAGCGCGTTGCGCCCGTTGACCTGCGCCCAACCGGTTACGCCGGGCCTCATTTCGTGGCGTCGGTTTTGAAATTCGTTGTAAAGCGGCAGGTAGCTCATCAACAGCGGACGCGGGCCGACCAGGCTCATCTCTCCTTTTAGAACGTTCCAAAGCTCAGGAAGTTCGTCCAAGCTCGTCGCGCGCAGTTTCTTGCCGAAAGGGGTCAGCCGCTCGCTGTCGGGCAGCGGGTTGCCGTCTTGGTCGACCGCATCGCGCATGGAGCGGAACTTGATCATTTTGAACGGTTTGCCGTCTTTGCCCGGCCGCTCTTGGGTGAAGAATACCGGTTCGCCCAAGTTTTTGCGGATGAGGTATATCAAAATCAAAAATACGGGCGAGAGGAAAATCAGTCCTGAGGCGGAGGCGATGATGTCAAACAGGCGTTTGAAGAATTTACTCATGGGCTAATCTTTCAATCAGGTTGACGATTTTTTGGTACGCCACATCGCGCTTGAAACGGCGGACGATTTCGTCGGATTGAACGGGGTCGTTTTTGCGCGCCAGAATGTCTTTGGCGGCTTGGACGAAGCTGTCTACATCGCCGGAACGGTAGTCCGCGTGCGGCAGCAGGGTGAGAACTTCGGCAACTTCGTCATTGACCTGGCTGTTTAAAATCGGTTTTTGCAATGCCATGTAGTCGGACAGTTTGTTGGTAATCGACTGCATGGCGTAGGAATGGATGGCGTTGACGGAGATGTCGCAGCCTTTGGCGACCGACATCATTTCGGCGTAGGGGATGTAGCCGTAAAACTTAATACCGTCGCAGGCGTATTGTTTGAGCCTGTCCAAATCGGGGCCGCCGCCCATGATGTGCAGCTCTACATTTTCGCCGTCGTCCAACAGTTTCCGAACGCCTTTGCACACGGTTTCTACGTCATAGCTGTAACTGAGCGTACCCAAGTAGAAGAAGCGGGTTTTGTCGTCGCCAAAGTCTTTTGCCGGCGCGGCATCGAGTTTCGGAAAATCCGCACCGATATAGACGACTTCGCCGGGTACGTTCGGATTGGCTTCTTTGGCGCGGTCGAGGTAGGTCTGCGATACGGCGACCAGCGCGTCGGCGTAGCGGTAGGCACGGTTGGCGCGGGAGGAGAAGGGCAGCAGGTTGTGCGGGATTTTTTTCAAAAACGGCATGACCGAGGAGAAGGATTCCGGCCATACGTCCTGCACGTCGATAATCAGCTTGTAGCCCAAACGCGCTTTGTGTTCGCCCAAAAGCAGGTTGGTGGCGATCAGCGGATAGGCGGAAAAGACGACGTCTTGTTCGCCCGGACGGCAGTTGTTCAGCCATTGCTCAAAATGTTTGACGAACACATGATGGCTTTTGACGCGGTCCAGCGAGACGTTTTTGCCGTAGCCGCTCTCTTCCAGCAGCATGACTTTCAGACGACCTTGCGAGGCAGATTCGGCATCTTCAGGTCGTCTGAAAGATTTGTCGTAGTGTTTGAAATTGCTGGTAATCAGCAATACATCATGAGACTGTGACAACAGCTCGGCGAGATACCAGAAGCGGTTGAAATGCGGCTCGGACGGCAGCGAACAGTAGGGGGCGACGATGGTGATGTTCATATTTTCAGACGACCTCACATATCGTAAGCGGCCATTGTGGTGCGATAGATTTCATCATCGGAACACAAGGTCTCAACGTGTTTATGCAGGGCTTTGCCCATCTTTTCGCGCAACTCGGGCTGCTTGATGAGTTGATCGACGGCTTCGATAAAGGCTTCGTCTTCGCCGAAGGGGAAACAGTATCCGGTTTCGCCGGTAATGACCATTTCGGAAATGCCGCCCATGTTGTAGGTCACGACGGGCGTGTCGTAGAGGCCGGCTTCAAGGATGTTGTTGCCGACGCCTGCGCCGTGGTCACCGATGCAGTGCGGCGTGTTCACCAAAATATCCACGTCTTTGAAATAGCCGGTCAAATCGCGCACGCCGCCGAGGAAGGTGACTTTGTCGTCTATGCCCAGGCGTTTTGCTTGCGCTTTCAGATTGTCCATCTCTTCGCCTATGCCCGCTACGTTCAGGCGTACGGGCATATTGCGGTCAACCATTTTCTTAAAGATGTCCAGCATCACATGCACGGCGCGGACGGTATCCAAGCGCGACAGCGTGCCGAGCATGACGTAGTCTTTGGCGGTTTTTTCAGGAACGTAATCGGCTTTGTGCAGGGCGTTGTAGGTGTAGGTGATGCGGTTGGCGGGGAAGCCGTGGCGGATGAGTTTTTCCTGTTCGTGCCTGCAGTTGCCGATGATGTATACACCCAGTTTGTCGAAAAGTTTGGCGATTTTCGGATAAGTTTCGGCATCCAAACCGCGCGCGTGGTAGAACACTTTGGTTTTCGGCGAAGAGATTTTCGCCGCGATGGCACAGGCGGGAACGATACGCGCCATTTGGCAGTGGATGATGTCGGGTTTTTCTTGTTTCAACATCTTCATGTAGGCGAACATGCCTTTGATGTAGCCCAAGATGCCGCCCTGATAAAAATCAATCGGACGCCATTGGATGCCCAAGGCTTGGGCTTCTTTGATGAGCGGGCCATCGGAAGAGGCAAGGACGACCTCGTGGCCGCGCTGCCTGAGCAACCGTCCTAAGCGGAAGGTCGCATTTTCAGTGCCGCCGAGGCCGGACATGGAAGTAGTCAAAACAATTTTTTTCATATCATGTTTTCTATCAAGGGGTGTATCGGTACGCGTTATATGCCGTATCGCGCTGCGGCAGGACGCTGTACAGGAAAATCAAAAAGCAGGGCAGCCAGAGGAAGGGCATACGCAAAATGGTGGACGGGATGAAGCCGCCCAAAATAAACAGGCCGATTGCCGCCAAGCCGATGGCTTTTTGTTTGTTCCGCAGGTTTTGGCTTAAAAAGACGTTCACTGCATACCAAATGATGTAACAGATGAAGCCGATTAAGGAAATCATGCCGAAGCCCAAATA